>JANXUP010000082.1 GCA_025356175.1 Sphingomonadaceae bacterium | reverse complement strand
TGGCGGCGACCGCCTTGCCCAATCATGCCCGAATTTTGGCTGAGCGCCACGCACAAATGTATCTACACTGCGTGCTGAACTAATTCTAGATATTAGAATGATCGATATTGAGTGGCTGCTGGGCCTTGGCAGTTGTCGCTTCGCCTTATTGGCTGACATAGCGAAGCTTGATCGAGAGCAATCGGGTGCGCCACATGAAAACGACGGCCAGGGCAGTAGTGATCGGCGGCGGCGTGGTTGGGGTCAGCACGCTGTACCATCTGGCCAAGCTCGGCTGGGCCGATTCTATCCTGCTCGAACGCAAGGAACTGACTTCGGGATCGACCTGGCATGCCGCGGGCCTGCTGCCACTGTTCAATCTCAGCTATTCGGTCGGCAAATTGCACCAGTATTCGGTCGGGCTATACCCCAGCCTTGAAGCGGAGACCGGGCTGAGCGTCGGGTTTTCGCAGGTTTCGAACATCCGCCTTGCCACCAGCCCGGACCGGCTCGACGAATATCACTATTATGCCGGAGTTGCGAAAACGATTGGGGTCGACGTCAATTTCCTGACTGCCGCGCAGGTCAGGGAAATCTGGCCGCTGTGCAACACCGATGGGATCATCGGCGCAATCCAGCACCCCGAAGACGGCTACATCCAGCCTGCCGATCTGACCCAGGCGCTCGCTAAAGGCGCGCGCCAGCGCGGGGCGACGATCTATCGCAATACGGCGGTGACCGGGATCACTCAACTGCCGTCGGGCGAATGGCTGGTTTCGACCGAGTCCAATGGCGTTCTGGGCGAGATCACCTGCGAGCATGTCATTTCGTGTTCGGGCAACTTTGCCCGCCAGACCGGGGCGATGGTCGGTCTCGACATTCCGGTCATCCCGGTCGAGCATCAATACATCGTCACTGAGCAGCATCCCGCGATCATGGAACGCAAGCGCCAGGGCTTGCCCGAGATGGGCGTGCTGCGCGAATCCGACGCCAGCTATTACATGCGCGAGGAAGCTGGTGGCCTTCTGCTCGGCCCTTATGAGGTCGGAGCCCCGGCCTGTTATGTCGATGGTCCCGACGCGGGCAGCGAATACGAACTGTTTCCCGACGCGCTCGAACGACTTGAGCCCTACATCCTCGCGGCGATGGAACGCGTGCCCGCGTTCGGCGAAGTTGGCATCAAGCGCGTCTACAATGGCGCAATCGCCTATACGCCCGATGGCTCGCCGATTGTCGGTCCGGTCTGGGGCCTCAAAAACTTCTGGCTTAACGAAGGCCACAGTTTCGGGGTGACTGCGGCTGGCGGCGCGGGCTGGCAGCTCGCGCACTGGATCGTCGATGGCGAACCCACCATCGACATGATGGGGGTCGATCCGCGCCGCTTCGGCGATTACGCCGGGCGCGGCTACCTGATCGAAAAGAACGAGGAAGCATACGCCAAGGTCTTCACCGTTCATTACCCCGATGAGGAACGCGAAGCTGCGCGCGCGCTGCGGCGGACCCCGTGTTACGACCGGATGAAGGATCTTGGCGCGGTATTCGGTTCGGTGTTCGGGTGGGAGCGCCCGAACTGGTTTGCGCCTAAAGGTTATGCATTGAGCGAAGCCAATCTGGACCGGCCTGACGTGCTGCTGAACCACAACCACCCGGTGACCGGTGAGGGCGAACCGGTCCGCGAAAAATGGTCGTTCCGCCGCTCGAACTATTTCGAGCACGTCGGCAACGAATGCCGCCACGTGCACGAACAAGTCGGCATTCAGGACATGAGCGCGTTCGCCAAGTGCGAGGTCTCCGGCCCCGGGGCCGAAGCCTGGCTCGATGGCCTGCTGACCAATGCGGTGCCAAAGAAAATTGGCCGAGTTTCGCTGTCATACTTGTTGACCGCCAAAGGCGGGGTGCGCGCCGAATTCACCGTCTACAAGATCGCCCCCCAACGCTATTATCTGGTTTCGGCCGGGGCTTATGAGCGGCACGATCACGACTACCTGCGCAAGGCCTTGCCGCGCGATGGTTCGGTGACGATGGAGCGCCTGACCACCGCGATGGGCGTGCTCGTCCTCGCCGGGCCGCGCAGCCGCGATGTGTTGGCCAAGCTGACCGATGCCGACCTCTCAAGCGAAGCTTTTCCGTGGCTCACCGGGCAGCGGATCAGCATCGGCGCCGCGCAAGTCGACGCGCTGCGGGTCAATTTCATCGGCGAGCTGGGCTGGGAAATCCACCACCCGATCGAGCTGCAGAATTACATCTTCGACAAGCTGATGGAGGCCGGAGCGGAGTTTGACATCAAGCCGTTCGGGATCCGGGCGATGACCGCGATGGCGCTGGAAAAGAGCTACAAGCTGATCCCGCGCGAACTGTCGATCGAGTATTCGGCGCACGAAAGTGGGCTCGATCGGTTCATCAGCCTCAAGAAGCCAGGGTTTTTCGGCAAGGACGCCCTGCTGGCCTGGCGCGAGCGGGGTCTCGCCAATCGGCTGGTCACGCTGGAAGTACACGGGGTAACCGATGCAGATGCGCGCGGCTCTGAAGCGGTCTATCGCGGCGACGAGCTGGTCGGGCGGGTTACCTCGGGCGGTTATGGCTGGCGCTGCGGCAAGAGCCTGGCGCTGGCGATGGTGGCGCCCGCGCTGGGCGAACCGGGCACGCAGCTCGAAGTGGTCATTCTGGGCGAGCGCCGCAATGCGACAGTCATCGCGGATTCGCCGTTCGACCCGGACAACACTGCGTTGAGGAGCTAGGCGCATGTCTCGCTACGAACCCATTGCCGATTTGCTCCACCAGGACCGCCCGGGCCATACCCTGCCGTGCGAGCTGTACGTGAGCAATGCAGCCTTCGAGTTCGACGCGCAGGTCATGCTTAAATCGGTCTGGCTTTATGCCTGCACGGTCGCCCACGTGAAACAGCCCGGCGACTACTTCGTCTTCGAACTCGCGAGCAATTCGATCATCGTCGTGCGCGGGCGTGACAGCCAGGTGCGGGCGTTCTGGAATTCGTGCCGCCACCGTGGCTCGCGCATATGCGAGCAGCAGCGCGGCCGCGCGGCGCGCCTGACTTGCCCCTATCACCAGTGGACTTATGGCCTCGACGGGGCGTTGCTGGCGGCGCGGAGCATGGCCGACGATTTCGACAAGCAGGACCACGGCCTGACTCCGGTCGCGTTGGAGAACATCGGCGGGCTGATCTTCATCTGCATGGCCGATGACCCGCCGCCGATCGACCGGGTCAAGGCCGACATTGCCGATCAGATCGCGATATACGACCTCGAAAAATGCAAGGTCGCGGTGCAGGATGACCTGATCGAGCATGCCAACTGGAAGCTCGTGATGGAAAACAATCGCGAGTGCTATCATTGCGATGCGGGCCACCCCGAATTGATCAGCGTGCTGGGGACCTATGGCTTCGGCAAGGGGCTGCCCGAAGACGGGACAAGCGATGTCGTCGATGACAGTGCGTTCGACGCGTTGGTCGAAGCCAAGCGGGCGCAGTGGCAGGACATGGGCATATTCCGCGAGTTGATCGAGTTTCCCGATGGCTGGTGGCACCGGATCGCGCGGCTGCCGCTTGCGGGCGGCGCGGTGACGCAGTCGATCGACGGCAAGCTGGCCTGCAAGAAGCTGATCGGGCCGTTTACCGAGCCCGAAACATCCAGCCTCTCGGTCTGGACCCAACCCAACAGCTGGCACCATTTCTGCTGCGATCATGTCGTGACCTTTTCGCTCACGCCGCTGTCGGCTGACCAGACGCTGCTGCGGACCAGCTGGCTGGTCCACGAAGATGCGGTTGAGGGGGTGGACTATGACCCCGAACGAATTGCCGCGCTGTGGCGCACGACCAACAATCAGGACGGGCGCTTTTCGCAGCTCAATCACCTCGGGATCTCGAACGCGGGTTACCGTCAGGGGCCTTATGCGGTCGAAGAAAAGCTGGTTGAGGCGTTCAAGGATTTCTACGTCGACCGCGCCAAGGCAGCTTTGGAGCGTGCCGAGCCATGAACGAAAGCCGCACCTTGCCTTCCGCAGGCTCAAAGAAGATCGAGGCAGGCGATTGGGGCGCAGGCGAGCGGCCCGGTGAACGGGTGCGCCCGCTGATCGATGATCCTGCGGGCTATCGCACCATGTTGCTGCAGGTTGCACCGGGTCCGCTGGGTGAGCTTCATGCGCACGATACGATTGAGCAGATCTACGTTTTGGAAGGCGATTTCTTCGACGATGAAGCGAGTTATGGGCCGGGCGACTTCGTGGTCCGAATGCCTGGCACGCAGCACCGCGCGGGCAGCCGGGGCGGGTGCACCATGATGGTCGTCTACGCTCCGCTGGTCGGCAGCGCGGCATGACCCGCTTCAGTGCCTTCAGCCTGTTTGCCAAGGCGCTGGGCGGGCATCAGTCGTGGCCCGAACAATGGCCCGACGCGAGCCCCAAGCCGGCTTACGATGCGATCATCGTCGGCGCTGGCGGACACGGGCTCGGCGCGGCCTACTACCTCGCCAAGAAGTACGGGATCACCAATGTCGCGGTGATCGAAAAGGGCTGGCTCGGCGGCGGCAATACGGGCCGCAACACCACCATCATCCGCTCGAACTATCTCTACGACGAAAGCGCGCACCTCTACGATCACGCGCTCAAGCTGTGGGACGGGCTGAGCCAGGAGCTCAACTACAACACGATGTATTCCAAGCGCGGCGTGATGATGCTCGCGCACAATGTTCACGATGTGCAGAGCTTCAAGCGACACATCCACGCCAACCGATTGAACGGCGTCGACAACGAGTGGCTCACCGCCGAACAGGCCAAGGAATACTGCCCGCCGCTGAGCATTTCGCCCGACGCGCGCCACCCGGTGCTGGGCGCAGCGCTGCAGCGGCGCGGCGGAACCGCAAGGCATGACAGCGTCGCCTGGGGCTATGCCCGCGCGGCGGCGGCGCTGGGAGTCGATATTATCCAGAACTGCGCCGTGACCGGCATCCGCCGCGGTGCCGATGGCGCGGTCGAAGGGGTCGAAACGACACGCGGCTTCATCGCCTCGAAACGGGTCGGCGTGTCGGCTGCCGGGCACAGCTCGGTGATCATGCAGATGGCCGGGCTTGATTTCCCGCTCGAAAGCTATCCGTTGCAGGCGCTGGTTTCCGAACCGGTCAAGCCGGTGTTTCCGTGCGTGGTCATGTCCAACACCGTCCACGCCTATATGAGCCAGTCGGACAAGGGCGAATTGGTGATCGGCGCGGGCACCGATCAATACGTCAGCTACTCGCAGCGCGGCGCGCTCCACATTGTCGAACATACCCTGGCAGCGATCTGCGAGATCTTTCCGATCTTCCGGCGGATGCGGATGTTGCGCACCTGGGGCGGCATTGTCGATGTCACCCCCGATCGCTCACCGATCCTGGGCAAGACCCCGGTGCCCGGGCTCTACGTCAATTGCGGCTGGGGCACTGGCGGCTTCAAGGCGACGCCGGGCGCGGGCGACCTGCTGGCCTATACGATGGCCAAAGACGAACCGCACCCGATCAACGCCCCCTACAACCTCGACCGGTTTCGCACCGGGCGCTTGATCGATGAGGCGGCCGCCGCCGCTGTGGCGCACTGAGATGTTGCTGATCCACTGCCCCTATTGCGAAGAGCAACGCGCCGAGATCGAATTTGCTTATGCCGGCGAAGCGCACATCGCGCGGCCGCCAGACCCAGCGGCGCTGAGCGACGAAGACTGGACGCAGTACCTGTTCATCCGCTCCAACCCGCGCGGCCGCCATCATGAACGCTGGCGGCACACTCACGGCTGCGGACGGTTCTTCAACGCGGTACGCGATACCGCTACCGACAAGTTCGAAGTGACTTACAAGGCCGGGGAACTGCGCCGATGAGCGGGTTCCGGCTTGACCGGGGCGGGCGGATCGATCGTAGCCGACCGATCAGTTTCAGCTTCGATGGCGTTACGTATCAAGGGTTTGCAGGCGATACGCTGGCCTCGGCGCTATTGGCCAACGGCGTGAAGCTGTTCGGGCGCTCGTTCAAGTATCACCGCCCGCGCGGACTGCTCGGCGCGGGCAGCGAAGAGCCCAATGCGCTGGTTTCGGTCAGCCGCGGGCCGGGTCGCCATACCCCCAACCTGCGTGCCACCGCAGTCGAGATTTACGACGGGCTGACCGCGACCAGCCAGAACCGCTGGCCCTCGCTCAAGACCGATATCGGCGCGATCAATGACCGGCTCGGCATGTTCCTGCCAGCTGGTTTCTACAACAAGACCTTCATGTGGCCGCGCTCGTTCTGGGACAAGTTGTACGAGCCGCTGATCCGCCGCGCGGCTGGACTGGGTGAGGCCCCGAGCGAGGAAGATCCCGATCACTATGGAGCTGTGTATGCCCATTGCGACCTGCTGATCGTCGGGGCGGGACCGGCCGGGATCGACGCGGCGCTGGAGGCCAGCGGCACTTCCAAGCGCATCGTCCTGATCGATGAACAGGACGAGCCCGGCGGCGGCGCGCTGGACGATCCGGCGCTGTGGCCCTGGCTCAAGGAAAGCCTGAAGGATCTCGCCGCCGCACCCAACGTGACGGTGCTCAATCGCACGACAGCATTCGGCTATTATCACGACAATTTCATCGGCGCAGTCGAGCGGCTGACCGATCACCTGACGGACGTGGGCAGCGGCTCGCGCGAACAGCTGTGGCGAATCCGCGCCGGCGAAGTAATCCTCGCCCAAGGCGCAATCGAACGGCCATTGGTATTTGCCGGGAACGACGTCCCGGGTGTGATGCTGGCTTCTGCAGCGAAAACCTATCTGCTGCGACACGGCGTCGCGGTGGGCAGGGCGGTCGCGCTGATGGCGGCCCACGACAGCGGCTGGCGCGACGCATTCGCCCATGCCCGTGCAGGCGTGGCGGTGACGGCAATTATTGACGTCCGCGAAACCGTTGCACCGGCGCTGACCGGGGAAGCGGCAGAACTCGGTATTCCCGTCAGGCTCGGCCACAGCGTTATCCGGGTTCATGGACGCCATGCGGTTAAGGCGATCACCGCGGCGCGCAATGATGGCACTGGCCACGCCCGGATCGCCTGCGATGCGCTGTTGATGGCGGGAGGGTGGACCCCCAGCGTTCACTTGTGGTCGCACAGCAAGGGCAGCCTAGCATGGAGCGACGAGCTGGGCGCTTATGTACCCGATCGACCGAACGAAAAAGTCCGCTGTGTCGGGGCCGGTTCGGGCAAATGGAATTGCGGCAGCGGTCTGGTGATCGACGCACTGCCGACCCCGCGCGACCCGAGCCGGATCAAGGCCTTCGTCGATTTCCAGAACGACGTGACCGCCAAGGACATTCACCTTGCGGTGCGTGAGGGGTTCAAGTCGATCGAGCATATCAAGCGCTACACCACCACCGGCATGGCCACCGACCAGGGCAAGACTTCGAACCTCAACGGCCTGCAGATCGCCGCGCAAGCATTGGGCCGCCACGTTACTGAAGTGGGCCTCACCACCTTTCGCCCGCCCTATACCCCGCAAACGTTCGGGGCTCTGGCGGGCCACGCCCAAGGCGCGTTGTTCCAGCCGACCCGCAAGACGTGCATCGATGGCTGGGCCGAGGAACAGGGCGCGGTGTTTGAACTGGTGGCGCAGTGGCGGCGGGCGCGGTATTTCCCGCTAGCCGGGGAAGATATGCTCGCCGCGGTCAACCGTGAATGCCGTGCGGTCCGCTCGTCGGTCGGAATCTTCGACGCCTCGACATTAGGCAAGATCGAAGTGGTCGGACCCGATGCGGCGGAATTCCTCAACCGCATGTACACCAACCCGTGGAAGGCGCTCGAACCCGGGCGCTGCCGTTATGGGCTGCTGCTCAAGGAAGACGGGTTCATCACCGACGACGGTGTTTCCGCGCGGCTGGCCCCGGACCGGTTCCACTTGACCACCACCACCGGCGGCGCAGCACGGGTGCTGAACATGATGGAGGACTACCTCCAGACCGAATGGCCAGACCTCGACGTATGGCTGACCAGCACGACCGAGCAATGGGCAGTGATCGCGTTGCAAGGCCCGCTGGCGCGCAAGCTGCTCGAACCGCTGGTCGAGGGCATCGATCTTTCGCCCGAGGTTTTTCCGCACATGGCGATCCGTGAGGGGACGATCTGCGGCGTGCCCACCCGGTTGTTCCGGGTCAGCTTCACCGGCGAGCTCGGTTTTGAGATCAATGTACCGGCCGCTTATGGCCGCGCCTTGTGGGAGCGGCTGATGATTGCTGGTGCTGCCCATGGGATCACGCCCTACGGCACTGAAGCGATGCACGTGTTGCGGGCTGAAAAGGGCTTCATCATCGTCGGGCAGGACACTGACGGCACGGTTACGCCCTACGATGCCGGACTCGACTGGGCCGTGGGCAAGAAGAAACCCGATTTCGTCGGCAAGCGCAGCTTGGCGCGGCCCGATATAGCGGCGCTGGGCCGCAAGCAGCTGGTCGGGCTGTTGACCGACGATCCCGCAGTGGTGCTTGAAGAAGGCTCGCAGATCGTTGCCGATCCTACACAATCAATTCCGATGAAGATGATCGGCCACGTCACCTCGGCTTACTGGAGCGAAGCGCTTGGCCGCTCGATCGCGCTGGCGCTGGTTGCGGGCGGGCAGGGGCGGATGGGTGAGGTGCTGCATATCCCGACGCCTGGCCAGACTTTCACGGCGACAGTCAGCCCGATGGTGTTTTACGACCCGCAAGGGGAGCGACTCAATGTCTGACGCACTGGCACGCAGCGAACCCGTCTTGGCAGGGCATTTCATTGGCGAAGGCGTAACGATTGCATTGGCGCCGCCGCTGACACGCTACTCGCTGCGCGCACGGCAAGCGCAAGCGCTCGAGACGGTGCTGAAAACCAAGCTGCCCAAGCGCATCGGCGAAACCGAGGCCGGCATCGCCTGTCTTGGCCCGAACGAGTGGCTGCTCCGCGCGCCCGCAGGAACGACGCTCCCTATGGGGGCGGGGCTGCCGCTGGCGATCACCGAGATCAGCGAGCGCTCGGTCTGCCTGATCGTCGAAGGCCGGCGCGCGACCGAAGTGCTCGCCGCAGGCTGTCCGCTCGATCTCGAACGGTTTGCGGTCGGCCGGGCCACGCGTACCGTGTTCGAGACAATGGAGATTATTCTGCTCCGGACTGGCGAAGACCGGTTTGAAGTCGAAGTATGGCGCAGCTTCGCACCGTGGCTCAGCAGGGCACTGGAAACAGCGGCGAGACAGCTGCTAAGGGGGAAATGAACCAATGTCGGACTGGACCAAGGATATCGATCCGGGAGCCTACGGCCAGTCAAACCGGCGCTGGGGCGGCATGATCGTCAACCCGGCGGTGTTCGTTCCCACTGCGGTGATCTCGCTGGCCGTGATCGTTTTCAGCGTGATTGCGCCGCAATCTTCCGCAGATTTTTTTGCAGCGATGCGCAGCGGCGTGGTGGCGCACTTTGACTGGTTTTTGATGTCGGTTGGCAACCTGCTGCTGCTGTTCTGCATCGTTGTGGCGCTCTCGCCGCTCGGCAAGATCAGGCTCGGCGGCAAGGGGGCAACCCCCGATTATTCGCGGCTTTCGTGGTTCTCGATGCTGTTTGGCGCAGGCATGGGGATTGGCCTGGTGTTCTACGGCGTGGGCGAGCCGGCGACCCATTTTGCCTCGTCGCTCGCCGGGGGAGCAGGAGCTCCGCTGGGCGGGGCGGCAGGTGATCCGGCAGCAGCGCGGAGCCTGGCCATGGCCGCAACGATCTTCGACTGGTCGCTCCATCCCTGGGCCATTTTTGCTGTCACCGGCTTGGCGTTCGCAGTTTTTGCCTATGATTTCAATATGCCGCTGTCGATGCGATCGGCCTTCTATCCGATCTTTGGCAAGGCGGTGTGGGGCAGGGCGGGCGATCTGATAGAGGTGCTGGCGGTTCTCGCCACGATCTTCGGCCTCGCCACCTCGTTGGGGCTCGGGGCGCAGCAGGCAATGGCCGGGATTACCTATCTTTACGGTATCGCCAGCTCACCCGCCGCAATCCTTGGCCTGATCGCGATCATGGCCGCTGTCACTTTCCTGTCGGTTCGCGGCGGGATCGATCGCGGCATCCGCATCCTCAGCGAAGCCAACATGTGGGTCGCCGCGGCCTTGCTGCTGTTCGTTCTGGCGACAGGGCCAGTGCTGCAATTGCTCGGCGATTTCGTCAGCAACATCGTCACTTACCTCAAGCTCCTGCCGGCGCTGTCCAATCCGGTCGGGCGCAGCGATATGGGGTTCTATGACGATTGGTCGGTCTATTACTGGGCCTGGTGGATCAGCTGGGCACCGTTTGTCGGCATGTTCATGGCGCGCATCTCGCTGGGGCGGACGGTGCGGGAATTCATTGCCGGGGCGATGATCGCGCCAAGCCTGCTCGGGATTATCTGGCTGACGATTTTCGGTGACGCCAGCATTGCCGAGATCACCGCAGGCCAGATCCCGGGGCTGGCCAAGGCGACGCTCGAAACGCAGCTGTTCGTGCTGCTCGGGTCGCTGCCCTTGGCGCAGGTCACCTCGTTCGTGGCGATTGCGCTGATCCTGATCTTCTTCGTCACCGGGTGGGATTCGGGCACACTGGTGATCGACACGATGACTGCCGGTGGCCGCACGGATACGCCGCTGCGCCAAAAGGTGATCTGGCTGTTCGCAGTTGGCGGGATCGGCGTAGTTCTGCTGCTGAGTGGCGGGCTCAACTCGCTGCAGGCCGGGGCCATCGCGACCGGACTGCCCTTGGCGCTGGTCCTGCTGGTGATGTGCTGGGGCACGCTCAAGGGGCTGCTCGCGCTGCATCGCGCCGGTCCGGTCGAAGCAGCTGCCAAGCGATGACTTCAGCGCTCGATGAGAACTACGATTATGTAATCGTCGGCGCGGGCTCGGCCGGCTGCGTGCTGGCCGACCGGCTCAGCGCCGACGGGACCAATCGCGTGCTGTTGCTCGAATTCGGTGGGAGTGACCGCTCGATCTTCATCCAGATGCCCGCCGCGCTGGCCTATCCGATGAACACCCGGCGCTGGAACTGGGGTTATGAAAGCGAGCCGGAACCGCACCTTAATGGCCGGCGGCTGAACTGCCCGCGCGGCAAGGGGCTAGGCGGCTCATCCTCGATCAACGGGCTGGTTTATGTGCGCGGCAATGCACTCGATTTCGAACGCTGGCAGAATGAGGAGGGCGCACGCGGCTGGGGCTACGCCGATGTCCTGCCCTATTTCATACGCGCTGAGAGCCGGGCCGAGGGCGGCAATGAATATCGCGGCAGCCAGGGTCCGCTCTCCACCGATTACGGCACGCTGCGCAATCCGCTCCACCAGGCCTGGCTCGATGCTGCGCAAGAGGCGGGTTACAGCTTGACCGAGGACTACAACGGCTTCCGCCAGGAAGGTTTTGGCCGGATGGACATGACCATCCGCAAGGGCACGCGTTGTTCGGCGGCTAAGGCCTATCTCTATCCGGCGCGGAAGCGACCGAACCTGCGCGTGATCCAGCACGCCTTGGCTACGCGCGTGCTGTTCGAGGGCAAGCGTGCCGTGGGAGTGGAATTCGAGCGCCGCGGACGGCTACACCAGGTCCGTGCGAACCGTGAAGTGATCCTGTCGGGCGGGTCGATCAATTCGGTCCAGTTGCTCAAGCTTTCGGGGATCGGGCCGGCCCAGGAACTGAAGGATCTTGGCCTGCCGGTGCTCGCCGATCGGCCTGGGGTAGGGGCAAACCTGCAGGACCATCTTGAGTTCTATTTCCAGATGGCCTGCACCCGGCCGGTCACGCTGTATGGCCAGGCCAATCTGCTCGGCAAGGCACTGGCGGGGGCGCAGTGGCTGTTCCTGCGCAGCGGGATCGGCGCGACCAGCCACTTCGAAAGCTGCGGCTTCATCCGCAGCCGCGCCGGGATCAGATACCCCGATATCCAGTACCATTTCTTCCCGATGGCAATCAATTACGACGGCAGTTCGCTTGCCACCGAACACGGGTTCCAGGCGCATGTCGGCCCGATGCGCTCCAAGAGCCGCGGCACGGTCACGCTGCGCAGCGCCGATCCGCGCGACAAGCCCAGGATCCAGTTCAATTACATGAGCCATCCCGAAGACTGGGCCGACATGCGTGCCGGCGTCCGGCTGACGCGGGAGATTTTCCAGCAACCCGCTTTCGCTGCCTGGCGCGGCCGCGAGATTCAGCCGGGCGCAGACTGCACCAGCGACGAAGCAATCGACGCGTTCATCGCCGCGCATGTCGAGAGCGCGCTCCACCCCTCGTGCACCTGCAAAATCGGTGACCCCGGCGATCCTATGGCCGTGGTCGACCCCGAACTCAGGGTGATCGGGGTCGAGGGCCTGCGCGTGATCGACAGTTCGGTGATGCCCTCGATCACCACCGGCAATCTCAATGCGCTGACGATCATGATCGGTGAGAAGGGTGCCGATCTGGTTTTGGGCAAGCCGCCGCTCGCCCCATCAAACGCGCCCTTTTACGCGGCCCCTGATTGGGAGGTGTCGCAGCGATGACCCGCTTCATCCAAGAAGCCGCGCGCGACATCGCTGTGATCCGTGAGACCGATGTGCTGGTGGTGGGCTCCGGCCCTGGTGGACTCGCAGCGGCGCTGGCCTGCGCCCGCGCCGGGGTCGAGACGATCTTGCTCGAACGCTACGGCTGCTTCGGAGGTAATATCACGCAGGTCGGGGTCGAGGGCTTTGCGTGGTATCGCCATCCCCAGACGATCGACAGCGAAGGCATTGGCCGTGAGTTCGAGGAACGCGCCAAAATCATGGGTGCCGCGATGCCCGAACCACAATCGATCAGCCATTCGCTCGATGCCGAAGGCTTCAAATTCGTCGCCGACCGGCTGGTGGAGGAAGCCGGGGTCATTCCGATGCTGCACCGTTTGTTCGTCGCGCCGATCATGGCAGGCGACACGATCGTCGGGGTCATTGTCGAGAGCAAGGCGGGCCGCGAGGCGATCCTGGCCAAGCGGGTGATCGATGCGACCGGTGATGGCGACATTGCCGATCGCTGCGGCGCGCCAACGCACAAACACCCGGTCGCCGAGATGATGTCCGCCTCGGTTATGTTTTCGATGTGCGGGGTCAACAAGGCGCGCTTCATCGATGCGGTGAAGGTCGATCCGCAAACCTACGGCGACTGGGCGGTCGGCGGGGAGTGGGAGGTAAAGACCAGCGGCAAGGAGGATGAAATGTTCTCTCCCTTCCTGCGCAAGCCGTTTCAGAAGGCGCTGGAGGCGGGGCTGATTCCCGATAGCGTGAAGACCATGGCCGGCACCTGGGGCACAGTTTCCGATCAAGGCGATCTCACTTATCTGAATATGTGCCACCTCACTCTCGACGGTACCGATCCCGATGCCCTGACGCACGGCGAAATGGCGGGCCGCAGACAGGCGATGCATGCAATCGACGCGCTCAAGGCCTTCATGCCCGGCTGCGAGAACGCCAAGCTGCGCAACTTTGGTATGACTCTAGGAATTCGCGATACCCGCAAGATCGACGCGGTCTACAATCTGACCAAAAGCGATGTGCTGGGTGAGGCCCGGTTTGATGACAGCATCGGGATCTTCCCCGAATTCATCGACGGCTATGGCTACCTTATCTTGCCGACGACCGGGCGCTATTTCCATGTGCCGTACCGTTCGATGCTGCCGCGAGGCGTGAAAAACCTTATCGTCACCGGTCGTACGATCGGCGGTGACAAAGTGAGCCATGCGGCGGTGCGGAACATGATGTGCTGCGCAGTGGCCGGGCAGGGCGCAGGCGTTGCGGCCGCACTGGCGGTCAAGAGCGGGCGGGGATTTGCCGATCTGGACTTGGTGGCAGTCCAACGCGAATTGCTGCGGCAAGGCGCGCGGATCAATTGACGGGTAACGTGATCCCGGTTCGGCCTGCAAAATGTCCCTAGCGGCATTATGCCACGTGGGTATGGTATACATTAGGATGGATAATGGTGCGGTCGCCTTTGGTCGGCCAGCAAGGGGCAAGTGATCGCATGAAGCCGGCGCAAGAGTTCGATCTTCATGCCATCGAGGTCCTTATCATGACCGTCGAACTGGGCGGCATGTCACAGTGCGCCGCGCATCTGGAGATTACCCAGTCAGCCGTCTCCCAGACTATTGCCCGCCTTGAAGCGAGCATTGGGACGCCCCTGTTCGACCGTTCGATGCGACCATTGGGATTGACGACGAGCGGTCGCTCGATGTTCGAACGCGGCAAGCACCTGCTTGCCTTGGCCCGCAGCACTTACGATAATGTTCGCGTTGGCGCCGACCTGCCACTGGCGCGGCTGACGGTGGCCATGTCATTCAGCCTGGCCAACCAGCTGACCGCGGCGATCATGAGCGATCTTGGCGGCAGGGCCGAACGGTGGAATATCCGCTCGGGAATTTCGCTTGAGCATCAGGGCGAATTCCTCGCCCGCGATATCGACATGATGGTGACCGGCAGCTTCAACCTTGAGCACCGTGACAATATCGAATTGCACCCGGTGTTCGAGGAGGGCTTCGTGATAGCGGTCCCGGCGAGCTACAACAAGCAGCTGCAGATCGACGCGGACCCTGCCGACTTGCCGTTTATCCGGTTCTCGCGGCTGACCGGCATGGGGCAACAGATCGAACGCCAGATTGTGCGACTGAAGCTCGGCCTGCGCCAAGGCGTGGAAGTTGAATCATCGCATCAGCAGCTTGCTCTGGTTGCGGCAGGCCTTGGTTGGACGATAACCTCTCCGGTCTGTCTTTCGGCCGCGCCGGAATTGCTGCGGATGATCCGGATCGAACCGATGCCGCGCGGGCGTTTTTCGCGAACCGTGCAGGTTGTTTCGCGCAGCGGCGAGCTTGGCGCTCTGCCTCAGCAGGTAGCGCAGGTATGTAGCCGGCAGCTGAAAGAGGTAACCTTCCCCCCTTTGATCCAGCAGATGCCCTGGCTGGAGGAGCAGATCACATGGCACGCCTGACCACCATCACCCTGATAGCATTCGCCGGCTTGCTTGTTGCTGCCGGCCCCGGCGCGCGGCTGCTACCCAGCGTGCCGGGCATCGATGCGCCGCAATTGGCACCCCTTGGTCCGCACGCGGTAGGGTTTCGCAGTGTTACCCTGGTCCACAAGGCCCAGCCTGATTTGCTAAATGTCGATCCCGCCACCGGGCGCGTCCAGCTCCACGACCGGGCGTTGACCGTCGATCTCTGGTACCCGGCCAAGGCCAAGCGCGGCGCGGCACCGACGACCTATTCGGGCAGCCTTTACGGGGAGCCTCCCGGACCGCCCGCTAGGTTCACCGTACCCGGTCTGGCCATTCGGGGCGCGGCACCAGACGGGCAGGGCTACCCACTGGTGATCTTTTCGCACGGCTACAGCAATTCGCCTGCGGTCATGACCTGGTTGACCGAAAATCTGGCCTCGAAAGGTTATGTCGTTGCCGCCATTCATCACGAAGATCCCGACCCCTATGTGGTCTCGGCCGACAAGCGGGCTGCGCCCAACTTCAACCGGCCGGTCGATATTGCTTTCGTTGCGGCGACGTTACGCCACGATCTGGGCACACTGATCGACCCCGCCGAACTTGCATTGATCGGGTACTCACAGGGTGGTTACGGAGTTCTGGCCGCTGGCGGTGCCACTCTTGACCCCGATGGCCCGAACATGGGCCAGGTCGCCGGAAGATGGATGAGACGGCTCGCGCACGGTGCTGCAACCGAGGCAGAGGGCAAGGTTCCAGGGGTCAAGGCGATCGTGGCCATTGCGCCAGCCGGTGGCGCGCCGCGCAGTGCATGGGGGACGACAGGCCTGCTTGGCATCACCGCGCCCATGCTGCTGATCCAGGGCGATGCTGACATGACAGTGGACTACAAGACCGGTGCGCTCGCCGATTTCGAGAATGCCAGGAATTCGAACCGGTATCTGCTGACATTCCGGCAAGCGGGCCACGACATCGGGCTCAGCCCCCCGCCTGCGCAAATGCGCGGCAGCCTGTGGGACATAGACTGGTTTCAAGACCCGATCTGGCGGGCGGAGCGGGTCAATGCGATCAACCTGCACTTCATAACTGCGTTCCTGGCGGTCCACCTCAAGCATGATACCAGCATGGCCAGTTTCCTCGACGTACCTGTCGAAAATTCCGGCGATGGTGTCTGGAACGCCCCCGACAAAACGCCGTGGAGTGCCTACAGTCCTGGCGGCAACGGCGTCACGCTATGGAAGGGCTTCCAGCGCCGCCATGCGCAGGGGCTGACCCTGCGCCATGCTTCGGCAGGACGCTAGCGGCTAGACCAGCGATTGTGCCGCGACGGTCCAGAAGTGGATCATGTCGTGAGCATAGCTTAGCGGGACATAGGCCAGGCAAGCGTCATCGCTTTCGACCAGTAACCGGACATTGACGTGGTCGATCACGGTTGCGGCGCTGCATCCTGCGGCGAAAGTCTCTGATTCTGCATCGAATACGCCGCCTTCCATCAGCAAGCTCCGCCATCCCGCGCCGCTCAGCCGGACCCGCACGATGCCGCCGCCAATCGCGGTCAGGCTACCGTCGGAGCCGAGCACTTCGGCCAATCCGGTGGTCTCTCCCTCGACCAGCCAGACCGTTGGTTCGTAGCGGATCAGCTGCCTGTCGAGCAACTGCAGAGATGACCCTAAAGGCGGCAATGGGGGGCCAAAGGCCTTCTTAAAGCGGTCGAGGACGGCCAGCGGATTGCTCCAGATCTCCAGCACATTTAGCCGCGCAGCGGGCAGCTGGGTGATCGACAGATCAGTCACGGTAACGCTCCCCGCCGATGTCGTAGAAGTGCGGAGCGACGACCCGGACCCGCGCGCTCTGCCCCCGGGTGGTGGAGCTTGCGAGCAAGAGCTCGCCGCGGCGAGCGAAGCCGTCGTTCAACTGGCCCAGTGCAATCGAGCCACCGTCAAGCACGCGTAGTCCCGATGCAGTAACGTGACCTTCGGCTGGCTGGCCGGGGGCAGTGATGAGCATGGCCCCTTCCGGGATCGTCCCCGCCAAGGCTTCCAGTCCGACCAGCTGCTTGCGCCCGGGTTGAGTCAGTGCAGGGCGTGTCAGTCCGGCCGCGCCGACAAAACCGTCGGCCTTGTTAAGCATCCCGCCCAGCGCAAGCTCGTGTGGGGTGAGCCGGCCGTCGATCTCCCCGCCGACCACCAAGTGCCCCTTTTCGATGCGCAGAAATTCCATCGCTTCCATGCCGTAGAGACAGCCGCCTTGGGCAATCACCTCGGCTTCGCACGCGGCCCACACTGGTTCCGCTTGGCTGGCTTCGACATAGATTTCAAAAGCCCGCTCGCCGCTGTAGCTTGCGGCCAGCACGATGACCGGCAACCCGGCGATGGTGGCGGAAGTGGTCGACATGTGGCGCGGTGGCTCATCTCCGATCAGCGCGGCCAGCACCGCTTTGGCCTGCGGCCCCGCCACCGCGATCCCCGCATAGTGTTCCTGCACGTTGACCGCCGACACTTTGAACTGCGGGCAGAGGAACTGACGGACATAGGAAATATGCGTTGCCATGCGGTCGGCCCCACCGGTCGAACTGGTCAGCAGGTAGCGATCTTCACCGAGCCGCCAGACCGTGCCGTCATCGAAGACCAGCCCGTCCTCGCGCAACATGAAGGTGTAGCGCCCGCGCCCCACCGCCAGCTTGGCCACCGTTGTCGCACAGATCAGTTCGAGCAGCGCGGCAGCGTGCGGGCCACTGACTTCGAACTTGGCGAGGGTCGAAACGTCGGTCATGCCCACTGCCTGGCGCACGCCGCGCGCCTCGCGCAGTGCCGCCTGGGCAAGCGTTTCGGTCCCTTGCGGATAGGCGCGCGGCCGCTTCCAATAGCCCAGCGGCTGCCAGATCGGTACCTTCGCCTGATGCACTTCGTAGAGCGCCAGGCGGCGCAAATGTGCTCCGGCATCGCGTTCGGTCCGGCCAGCCAGCAGCCCCATGGTAACGGGGGTATAGGGCGGGCGGAACGTGGTCAGGCCCGCCTCGGGAATGGCCACACCCTGCTTCTCGGCGAGCCTGCCCAGCGCCGCCATGTTGCTGGTCTTGCCCTGATCGGTCGCCATCCCCAGCGTGGTGTAACGCTTGAGATGCTCGACCGAGCGATAGCCCTCGGCCCAGGCGAGATCGACATCGCCGAGCGAAACATCGTTCTGGAAATCGATGAAGGCCTTGCCCGGATTTTCCGGCGACGGGGTTGGACCGACCGGATCGGCAGCGGCCGCGGCGCCAATCGAGGTGACGGACTGCCGCGCGGCACCGGGCAGAAACGACTGGCTGGCCTCGTCCCAGTTCAGCGCCGCGCCGCCCGCCTGCATGTGGAGATGCACCACCGGGGTAAAGCCGCCGGACATGGCCAAAAGGTCGGCCTGCCAGCGCACGATCTTGCCGTCCACTCGGGCGCTGACTTCGCGCAAGTGATGCCGCGCACCCTTGGTCGCCAGCGGCATGGTGTCGTTGTGAACCGGAAAACCGCTGCTCGCTCCGGCAGGAGCTGGCCGGGTATCCAATACCGCGACAACTTCGGCCCCGGCATCGCGCAAGGCGATGGCAGTTAGATAGGCGTCGTCGTTGTTGGTCGCGATCACCACGCGCTGGCCTGGCACAACGCCAAAGCGCCGCACATAGGTCCGCACCGCATGGCTGAGCATCACGCCGGGGCGATCGTTGTGCGCAAAGGCGAGCGGGCGCTCCAGCGCGCCGGTGGCCAGCACGACCCGCTTGGCCCGGACATGCCACAGCCGCTGCGCGGTCCCATTGGGTGGCTGCTCGCCCGGTTCGGCCAGCCGCTCGCTCAAGGTTATGAGGTTGTCGTCCCAATAACCGGTCGCCGTGGTGCGCAGCAGGATTCGCCCGCCCAACGCGCGAATCCGTACTGCCGTCGCCTGCGCCCAAGCCGGACCGAGTTCCTGCGGATCGCGGACCAGCGACGGCGTCAGCAGGCTGTCCTGCTCGACCAGGATTACGCTTTCGCCTGCTTCGGCAGCGGCCAATGCGGCGGCGAGACCAGCCGGTCCAGCCCCGACCACCAGCACGTCGCAAAAGGCCGCGCGCTGGCTGAAACGATCGGGATCGGCCTCGCTTGGGGCATCACCCAATCCGGCGGCGCGGCGGATGAACCATTCGTAGAACATCCACCGCTTGGCCGATCCGAAGAAGGTCTTGTAATAGAATCCGGCGGGCAGCGTTTTGGCGGCGAGGCCCAATACCGATCCTACGTCGAAGGCTAAATTGGGCCAGCGGTTCTGGCTGCGCGCCACCATTCCGTCATAGACGAACACATCGGTCGCGCGGGTGTTGGGCTCGCTGCGTCCGCCGGTGCCGACCGTGACCAGCGCGTTGGGTTCCTCAACTCCTGCGGCCATGATCCCGCGCGGGCGGTGATACTTGAAGCTGCGCGCGACCAGTCCGATGCCGTTGGCAAGCAGGGCGGCCGCCAGCGTATCGCCCGGGCGCGCCAGCAGCTCCTTGCCATCGAAAGTAAAGCGAATTGAGCCACAGTCGTCGCCGCGCCGGGGGCCGCTCATGGCAAAGCCTCCGGGCCGACCGCGCGGATCGCTTCGATCTGGTGCGTGACGCGGTGGCGGGTCATAACCAGCCAGGCGCGGCAGCCAAAGGTGTGCCGCCACAATTCATCGTCGAGCCCGCGCGGGTTGGCGCGAGTGAACAGTTGTTCCATCGCCTGCGCCGGATCGGCATCGGGCTGGACGACGGAATCGACCGTGCGCTCATAAGTGAACTCGGTCTGGGCGCGCGGGCCGCAGTGGGAGCAGGTGATCAGCATCATGTCAGTGCCCCTTTCCTAGCGGTGGTTCGGCATCGGGCCGACGCCGTTTTCGTCGATCGTGTCACCGCGCCGGAAGCGATCGAGATCGAACGGCGCGTTGAGCGGATGTGGCGTACTGGTGGCGAGCGTATGGGCATAGGTCCAGCCGGACGCCGGCGTGGCCTTGAACCCGCCATAGCACCAGCCGCCGTTGAGATAGAGGTTTGGCACCGGGGTGGTGCCGATGATCGGCGAGCCGTCAAAGCTCATGTCGGTGACCCCGCCCCAGGTGCGCAGCATCCGCAGCCGCGAAAGCGCCGGTACCAGCGCAATCGCCTGCGCAATCGCCCCTTCGGTGACCATTGGCTGGCCGCGTTGGGCGTAGCTTGGCCAATTGTCCGGATCGCCGCCCATCACGATTCCGCCTTTGTCCGACTGGCTGATGTAGCAATGCAGCGACTGCGACATGATCACGCCATTGATCATCGGCTTTACGCCTTCGGTGACCAGCGCCTGCAAGGTCTGGCTCTCGACCGGCAGCGTCAGCCCGGCCATCGCCGCCACGTGGCCGCTGTGACCGGCAACGCAGATTGCCGTGCGGCCCGCGCCGATCCGGCCGCGCGTGGTTTCTACGCCCACCACGGTGTCGCCCTGCTGGACGAAGCCGGTGACTTCGCATTTCTGGATGATGTCGACCCCCAGCCGGTCGGCCGCGCGGGCATAGCCCCAGGCCACAGCATCGTGCCGGGCGGTGCCGCCGCGCCGCTGGATCAGCCCGCCTTCGATCGGGAAACGCGCATCGCGTGACATATCGAGCTGCGGCTCAAGTTTTGCCACTTGATCGCGGCTGAGCAGTTCGGCATCGATGCTGTCCACCCGCATGGCATCGCCGCGCTGCGCCAGCATCGTCATGTCGGCGTCACTGTGCCCCAGCATCAACGCCCCGCGCGGCGAAAACATCACGTTGTAGTTAAGCTCGTCGCTAAGATGCTCCCACATCTTGAGCCCGAATTCGAAGAAATCATGCAGCGGTTTCTGGCGATAGTTGGACCGCACCAGCGTGGTGTTGCGGCCGGTGTTGCCCCCGCCGATCCACCCCTTTTCGAGCACCGCAACATTGCGGATGCCGTGGACACTCGCGAGGTAATAGGCAGTGGCAAGGCCGTGCCCGCCGCCGCCGATAATCACGACGTCGTAGTTGGCTTTGGGTTCAGGATCGCGCCAGGCCGGCTGCCAGTGGCTCTGTCCGTTGAAGACCCCGCGCAGCAATCCAAGCGCCGAATATTTCGTCATGCAAGCGCCGTCCACCCACGCTTTTCGCGCCAGTTAGACTCAAGCCCGGCAAAGCGCGACAGCTTGAAAATGTCGATATCGGCAAACGAGCACTTTCCGTCGATCACCAGGTCTCGGATTGCATGGCCCGAAGCCGGTGACAGGCCAAAGCCAACCCCGGACATCGAGGCGACCACCACGTTGTCGGGGCTGGTCAGACGATCGATGATCGGGCGGCCATCGGGCGAATTCTCGATCACCCCGGCCCAGCTGCGGATCACGTTGAGGTGAGCTGCCTTGGGGAGCAATTCGGCGAGCCGCCGCGCCAGGTTGCGGGCCAGCGGGGTCGACGGGCGCGCGGCCGGGCCGGTTTCATCGACGTCGATCCATTCATGCGGGCCGCCGCCATAGGCAAGATTGCCGCGCATCGTCTGGCGGCCGTAAAGCTTGTGGCCATCCACCCCGCCGATCGGCATCATTGGCGCGGGTTCGGTGATGATCATCTCTGCGCGCGCCGCGGCCAGCGGAATGTCTATGCCGAGCTGCGCCATCAGCTGCGGGATCTGCGGCCCGGCGGCGACCACGACCGCGTCGCAGCCATAGGTGGCCTTGGCGGTCTTGACCGCTGTGACTTTGCCGCCCGCGGTTTCGAAACCCGTAACCGGGCTGTGCTGGTGAATTGTCCCACCCAAATCCTGCAGGGCCCAGGCATAGGCCTGAACGCTGCGCTGGGGGTTGGCGTGGCCGCCGAACTTGTAGTG
>JANXUP010000028.1 GCA_025356175.1 Sphingomonadaceae bacterium | reverse complement strand
CAGATTTGCCGAGCCACCTCTGTCGACCTTCAGGCCGCGATCAACCGCTTCATCAAGGAGCATAACGAGGAGCCACGACCGTTCGTCTGGAAGGCCGATCCCGACAAAATCATCGCCGCCGTCAGGCGGGGGCACCAAACGTTGGAATCAATCCACTAGCCGTTACGGGCATAAAGAAATCAAACAAGCCCTGCTGACAGAAACTAATGAAAAATGTGCATATTGCGAATGCAAACCCTTACACGTGACGTTTGGTGATGTAGAGCACATTTGTCCTAAGGGAGTGGAACCAGCTAAGGCGTACGACTGGACAAACCTAACCCTCGCCTGCTCGGTGTGTAACAATCGAAAACGAGCAAAACAAAAATTGGTAGATCCATACGAAGACAGTCCCGCGGATGCCTTCGAATTTTTTGGTCCAATGATTTCGAAGCGTCACGGTGTCCCGAACGCCAAGCGGACCCGCATCGAGCTTGACCTGAACCGAAAAGAGTTACTTTCACAACGGGGCGAATTTCTAGCAAAAATTCGATCAGAGCTGATGGAAAATAGATCGAATCCGGACGTTGTGGAGCGTCAACTCACGGAGGAGGCGATCATGTCGCACTACAGACTTGAGGCAAGCCAGTTCTCCGCGTGCGCGCACCACTTCCTAGAAGACTTTGTCTCTAGAAATCCGCTCTAACATAAATTTTGGCGGGGCTATTGCGGGGCTATTTACACCCGGACTTGGTCCGGGACCTGCCTTCCTTAAGTGCGATTTAGCAGGGAAGAAGGTGGGTCCCGGGTCAAGTCCGGGATGACGAGACGGGGCGCGGGATGACGCGCGGTTAGTCGTGCTCCCTCCCACCCGCACCGATGTAGAGTTCGTTGCCGCCCTCGCGGTAACGCTCGCTCATTTCGGCCATGCCGGCTTCGGCCTCTTCCTCGGTGGTGGTGGTCGAATTGAGCAGCCCGGCTTCTTTCTTGGCGGCGAAGTCCCTCACTTCCTGGCTGATCTGCATGCTGCAGAATTTGGGGCCGCACATCGAGCAGAAGTGGGCGGTCTTGGCGCCTTCGGCGGGGAGCGTCTGGTCGTGGTATTGCTCGGCGGTGTCGGGGTCGAGGCTCAGGTTGAACTGGTCGCGCCAGCGGAAGTCGAAGCGGGCGCGGGACAGCGCGTCGTCGCGCAGGCGGGCGGCGGGGTGGCCTTTCGCCAGGTCGGCGGCGTGGGCGGCGAGCTTGTAGGTGACGACCCCGACCTTGACGTCGTCGCGGTCGGGCAGGCCCAGATGCTCCTTGGGGGTGACGTAGCAAAGCATCGCGGTGCCGTACCAGCCGATCATCGCGGCGCCGATGCCGCTGGTGATATGGTCATAGCCCGGCGCGATGTCGGTGGTCAGCGGCCCCAAGGTGTAGAATGGCGCTTCGCCGCACACCTCGAGCTGCTTTTCCATATTCTCCTTGATCTTGTGCATCGGGACGTGGCCGGGGCCCTCGATCATCACTTGCACGTCGTGCGCCCACGCTTTGTGGGTCAGCTCGCCCAGCGTGTAGAGCTCGGCAAATTGCGCTTCGTCGTTGGCATCGGCGACACTGCCAGGGCGCAGGCCATCGCCCAGGCTGTAGGCGATGTCGTAGGCTTGGCAAATCTCGGTAATCTCGTCGAAACGTTCGTAGAGGAAGCTTTCCTTGTGGTGGCTGAGGCACCATTTGGCCATGATGCTGCCGCCGCGTGAAACGATCCCGGTGACGCGTTTGGCGGTCATCGGAATGTAGGCGAGCCTTACCCCGGCATGGATCGTGAAGTAATCGACGCCTTGCTCTGCCTGTTCGATCAGCGTGTCGCGGTACACTTCCCAGGTCAGGTCTTCGGCCACCCCGCCGACTTTTTCGAGCGCCTGATAGATCGGCACGGTGCCGATCGGCACCGGGCTGTTGCGCACGATCCATTCGCGGGTGTCATGGATGTTGCGGCCGGTGGAGAGGTCCATCACCGTGTCCGCGCCCCAGCGGATCGACCAGACCATCTTGTCGACCTCGGCGGCGACGTCGCTGGCGACTGCGGAATTGCCGATGTTGGCGTTGATCTTGACGAGGAAGTTGCGCCCGATCGCCATCGGCTCGCTTTCGGGGTGGTTGATGTTGCTGGGGATGATCGCGCGGCCGCGCGCCACTTCGTCGCGGACGAATTCGGGCGTGACGAAATCGGGGATGCTCGCGCCCCAGTCTTGCCCGTCACGGATGTGGCCCGGAATCGCCGCGCGGCCGATGTTTTCGCGGGTGGCGACGTATTCCATCTCGGGGGTGATGATCCCCTGCCGGGCGTAATGCATCTGGCTGACGTTGTGGCCGGGTTTGGCGCGCAGCACCGTGCGGCGCACGTTGGGGAAGGCGGGGACGCCGCCCGACCGGTCTGGCCCGAGCTGGCCGTTGTCCTCGGGCTTGACCGCGCGTTGAGTCACTTCCTCGACATCGCCGCGCCCGCGGATCCAGCTGGCGCGCAGTTCGGTCAGGCCCTTGGCGATGTCGATCGTTACCGCCGGATCGGTGTAGGGGCCGGAAGTGTCATAGATGTTGAGCGGCGGCTCGCCCGAGCTTGGCTCCAGATCGATCGCGCGCATCTTCACGCCCAATGGCCCGACGTGGACCTTGCGGCTGCCCCGGATCGGGCCGGTGGTGACGCCGATTTCGAGCTTGCTGTTAATGTCGGCCATGTGCGCTCCAATAGGCGGAACGGGCCTTCGACTAGCTCAGGCTGAGCGGATCGACGTGCCCTCCCTCCGCCCGTGCTAACGGGTTCAGGTTCAACGGGTCGCAGGGCGTTACACCTGCCTCTCAGTCACACGACTCCCCGGGGATGGCTGGACAATAGGCGCGCGGCGACTGACAGTCCAGCGGCGCCGTTGGTATCTCAAGCCGACTGCTGCGCTTCTTCCAGCGTCAGGTGTGCGATATAGGCCGAGCGGCTTTCGCCCGCAGCGCGCGCCTGCGCATCGAGCCGCTTGAGCACCCGGCGCGGAAGGGTAATATTGACGCGTTCGCTGGTATCCTCGAGCAGGGCAGGATCGAGCGTGATCACACCCCAGGCCCAACCTGTAAATTCTGCATTCCCCCGCAGCACGTCCAGGCTGGAGGGAGCGGGGATCGCCAGCCCGGAATCGAGCGCTGCATCGATCCACGCCGCCGCTGCCTCTTCCGCCCCGGCCATTGCTTCATCCAGCGTGTCGCCGGCCGAAAAGCAGCCCGGCAAATCGGGAACGATCACGCCAAACGCCGTGGTCTTGGTTCCTGCTTCGATGGCAATCGGATAACGCATGGCAAATTCCTATAATCCAGCCTGTTTGCGAATTGCCGCAACCAGCCCTTTTCCCAAATCCTTCTTAGGGTGCGGCACCGTCAGGTGGCCGCCACGCAAGGAGTGGGTGAACACATGGTGCGACCCGCGCACCCGGTCCAGCACCCACCCCGCCGCCTGCATATCGCGGATCAAGTCGGCGCTTTTCATCGTGTGTATGATACACACACATTAGGCGGTGTCAAGCGTAAGCGGGCCGCCGAACAGTTTACGGTACAATGCTTCGACAAGATCAGCTGATCGGTCTTCGGGTGGGTTCAAGTGAACCAATTGCGTCTCTACTCGGCTCGCTCCAATGTCGCGCTAATGACCATGCTCTACCGCCTCGATTGCACCGCCCCCGAAGTTGCCGCGCATTTCGGTGCCGCAGCTGGTTCCGATCCGTGGCGCGGCGGGCATATCGGGCCGGGGAAGTTCGCGCCGGTGCTGACCCAGGGGCGCGAGGCGATTGCCGGGCCGGGGTGCGCGGGTCAACCGCTGCGGATGATCCCGCGGCTGTGGGGCGTGCCGCCGCCGGGCATGCCGGTCGATGCGCGGGGTGGTGTGCTGAGCGTGCGCAATCCTGACAGTCCGTTCTGGATCGGGAACTTGCGCAACAGCGAGTTCCGCTGTCTCGTTCCGGCGACTGGCTTCATGGAATGGGGCGGCAAGGATCCCCAGACCGGCAAGCGCCGCGCGCACTGGCTCGGCTGCTCCGACCAGCCGCTGTTTGCCTTCGCCGGGGTGTGGAAAGACAGCGAAGTGCCTAGCTTTGCGCTGCTGACCTCAGAGCCCAACGCCCTGCTGCGCGAGATCGGCTGCTTCTCAATGCCGGTTATCCTTCCGCCGGGCGAAGCGCAGGCAGTCTGGCTGCGCGGCGAGTGGAGCCGGGCGGAAGTTTTGGTGCAGCCCTATTCCTCATCGCTGATGTGCGAGTCCGCTGGACATTAACCGCTCGATTAAACATACTCGCTCAAGCCGGGATCGCGGCACACGGGAGAGTTCGAGCCATGGCCCAAGCGGCACTGCCCAAGGTCTGTATCATCGGTGCGGGATGCAGCGGTTTCACCACCGCCAAGCGGCTCAAGGATTACGGCATTCCGTTCGAGGTGTTCGAAGCATCGGACAACATTGGTGGCAACTGGTACTATGGCAATCCCAACGGCAAGTCGGCTTGCTACCAAAGCCTGCACATCGATACCTCGAAATGGCGGCTGGCGTTTGAGGACTTTCCGGTTCCGGCGGACTGGCCCGATTACCCGCACCACGCGCAATTGCTCCAGTACTTCCACGATTACGTCGATCACTTTGCCTTGCGCGAACACATCACCTTCAACACCAGGGTCGAGCGGGCCGAGCGGTTGGCAGAGGGCGGCTGGGAGATTGTATTATCGACCGGCGAAACGCGCCGCTACGACGCGCTGTGCGTTGCCAACGGCCACCACTGGGCGGCGCGCATCCCCGAATATCCGGGCGAGTTCACCGGCGCGCAGCTTCACAGCCACGATTACCGCTCGCCGTTCGAGCCGGTTAACTGCGTCGGCAAACGCGTGCTGGTGGTCGGCATGGGCAACAGCGCCATGGACGTGGCGAGCGAGCTGTCGCAGCGGCCGATTGCCAGCCGACTGTTTGTCTCCGCGCGCCACGGGGTGTGGATTTTCCCGAAGTATTACCGTGGCCAACCGCTCGACAAGAACCCCGCTCCGGCGTGGATGCCCAAGGCGGTGCGCCAGTGGCTCGGCGCGCGGATGATCAAGGGGCTGGTCGGCAAGATGAGCGATTATGGCCTGCCCGAACCCACGATTGGCCCGTTCGAAAGTCACGGCACCGTCTCGGGCGAGTTTCTGGTCCGCGCAGGATCGGGCGATATCGCGATGAAGGGCGGGATGGAGCGGCTCGACGGCGACGGAGTGGTGTTCACCGATGGCACGCGCGAACAGCTCGACGTGATCGTATGGGCGACCGGTTATGACATCAAGTTCCCGTTCTTCAGCGATCCATCGTTCCAGGCAGACGCCGACAACCGCCCGCCGCCATTATACAAGCGGATCATGAAGCCCGGCGTGCCCAACCTGTTCTACATGGGCCTCGCCCAGCCGCTGCCGACCTTGGTCAACTTCGCCGAGCAGCAATCGAAGCTGGTCGGTGCCTACCTTGCCGGGCAGTACCTGCCGCCCAATTCCGCCGAGATGGCGCGGGTGATCAAGGCCGACGAAGACTATTACACCGGGCAATATTACGCCGCGCGGCGGCACACGATCCAGCTCGATTTCGATCACTACGTCCGCGCGCTCGGCAAGGAATTGGCCAAGGGCGCGGCGCGCGCCAAGGCTGCAGGCAATCGCCTGCCGGTTAAGTCCAAGGAGCTTGAACCAGCATGACCCGTCCCTTGAACCCGATCGATGTCAGCCAGGACGCGCTTTACGTCGAGGATACCTGGCGCGAACCCTTTGCGATGCTGCGCGAAACCGCACCGCTGTCGTGGCGCGAGGAAAGCCCGTTCGGCGCTTACTGGTCGGCGGTGACGCACGATCTCGTCTCCGAAGTCGAGCTACGCCACAATGTGTTTTCTTCGCGCTGGGACATGGGCAACATCACCATCGCCGAGGCGGTCAACGGCGAAGGCTTTCCCAACTTCATCGCGCAGGATCAGCCGATCCACACCGCGCAGCGCAAGGTGATTGCGCCAGCCTTCTCGCCGAGCCAGATGCTCAAACTGGACGCACAAGTTAAAGCGCGCACCCGGGAGCTGATGGACGGCCTGCCCATCGGCGAAACTTTCGACTGGGTCGAGCAGGTCTCGATCCCGCAGACCTTGGGCATGTTGTGCATCCTGTTCGACATGCCGTTTTCCGAATGGCGCGATATCAAGCGCTGGTCGGACTGGGCCAGCGGGGTCTCGGCGGACAACCTTAACGAAGATTACCGCGCGCAGTTCATGGTCCAGATGACCGAGATGCTCGGCCGCTTCGACCAGGAACTTGAGGCGCGGCGCGGCCTGCCGGTCACCGACGACCTGCTCAGCCGCATGGTCCATTCCGAAGCGATGGGCCACATGGAGCCGATCGAGCGGATCGCCAACATCGCGCTGTTAATCGTCGGCGGCAATGATACCACGCGCAATTCGATGTCAGCGCTGGTCGAGGCGTTCGACAAGTATCCCGAGGAGCTGGAAAAGCTGCGCGCCGATCCCTCGCTGATTCCCAATGCCGCGCAGGAGATCGTTCGCTGGCAAAGCCCGGTCACGCACATGCGCCGCACCGCGCTGGAGGATACCGAACTGGCCGGGCAGACCATCCGCAAGGGCGAGAAGGTGGTGATGTGGTACATCAGCGCCAACCGTGACGAGAAGGTGTTTCCCGATGCCGAACGGTTCGACGTGGCCCGGCCCAACGCGCGGCGGCACCTGGGTTTCGGACACGGCATCCACCGCTGCGTCGGGGCAAAGCTCGCCGAAGACCAGCTCGCAACGCTGATCGGCGAGATCGTGAGCCGCAACATCCGCCTGGTGCCGGAGGGCGCGCCGACGCGACTGGCCAGTCCGTTCCTCCACGGTTTCACCTCGGTGCCGGTGCGGATCGAATTTCCCCCTCACGGTCAGCCGCGCTCTGCCTGAGATTCCTTGGTGAGCAGTCACCGCAGCGACATCGCTTCACCGCATTCTCACCGGTCCATACAAGCCAAAGCCGTGCATTCAGGCTAGCGCAACGCTTGAAGCGCAAGGGCTAAGCGGGCATGAGCGGCGCTGAACACGTCGGTGCGCAAGTTCGCAAAATTGGAGCAGATCATGGTTGGCTGGGGCAGATATCGGTTGGGCACGGGCCTCGCACTCGGCGCGGGGCTGACTTCGGCCGTGGCGCTCGCCGCAGCGCAACCGCAGAGCATTCTGCCCAGCCCTAACCCGGTGCCCACCACCGCGCCGACCATCGCCCCCGATACCACCGCGCCCAAGATCGTGCCGCAAATGCCGGTCGATGAACCGGTGGTGCAATGGAACGCCACTGACGCCAAGGCGCTATTGGGGGTGATCGAAGGGATCGATGCCGATGGCTTGATCCCGGCCGATTATCAGCCCGAAAAGCTGCGCAAGGCAATCGCGGCGGGCGATCCTGCCGCGCTCGATGCCCAGGCCAGCAAGTCGTTTGCCTGGCTGGTCGAAGACATGCGCGACGGCCGCACCCGGTTCGATGCCCGGCTCCAGTGGTTCGTGGTCGATACCGATCTGGATGCCAATCCTACCTCGGCAGTGATGACCCGGGCGCTGCAATCGCATGACGTTGCCGGGGTGATCGAGGGCCTCGCGCCGACCGTGCCTGATTACGGCGAACTCAAGGGCTTGCTCGCCACCACGCCGGAAACCAACAAGTCCAAGCGCAGCCTGATCCGCATCAACATGGACCGCTGGCGGTGGTTGCCGCGTGAGCTGGGCAAGTATTATCTGCTGACCAACGTGCCCGAATTCCAGCTGCGGCTGACGGTCAACAACGAAATCATCCGGTCGTACCGCACGATTGTCGGCAAGGTCGGCAAGACGGCCACGCCGCAGCTTTCCGCAGTGGTGCAGGGCGTGGTGTTCAACCCCACCTGGACCGTGCCGCAGTCGATCGTGAAGGGTGAAGGCCTGGGTGCCAAGCTGATCGGCAATCCCGCTTCGGCGCTGCGCCAGGGCTACAAGGTTGCCCGCGCCAAGGACGGCACGATCTCGGTCGTCCAGCAGCCGGGGCCAACCAATTCGCTCGGCATGATCAAGCTCGACATGCCCAACGAACATGCGATTTTTATCCATGACACCCCCGCGCGGGGGCTGTTCGCGCAAAGCTATCGCGCGCTCAGCCACGGCTGCGTGCGGACCGAACGTGCGGCGGAACTGGGGATCACAATGGCGATCCTGGGCGCAGGGATGAAGTCGAGCGATGCGGTCGATATCGTCAATTCGGGCAAGTACACCCGGGTGCCGATGACCAAGACTTTTCCGGTTTATATCATGTATTTCACCATGGCGAGCGACATCAACGGCAAGATGGGGACCTTCCCGGATCTCTACAGCCGCGATGGGGCAGTGCTTGCCTCGTTCGCCGCGCCGCGGATGCCCTGGACCGGACAGCGCCAGACCACCGAAAAGGTGATCAAGCTGGATAACCCGCTTTAGGTCAGGGTCAGATCAGGCAGGAGCTCAGATGGGCCAGTTCGCCCACCTGCAGCTTCGCGCCTTCGGGGAGCCAGGCGGTGACTTCCTTGCGCGCGCCGAGCGCGGAAATTTCCACGACCGTGCCGCGCGCGGCATCGACGAAGTGGTTCTCGCTCGAAAATTCAAGCGCGAGGCCGTTCGGGCGGCGCTTCAGCAGGCACAGCGCCAGATCGACCGAGCTCTTCGCCGAACTTTCATCGAATACCTTGACCTTGCCGTCGGTCAGATGCGCTTCCTGCCACCCGCGCCAGACCCACGGCCCGGCGAGCGCGATCAGCGCGGCCGCCCCGATCAACAGCATGATCCGGCGCGAGCGGCGCTGCTGTGGGTCGATCTGGCCGGTCAAGCGTCGCCGATACGGTCGGCGTACAGCAGGCGCCCGCCCGAAAGGTGCCACAGCGCTTCGTTGAACTGGTCGGGGCTCATCGCAAAGCAGCCTTCGCTGCGGCCGAGCTTGCCGAACTTGATGATGTGTTCCTCGGTCGCATAGGCGGCGGGGTGCATCACGATCGCGCGTTGAAGCGCGGCGGAATTGTCCTGGTCCATGCCGACCAGGCGGATCGAGGTGCCGTATTTGCCCGCGTACCATTCCGCCGTAAGGTAGGCCCCGCGCGAGGTCGCTTCGGAACCGTACTGGTTGGAAAAGCTTTGCAGGAACCCGCTGTGCTCAGGGTCCGAGCCGCGACCGTGCGCGACGAGGAACGAACGCACCGTGCCGTTTTCAAGATTGGCAAAATGGAATCGTGGCAAGGTGGAAGGCCGGGCAAAATCGGCGATCCCGACGATGTCCTTGCGCCACAGGCGGTTGCCCGCGCGTTCAACCTCGCGCGCGGCAATGTTCAGCACCTTGCGGTCATAGGCCGGATTGGGGATCACGACGGTAGGGAGCGCCGGGACTGCAGGTGCCACCGGCTCTGACGGTAAGGCCCCGAAAGTCTTGTCGAATTCGTCGCCGAGCGGCCCCGCCTGCCCCAGCCGCGCGAGCGCGCGACCAGGCACGGACAGCGCAGCTGCCCCAGCGATTCCACCCAGAATCAGGTTCCGACGGTTCATGGTTCCCACCATAGCGGTTCTGGATAACCAAGTGCTGAACGGCAATCCAGCCAAAAACGCTGGATCACTGCTGGCGCGCGCCAAGCCGCGCCGTGCTGCTCAGCGCGGCAAGCGCCGCACCGTCAACCCGCATCACGGTCCATTCGTCCATCAGCCGCGCGCCGAGCGCCTGGTAAAAGCCGATCGCCGGCGTGTTCCAGTCAAGCACCGACCATTCGAGCCGGGCGCAATCGCGCTCCACCGCGAGCGCCGCGAGGTGCGTCAGCAAGGCCTTGCCGAGCCCGGCACCGCGCGCCGCCTCGCGCACATAAAGGTCTTCCAGGTAGATTCCGGGCTTGCCTTCGAAGGTCGAGAAATTGTGGAAGAACAGGGCGAAGCCCTGCGCCGCGCCGTCCAGCTCACCAATCACCACCTCGGCATAGGGCCGTGCGCCGAACAGCTTTTCACCCATCACCGCCGGATCGAAATGCACCTCGTGCTCCAGCTTCTCGTATATCGCCAGATCGCGGATCAACTCGCCGATCAGCGGCAGGTCGGCGGCAACAGCGGGTCGGATAGTGATGGTCATAACGGCTTCCTCAATCGCGGCCACAGCACGCCCACGGCCAGCCCGGCCATGACCAAGGCAAAGGCCGCCAGCTTCCACGGCTGCAGCGGCTCGCCCAGCACCATGGCCGAAGTCGCGAGTCCGAACACCGGGACCAGCAATGATAGCGGAGCGACCTGGCCCGCCGAATGGCGCGCCAGCAACCAGCCCCACACCCCGTAGCCGAACATCGTGTTGCCGACCGATTGCCACACCACCGCGCCCCAGGTCTTCCAGTCCGCCGCGGCAATCCCGGCGGACATCCGCGGCCAGCCTTCGAGCGCCAGCGCGAAGCCGAGCAGCGGCGGTATGGCAAACAGGCTCGACCAGACGACATAGCCCAGCATGTTGACGCTGCCCGCCGCGCGCGCGACCATATTGCCACCGGCCCAGCTCGCCGCGGCGCACAGCACCAGGAACAGCCCCAACGGCGTCGCGCTGGCATCGGTGTGGAGCGCGATCAGGGCAATCCCGGCGCTGGCCAGCAGCAGTGCACCGATCTGGTAACGCGCGACCTTCTCGCCGTTCAGCCACACCGCCATGCCGATGGTGAAGAAGGCCTGCGCTTGCACCACCAGGCTGGCCAGGCCCGGCGTGATATCGGCGCGCATCGCGGTGAACAGCAAGCCGAACTGCCCAGCGCCGATCAGCACGCCATATGCGGCAAGATTGCGCCACGGCACGGCAGGACGCGGCACAAACAGGGCAAGCGGCATGAACGCAAGGGAAAACCGCAGCAGCGCCAGGGTCAGCGGCGGCAGGTGCACCAGCGCAAACTTGATGATCACGAAGTTCGAGCCCCACACCGCTGTCACCGCGAGTGCTAGAGCCAAATGCAGTGGCGGCAGGTGGTGGCGGTGCGCAGTCATCCCGCGCGCCCTAATCGAACAATCGGCGTCTGTCAGCGCAAACTAATTCAGCGCGCGCGGATCACCATGGTGTCACCCTTGAGCTCGACCGCGCCGAGCTGCCGCAGCACCGACTGGCCGAGCAGGTTAACCGAAAGGTCGCGCACCACCACCGCGTTCACATTGTGCAGCGTGGTGCCGCCCACCTCGACCTCGTCGAGCGTCACCGGCGCGCCATAGCCCACGCCCGAAGCGGTCTGCATCACCGGCTGGAAATCGTCGGGGGAGATGTTGAGATTGAGGTTCGCCGCCTCTTCCTCGGTCAGTGCGACCATGTCGGCACCGGTATCGACCAGGAAGTTGACCGAATTGCCGTTGACCCCCGCGTCGAGGCGGAACTGCCCGGAACTGTCGCGGCGCAGCATCATGGCGCCGGTTTCGTGCCTGGCAGCCTTGTGCGTCGCCGCTGCCACCGGTGCAGGCGCATCGCCGCCGACGCGCGGCGCAAGGAACGCTGCGACCATGCACATCGCGCCGATCGCGAACAGGACTATACCATAAAGCCGGGCCATGGCGGCCAGCATAGCCGCTGCGGGTTACCGAAATGCTTAGGCGGTCAAGCCGCCTTGCCGTGTGCAACGTCCATGCTGACCGAGGCTCCCGCCTCGATCTCCAACGCCTTGGCTTCGACGAGGGCAACGATGTGCCCGATCATGTCCGCATCCTGCACGTGGTGGTCAGTCACTCCGGAAAGGTAGACCATGTGCTTGCCGTTGCCGCCGCCAGTGATGCCGATATCGGTTTCGCGCGCTTCGCCCGGACCGTTGACCACGCAGCCGAGCACCGAAAGGCTCATCGGCGTCTTGATGTGGCCGAGCGCATCTTCAAGCGCCTGGACGGTGCGGATCACATCGAAGCCCTGCCGCGCGCAGCTGGGGCACGAGACGACGCGGACGCCGCGCGTGCGCAGGCCGAGCGATTTCAGGATTTCGTAGCCGACGCGGACTTCTTCTTCAGGCTCAGCCGAGAGCGAGACGCGGATCGTGTCGCCGATTCCGGCCCACAGCAAATTACCCATGCCGATGCTCGACTTGACCGTGCCGCCGATCAGCCCGCCCGCCTCGGTGATACCCAGGTGCAGCGGGCAATCGACCGTTTCAGCCAGCTGCATGTAAGCCGCTACCGCCAGAAACACGTCGCTGGCCTTCACCGCGACCTTGTATTCGTGGAAATCGTGGTCCTGCAGCAGCTTGATATGATCGAGCGCGGATTCGACCAGAGCCTCTGGGCAGGGCTCGCCGTATTTTTCGAGCAGGTCTTTTTCGAGGCTCCCGGCGTTGACCCCGATGCGGATCGCGCAGCCGTTGGCCTTGGCCGCGCGGACCACTTCGGCGACGCGTTCGCTACTGCCGATATTGCCCGGATTGATCCGCAGGCACGCCGCGCCTGCGTCGGCCGCTTCGAGCGCGCGTTTGTAGTGAAAATGGATGTCGGCGATGATCGGCACGCGCGCCGCGCGGACGATTTTGCCCAGCGCCGCCGTGCTGGCTTCATCGGGGCAGGAGACGCGGATCAGGTCGGCGCCGGCCTCTTCGCAGCGCCTGATCTGGTCGATCGTTGCGGCAGCATCGCTGGTCAAGGTGTTGGTCATGGTCTGTACCGTGATCGGCGCATCGCCGCCCACGGGCACGGAGCCAACCATGATCTGGCGTGAACTGCGGCGCGCAATATCGCGCCAGGGTCTGATCGAGGACATGGCCGCGCATATAGGGCGCGCGCCGCGCCGCGGCAAATGGTCTTGGCGTGCAGCTTCTAAAGCAGCTTCGAGAACAGGAACTCCTCGTCGATCTGCTCGCCGACCTTGAAGGTGACGTCGGCGATCTTTTCGAAGCCATAACGCTGGTAAAAGCGCTGCGCGCCATGATTGCCCGAATAGACCGAAAGTTGGACCTCGTCGGCCCCCGCGGCGCGGAAGGCGGTCATGGCCCAGTCCATCAGCGCAGAGCCAACGCCGCTGCCGGTGGCCGATGCGGCGGCGTAGAGCTGCTTCAGCTCCATCGCCCTCGCCCCCCGCGCATGATCGGGCCAGCCGCACTTGTAGCCGATCTTGCAGAAGGCAACCGGCTCGCCGCCGCGTTCCGCCACCTGCATCGCGCCGCCGGGATCGGCGACCAGTGCGGCGGTCGCCGCTTCGGACTTGGCCTCGCTCAGAAAGGCGGCAAGATCCGCCTCGGAATAGAGGTGCGCGAAGGCATCGACAAAACTGGCCCGGGCCAGCCGGGTCAGCGCAGGGACGTCAGCCGCAACGGCCGGGCGGAGGTGAAGTTCGCTCAAAGTTCCCTCGTCATGCAGATCGAAAATTCATCAGCCGCATAATCGTCGAACGGCGGGCATTCGGCAAAGTGGTGGCTTTCGTAAAGCCGCCGCGCCGGCAGGAACGCCTCGGGCCGGCCGGTTTCGAGACTGACCCGGGTATAGCCGCGCGCCTGCGCCTCGCCGAGGAGGTGGGCGAGGATCGCCCGGCCCGCGCCGCGCCCGCGATAATCGGGATGTGCGCGCATCGATTTGAGTTCGCCGTGCCCCGGATCGAGTTGTTTGAGCGCCCCGCAGGCGGCAAGCCGTGCCCCGTCCCACGCCGCATAGAAGGTCACATCGTCCCCGCGCAGCCGCTCGATCGGCATGGCGTGCGCACTCTCAGGCGGCGACCATTGGTGCATCTCGTCAAGGTGCAAGTGCAGCAGCGCCGCGATATCCGCGCCGGTCAGGTCGTCTTCGGCAATCCGGTAGCGAGGCGCTTCAACCATGCTTGTCGGCCTTGCGCTTGCCCATCCGCATGCCGCCTTCGAGCCGTCCGCGCAGCTGCGTGTAATAGGCTTCGAGGAACGCGCGCTCGTCGCCCGAGCCGGGGTTCCAGCCGAGCTTTCGGCAGATCGCCTCGTGGACTGCGGCCATTGCTTCGGGCCGGCCATCGCGCAGCACGCGTTCAAGCGTCTGCAGTTCGTATTCGCCATAGATCGCCAGCTCTTCGTCGCCGAATTTGTACGAAGCGCCGGTGGTTTCGCTGGTCCCGCTCGCCGCAGCCTTGCCGGTGCTGAGCGCGTCGGCCAGCTTCAAACGCCGTGCCTCGACCACCCAGCTGCCCGCAACCAGGTCACCCGCGCGCAGCCGGTCGCGGTTGAACATCGGGAACAGCGCGAAGACAGCGAGCCAGCCGAACACCAGCCAGTCGGCCAGACCCCCGCCCGACAGCGAAAACAGCGCGACCAGCGGCAGGGTGATCTCGACATCGCGCAGCAGGTTGCGGGCCAGCACCATTTCGGTAGTCAGCCGCCCGCCATCGCGCGCTGCCACCCTGATCCCGGTCATTCGTTTGCCCGGGGTCGCGCCGCGCGGACCAAGCTCGAAGAACAGGAAGTAGGCATGGCGCAGCAGGAACAGGAAGGCGATGTAGAGGATCAGTGCAAACTGCACCACGGGCGGCAGGTTGGTCCCGCCCTTGCCGAATTTCAGCGGCGAATCCGCCAACAGCTTGCTCGCGATGTACGCCAGCGCGATGGTGGTGATGATGATCGTCAGGAAGATGATTCCCAGATCGATCAACAGCGCGCCAAAGCGGGTCCCCCGGCTGGCCAGCGTGACCGGCAGCGCGATCCCTTCGGGCGTGACGAGCACCCGGCGGAGATCGCCCCGCTTCAGCTTGGCGGCGGCATCGCTCATTCGCTCTCGCTCCCCGCCGGGGTGCGGCGGAACAGAAAGAAATAGGCAAGCCAGAAGGCGAGCATGCCGTAACCCACTGCGAGGCGCGCCGGGGTGTCGTCGATCAGCTGGCGGCCCAGTCCTTCGAGCATCCCGGCGATCACCAGCATCAGCACCACCCCGGCCATCACCGTAGCGGTGCGCTGCCCGGCAGCGGCGGCGGCTTCGAGCACCGAGCGCGTCCCGGGAAACGCCATCGACCGGCCGATGTGCAGCCCGGCCGCGCCCGAAATCAGGATCGCGAACAGTTCGGTGGTGCCGTGGATCGACAGCCAGCCAACTGCATCGAGGGTCAGGCCCTGGCCGTGGTAAAGCCACAGGATCGCGCCGAGCATCGTGGTGTTCTGGATCAGCATCAGCAGCGGCGGCACCCCGAACGCAAAGCCCAGCGCAAAGCACAGGATCGCGATCCCCGCATTGTGACTGAACAGGCCGGCCGCAAAGACACCAAGCCCGTTCTGGTCCTGATTTCCGAACAGCGTGCCCTTCAGCACATCGTGGCTGGCACCGGGCATGCGCAGGTCGCCCGAATCGATCGGCATCATCGCATAGTACCAGTCCGGATCGGCGGCGCAGAGCTTCCACCCGATCACCGTACCCGCCGCCATCAGCACGAACGCGACCAGCAGTTCGGGCCAGATCGAGCGCACCGCACCGCTCCATTCGCCGCCGAAGAACCGCGCCAGCCACGACCACAGCGTGGTGCGCGGGCCATAAACCAGGAACCAGGCACGCTGGACCAGGCTTTCAAGATAGGCCAGCGTGGCCGCATCGAGCGAGGTTTCGCGCGCTACCGACAAGCTGGAGGCGACGGTGCGGTAAAGCACCGGCAGTTCGAGCACATCGGCATCGGAAATGCGCCGCAGTCGGCCTTTCTCCATGCGGGTGACGATCGCTTCCAGTCGCTTCCAGTCGCCCTCGCGTTCCTGGCGGAAGCGATCGGAGCGCAACACCGCAGCCTCGATCGCGGCTTCGTCTTTGGCCTGGCGGCCGCTCAGGCGGGAGAAGATCGCCATCAGCCAATTGCCCCCTTGCGCTTGATCGCAAGGTACGCGTCGATCAGCCGCGTGCCGATCGCCTGGTACGGCGCCTCGATCACGTCGATCCCGCGCGCGCGGAGCTGCGAGAGCACCAGCGCGCGCTGGCGGAGCAGTGCATCCGCGCTGACCGCCATGGCGAGGTGCTGCATGTCCGCCGGCGCTGCTTCGGATAGCCCGGTCAGTTCTTCGTCGTGCATGGTCACGAACAGCACCAGGTGCCGCTTGGTCAAGCGCCCGACACTTTCGATCATCAGCTGCGCGCTGGTCGGATCGGTGAAATCCGAAAACACCACGATCATGCTGCGTCGTTGCAGCCGCGCGGAAAGCGTGGCCAGCGCGAGCGTGAAGTTCGGCTCCTGCGCATGATAGTCAAGCCCCGCTGCAGCCGATTGCAACTGGCGAAAATCGCGCGCATCGGACACGAACGGGGTGAACAGTTCAGGCCGCGCGGCGAACCCGAACAGGCCGACCCGGTCGCCGCCCTTCAAGGCGACATAGGCGGTGGTCAGCGCCGCAGTCACCGCGCGGTCAATCCGCGGCAGACCCGCCACGGGTTCGCACATCGCCTGCCCGCAATCGAACGCAAAGACGATCTGGTTGTTGCGCTCGGCCTCATATTCCTTGGCGTAGAGATGCGCGTGGCGCGCGCTTGCCTTCCAATCGATCCGGCGTTTGTCCATGCCGGGCTGAAACTCGCTTAGCGCTTCGAACATGGTGCCTTCGCCGCGGATCCGGCGGGCAATCAGTCCGAACTGGGCATCGCGCAGGAAAGCCTGCAGCGCGGGCGAGCGCACCGGGGCGATGTTCGGCCAGATCCGTACGCTTTCGCTTACCGGACGGCACAGCTGGCGCGCGCCAAGCCCCAGCGGACCGGTCCAACGCAGCCACAGCTCCTCAACCTCGGCAGTGCCGCGGCGGCTGGCGCGAAATTCGATCCGGGCCTGCCAATCGTTCCCGTCGCTGCGGGTGAGCACGGCGGAAGTCGCGCCGCCGGGGAACAGCCGCGCATCGCTCGCCAGTGCGCAATCGACCCGGCTGCGCCAGCCGCCGCCGAACCCGGCCAGCACCTCGAGCCAGCCGGGCTCACCAACCTCGGCATCGCCCGACGTGGTCAATCCGACATCGCGGACGCGCCCGGCAAGCGCCGCATCTAGCGCGACCAGCGCGATCACCAGCGTGCCGAGCAGTGGCGCGGCGGCCCAGCTGCCCGGAACCAGCACCGCGAGCAGCAACGCCACAGGCGCCGCAGCGGCGACCAGCAGCGCCGCGCGCGCGGTAGGGACAGGAAAGGCGCGGGACGGCTTCATGCGGGGGCTTAGCGCGGCGCCTCGGTCGCTTCGACCAGCGCGGCCACCAAAGCCTCGACCTGCTTGCCCTCGATCTCCGCCGCCGGGGAAAGCAGCAGGCGATGGCGCAATACCGAGGCGGCGAGCGCCTTGACGTCATCGGGCAGGACATAGTCGCGCCCGTCGAGCGCGGCTCGGGCGCGCGCGGCATTGGCCAGCAGCACCGCAGCCCGCGGGCTCGCCCCGGCGGACAAATCAGCGCTTTCGCGGGTCGCGCGGATCAGCCGCACAATGTAATCGGTGACCGCTTCGGACAGGGTGACAGTCTTCACGGCAGCGGCAGCAGCAGCGATCGTTGCGGCATCGGCCACCGCCTCTACCCCAAGATCAGCGGCACGTGTCGGGCCTGCGCGTTCGCCGAAGGTGGACACGATCTTCGCCTCTTCGGCCGCGCTCGGATAGGGGATCAGCAGCTTAAACAGGAACCGGTCAAGCTGGGCTTCGGGCAGCGGGTAGACCCCCTGGCTTTCGATCGGGTTCTGCGTTGCCACCACCATGAAGTTCTGCGGCAGCGGGTGCGCAGTGCCATCGAGCGTGACGCGGCGTTCCTGCATCGCTTCGAGCAGCGCGGCCTGGGTCTTGGGCGGGGTACGGTTGATTTCATCGCCGAGCAACAGCTCGCAGAAGATCGGCCCGCGCGTCAGCGTGAACGCGCTGGTCTGGAAGTTGAACAGGTTCGAGCCCAGAATATCGCCGGGCATCAGATCAGGGGTGAACTGGATGCGCCCGAACTGCAGCCCGAGGCTGGCGGCAAAGCACTGCGCCATGAAGGTCTTGGCGGTACCCGGCGGGCCTTCGAGCAGGACGTGGCCCTGCGCCAGCAGCGCGACCAGCAGCGCATCGATCGCCTCGGTCTGGCCGACCACGGCCTTGCCGATCTGGCTGCGGATTTTCGCCGCGAGATGGCTGACTTCGGGCAATGTCATTGCAGGAACGGTCATTGCAGCAGGGTCCTTTCGAGAGAATTGAGCGTCTGCGCAGCGCGCAGCATGTCGCGGGGGCGGCGCGCCGCGCGCAAGGTTGCGGCGGCAGTGGAGAAGGCATCGGCAGCGCCGGTGCGGGCCAGCATCGCACGGTCGATCGCGGCTTCGGCGGCGGCGGGATCGAGCCGATTGGGCAGCGCCAGCGCCTTGACCAGCCGTTCGCGCGCGGCATCGGCGTAAGGCGCGCCGACCAGGTGGAGCCGCTTGGCGCGGCGCAGCAGGCCGGCCGCATTGGCGACCAGTGCGCGCTTGCCGAAGGCGATCGAGCGGCCCGCAAGGAGCGGCGGACCAAAGCGGTGATAGGCCCGCCACAAAGCCACCGCTGCGGCGAGCAGCAGGCACAGGGTCGCCGCCAGGAAGGGTGGGGTAAACGCCAGTTCGAGCAAGCTTTCCGATCGGCCATAGCCCGCCAGTGTCAGGTCGAACACCACCTGCTTGCTCTCACCGTCAAGCGCGCCGCGCACCAGCGCCTCGGCCAGCAGGGCGTTCTCCCGGTGCGCAAAACCGTAATTGTTGAGCAGGTCGGGTTCGAACACCACGATCACCGGAAACCGGGCAACCTTCAACACGGAAGCCGCTGGCGGCGCGACCGTGATCGGCACGGAATCGTCAGCACCCGCCTCATCCGGTGCCGCTTCCTGGTCAGGATCGGCCATTGCGGCGGGTGGATCCTGCTCCGCGGGCGCGGCTGCGGTGTCCGGTTCAGCGCCTTGTTCCGCGTCGTTCGCCGCGGGCGGCGGCGCGAGCGCATGGCTCGCAAGGCCGGGATATTCCCTATCGGCGAAATAGCCCGCGAGCATCCGCCGGTCGCTGCCCGCTGCGACCAGCGGGACGAGAGTGCGGCCCTTGCCCGAGATCACCTGCTTGGGATCGGCCACCGCCGCCGACTGGTCCATCCCGAACCAGGTCTGCCCTTCCGCCTTGCCGGGCAGCGGACCGATCTCAACGCTCACTTCATCATGGAAGCCAGCCCACTTCGGCAGCATGGGAAACATCAGTTGGACGAACCCCGGTTTGACCTTGGGGTCGATTGCGGTGGCGGTGGGCGGCAGCGGCTGCGCAATCCACTTGGGCATGATCAGCAAGACCGGCCCATACTGGCTGTGCTCATCGATCACGCGGGTGAGCTCGGCCGGCTTGGTCTGGTGCTGCGGGGTCAGGATCAGCAGCCCGCCCTGGCGCTGCGGGGCGCGGGTGCGGGTCTGGGTGACTTCGAACCCGCGCACCTTGAGGTAATCGGACAGCGCGGCGTAGCCGACCAGCCCCTTGCCGGCGACATGCGCGCCGCTCGGCTGCGGTTCGGGATCGGCCATGCCGCTGCCCACCGCCCACAACAGCGCAATGAACGCGAGCGCCCCGCCGAGCACCAGCGCGAGCGTGACCCGCGGCGAAAAAGGCCCGCTGCGCGCCCCGCTCATCGCGCCGCGATCCGTTCAAGCGCGAACTCGGCATAGGCCGCGCGCGCTGCCTGCCAATCATCCGCGCCGAGCGCCCGCAGCGCGAACAGGCTGCGTTCGACCAGCCCGGCGATCTGCGCAAAGGTCTGCCGCGCCCGGTCGGGCAGCGCAGGTAGCGCGCCAATCTCACGCGCGGTGCTGGCGCGGCCGATCCAGTCAGGCCGCGCTGCGGCGATCTGCTGGACCGAGCGGCGCAAGAGCAAGTGCGTCGCCTCGTCAAAGCGGCCTGCGCGGGCGAGCGCATCGGCATCTTCAAGCAGCGCCAGCGCCTCGCCCTGATCGGGCGTCCAGTCATCGGGTGCGGCGGCCTTGGCCTCCTTGCGCTTCCATCCCAGCCGCAGCGGTTCGCTGATCCGCCACGCGCCGTAAAGCACGAACAGCACCAACAGGCCGAGCAGCACCCATTGCAACACCGGCCACGACAGACCGAGTGCGCGGCCAATCGGTTCGAAGATCGCGCGGAAAAATCGTCCCAGCGCGAGCATCCACTCAGGCGTCTTCGCCGCGGGCACGGACACATCGACCGGGGTGAACTGGATAGCCGGATCGGCGTGGACGTGCTGCCACGCCGCCGCTGCATCCTGCCCCGCTTGCGCGCCCTGAATCTGCTGCTCCGCCACTACCTGACTGGTGGCACGGCGCGCGGCGGGGAGCAAGCGGGGGAAATGAGTATTGGTGCCGAACTGGCCACGAATTTCGCAGCCGGTTGGTGCTGGTCTACTTGGCCTTCGGTATTATCCGCGCGCGCGTTCCTGCGGATAGGTGCCGAGCATCCGCAGTTCCTTACAATGGAACGCCAGTTCTTCGAGCGCGCGATCGACCGCCGGATCACCCGGCGCGCCGACGATATCGGCGTAGAAGGTGGTCGCGGAAAAACTCGCGCCCTTCTGATAGCTTTCCAGCTTGGTCATGTTGACCCCGTTGGTGGCGAACCCGCCCATCGCCTTGTACAGAGCGGCAGGGATGTTCTTCACCTCGAAGACGAAGGTCGTCATCTTTGGCCCTGCGCCGAGACTTGCCGGATCGCGCCCTTCGCGGGCCAGCACTACGAAGCGCGTCATGTTGTCGGGGGCGTCTTCGACGTTCTCGGCAATCACCTTGAGCCCGTAAAGCTCGGCCGCGATTCTGGGCGCAATCGCCGCCACGGTCGGATCACCGAGTTCCGCCACATAGGCTGCCGCTCCGGCAGTATCGGCATAGGACAGCGGAACCATGCCGCGTTCCCGCAGGAAGAAGCGCGACTGGCCGAGCGCTTGCGGGTGCGAATAGGCGGCGGTGAAGGGTCCGGCCCCCAAAGCCATCAGCGCGTGGTGGATCGGCATAAAGTGCTCGCCCACGATCCTGAGGTCGCTTTCGGGCAGCAGGAAGTGGATATCGGCGACCCGGCCGTGCTGCGAATTTTCGATCGGGATGATCGCATGGCCCGCGCGCCCGTCTTTTACCGCCTCAAGCGCGTCTTCGAAGCTGAAGCACGGCAGCGGCAGACAATCGGGGTTCCACTCGAGCGCGGCGCGGTGGCCATTGCACCCCGGCGCGCCCTGAAACGAGACCGCACGCGCCGGATCGGCGGCGGCCTGGGCGGCAAGATGCTCGACACGGGCGAGCGCGGGGGCGGGATAGCTCTGCATGGCGCTGGCCCTAGGGTGCAGGCTTGCGGCGATCAAGACGCATTGGCTCAATAACCCTGCGCGTTGCCCATCGGCAGGCGCGGGTCGATCGCCCCGAAATAGCGTGCATGGTTGCCGGTCGCCGCATTGGGTTTCACCTTGAGCGATGGCCCGCCGACCAGAATTGCAGCGATCTGGTTCCAGTAGCTCATCTGCTCAAGCTTGTGCCCCTTGGCGGCGAGCACCGCCATGGTGTCGGCGCTGAGTGCATCCTTCTCGTAATAAATTACGTCGGGCAGCCATTGCGCATGGATGCGCGGGGCGTCGACAGCTTCGGTCAGCGTCATGTCGTAATCGATCACGTTGATCATCACCTGCAGCACGCCGGTGGGGATGTGACTGCCGCCCGGCGTACCGATCACCATGGCCAGCTTGCCGTCGTGGGTGAGAATCGTCGGGGTCATCGACGAAAGCGGGCGTTTGCCCGGCGCAATTGCATTGTTGGCCCCTTCGACCAGCCCGTACATGTTGGGAAAGCCGGGCTTGGCGGAGAAATCGTCCATTTCATCATTGAGCAGGATTCCGGTGCCTTCGGCTGTAACCCGCGCGCCGAACCAGTCATTGAGCGTGTAAGTCAGCGACACCGCGTTGCCTGCCGCATCGACGACCGAGAAATGCGTGGTGCTCTGCCCTTCCTTGCCTTGGCCTGGGCCCGGCAGACTAGACGAGGGCGTGGCATGATCGGCCGAAATGCTGCTGCGCAATTCGGCAGTGTAGGCCGGACTGATCAGCTTGGCAGTGTCGGCCTTCACGAAGTCCGGATCGCCCAGCTGAATGTTACGGTCATGGAAGGCGCGGCGCAGCGCTTCAGTGGTGTAATGCACGCCTTGCGCCGAATGGAAGCCGAGGCTGCCGAGCGGATAGCCTTCAAGGATCCCCAGCGTTTCGCAAATCACCACCCCGCCCGAGCTTGGCGGCGGCGCGGAGATTACGTGGAAGCCGCGGTAATCGCATTCGATCGGTTTGCGCTCGACCGCTTTGTAGGCGGCGAAATCGGCGGCGGTGATGATCCCGCCGTGGCCACGGCTTGAGGCGGCGATCTTTGCCGCGATCGGGCCATTGTAGAACGCCTGGTTGCCGCCCACTGCGATCGCCTGCAATGTCTTGCCGAGATCGGCCTGGATCCAGCGCTGGCCCGCCTGCCACGGCTTGCCGTGGTTGAGGAACACCGCCGCACTGGCCGGGTCTTTCGCAAAATCCTCAGACCCTTCGGTCAGCATGTCGGCATCGCCCTGGTCGTGCACGAAGCCTTTGCTGGCGAGCGCAATTGCCGCTGCCATCAGTGGTGCACGGGGCCGGGTGCCATATTTGGTGCGCGCCAGCTCAAGCCCGGCAACAGTGCCGGGAATCCCCACCGCAAGATGCCCGCGGGTCGAAAGCAGCGGGATCACGTTGCCGTTCTTGTCCTGGTACATGGTCGCACTGGCTTTGCCCGGGGCCATTTCGCGGAAATCGATGAAGCTCGTGCGGCCATCGGCCATGCGGATGGTCATGAACCCGCCGCCGCCGATATTGCCCGCTTCGGGGAAGGTCACCGCCAGCGCATAGGCCACGGCAACCGCCGCATCGACTGCGTTGCCGCCGCTCTTTAGCACGTCGATCCCGGCCTGGCTGGCATAACGGTGCGCCGAGACGACCATGCCGTGCTCCGCCGCGACCGGGGTCGGCGCTGCGGCCTGGACCTGCGAAGCGACCAGCGCCAATGTAGCCAGCAAAGCCGCCGCGTTTCTGAGTGCACGCATTTGTCTTATCACTCCCCGGATATGCCTTGGCTTTGGCCTGCCACAAAAGACCAACCCTGTCGCACAAGAAAAGGGCGGGGAAGCCGAAGCCTCCCCGCCCGATCCTGTAGTCCTGCCGGACCCGCGTTCAGATCAATACTTGACCTTGACGCGGACGTACCAGAACCCGCCGTTGATCCCGAAGGGACCACCGCTGCGCGGGTAAATCTGGCCATCGGCCGTGCCGCCGGTCGATGCGTAGATCGGGTTCGCAATGCTCGGCGCGATCTTGTCGGGGTAGGTATTGAACAGGTTGTTCGCCCCAACCGACAGCGTGTAGTGATCGGCAAAGGTGTAGCTCACATCGAGATCGCTGACGAACTTCGACTTGAAGGTCTGCCCGACGCCGAAATTGGTGCCGGTGTTGGCAGCATTGTTGACCGGGTAGTCGTTGGCATCGCCCCACGAGCTGTAATAGCGCTCGGCGAAGTTCACCGCGAAACCGTTCGACTGCCAGTTGGCGTTGAAGTTCACCCGGTGACGCGGAGCGAGGTGCCCGATGTCATAGATTTGCGCGCCCGAGATGACGGCTGTATTGAACCCCGGCAGAACCTTGCTGATATTGTAGCTGTAGGCCAGCGTCAGGTTAAGCTTACCGCCGCCCAGATCGCTCCGGTAGCTGCCAACCACATCCACACCCTGGGTCCGGGTCGAGAACCCGTTGGTGAAGTAGTTGACCGCGCCGCCAACACCCACAGCAGCAAGTGCCGGCTGTGCAATCAGATCTGCCGGAGTCACGTTGAAGTTCTGCGACACGCCGATCCGGTTGGTGACCTTGATCGAGTACCAGTCAACCGTCAGCGACAGAACGTTGGTCGGGTTGAACACGAAGCCCGCGCCATAGTTGGTCGACTTCTCAGGCTTCAGCGAAACCGCGCCGAAGTACTGGGCGATCGCGCTGGTCACCGGATAGGTGCCAGTCTGGACCTGGTTCCCGGCCACGAAGTTGGTGGTCAGGATTTCGTCGTTGTTCTGGCCGGGCGAGGGAGCGTGGAAGCCCGTCCCAACCGTGCCGCGCAGCGCAAAGGTATCGGTGATGTGCCAGATGCCGTTGAGCTTGGTGACGAAGGCAGAGCCGAAGCTGTTGTAGTGCTCATAGCGAGCGGCCAGGCCCATCGAGAAGGTCTTGGTCAGATCGCCTTCAAGGCCGAGGTAGGCGCCATAGCTGTTCTGGCTGAAGCTGCCGGCCGAAGCTGGACTGGTGCCGCCATAACCGCTTGCCCCCGGTGACTTGGAAACGGTGCAGACCGAGGTCGGCGATGCCAGGGCGTTGAATGTCGGGCACAGCGGATTGGTGGTCAGCAGCGCCGTATAGGTCGTCGGGCCGGTCTGCTGATAGAGCGGCTGAACGGCATAGGGACCGGCGGCATAGGACTGGGTATCGCCAGCGGTCTGCTCGTAGGTTTCCTTGCGGTATTCAAGGCCGCCCGACAGGGTCAGCGGGCTGAAGAACCCGGCATCGACCGGATAGGTGAGATCGAGGTTGCCGTCGATTTCCTTCTGGATCAGCTTGCCGAAGTGGAAGGCAGTCTGGCTGGTCGGACCGAACGAGGCGTTCAGCGAGTTGTACATCGACAGGTCGAGCGTGTTGCGGCTGAGCGAACCAGACAGGTCATAGGTAAAGCCGCTGGCGCTGCTGCCCTTGTAACCCAGAGTGCCATAAGCCTCGTCCGTCACGCCGACAAAGCGCGGGGTGAACCCGGCCGGATACAGCGTCGCGAAGTTGTAGCGGTTGCTATCGAACACGTAACCAGTGGTCGGGCAGCCGGTGCTGATGGTCGGGCACTTGGTCAGGAAGATGTCGTTGAACGAACCGTTCTTGCCCGGGCTCCGGGTCGAAGACGTGCCGGTTCCCTGGTCCACAGTGAGCGGGGCGGTCACGCTTTGCGAGGCGCGATAGTTGAAGCTTTCGTTCGCGCGGCTGTGGGCCACGTTGACGAACAGATAGAGCTTGCTGTTATCGCTGACTTCAAGCGCCGAATTGAGCAGCACCTTGTAGCCATGGCTGGGCGAGGAACCCCAGATCTGCTGCGGACCGGGATAACCGGGAAGCTGCGAGGCGAGGCCGGGGTTGTTGGTGGCGAACACCTTGGCGATCGCACGATCCGTGCCGCGGCTGGTCTGGCCGTCATCGTTGAATTCGGCCGCGAGATTCACGAAGCCGCGGTCACCCAGCTTGAAGCCGACATCGCCCGCGATCTGGTAGCTGCGGCCGTCGCCCTTGTCGAAGTACTGGCCATAGCGGGCCTGCAATTCGACGCCTGCGTCTTCGCGCAGACCGTAGTTGAGCACGCCGCCGATGGCGTCCGAACCGTATTGTGCGGTCGCGCCATCGCGCAGGACCTGCAGGTTCTTGATCGCGATCGAAGGAATAGCCGAAATGTCCGAACCCTGGCTGCCGAACGACAGTGCGGTATCGCCGCCGGTGTAAACCTGGACCAGCGCCGAACGGTTGTAACGCTTGCCGTTGAGCATGACGAGGATTTCATCGGCCGGGAGTCCGCGCAGCGAAGGCGCGCGGACAAAGGTCGAAGCGTCCGAGATCGAGTTCTGGCCGACGAAGAACGAAGGAACGATGTTCTTCACGACATCGAGCATGTTGCCGGCGGGCTGGGCATTGAGCTCATCAGCGCCAACGACGTCAACCGGAGAAGGAGAATTGGTAACGCTGCGGTCGGTGCGGCGGGTGCCGATGACCACGATCGAGTCCGAATTGTCGGTCGCCGAGGTGTCAGTGTCTGCGGGCTTGGTCTGGGCGAAGGCTGGATCGGCGAAGAAAATCGCCAGACTTGCGGCGGTTACGGCAAGTGCGGCCTTGCGGCTTGCGTTGAATCGCATGGAAAACTCCGTGTTAGGTTACCCCCCCCAGCTCCCGTTTACGGATATACTGCGGTATCGCAGTCGCTATGCGAAGGACCGCGCATGTCAACGATTGCAGGAGCGAGCCTAATCGATTGTTACATATGTGTGTCTTTGGCGCACTATCTGATGCGTCAGCGCGCGGTCAAAGCTCGGAAGATTTCATTGCAAATATAGGCGTATGCGGCTCGTGCGCGGCCATCCGGGCAAGCAGCAGGTCAAGCTCGCTCTCGGCGATGATGATCCCCTGATGCGCGGGCCGCACAAAGCCGACCGCGGCCATGTGGCTGTTGAAGGCAATCAGGTGATCGTAGAACCCGAAGGCATTGAGCAGGCCGACCGGCTTGGCGTGATAGCCCAGCTGCGCCCAGCTGACGGCCTCCCACAGTTCGTCCATCGTGCCCACGCCGCCGGGGATGGTCAGGAACCCGTCCGACAGGCGCGTGAAAGCGGCTTTGCGTTCGTGCATGTCCTTGACCACGTGCAGCTCGGTGCAATCGTGGTTGGCCACCTCGCCGCCGCTCCCATTGGCTCCGGCGAGCGCCTCGGGGATCACCCCGATGACCTCACCGCCCTGATCGAGCGCGCCTTTGGCCACCGCGCCCATCAGCCCGAGCCGCCCGCCGCCATAGACCACCCCGATCCCGCGCCGCGCCAACACAGCGCCAACCTCACAGGCAAGATCGAGATAGCGCGGATCGACGGGGCTGGCGGATCCGCAGTAGACGGCAAGGCGTTTCATGAATGGTCCTGGCTGATCAAGGTCGCGGTCGCCTTAGCACCGGCCAGCACCGCGGCAACCCCCGCTCCGGGGCGCGTCGCCGCGCCGACGAGGTAGAAATTGGCGAGCTTGGGATCGCGGTGCGGCGGGCGCTGGAATGCGGCCTGGAGCGGGGTCGCCTCAAGGCTCCAGCCGCTGCCGAAGTGCAGGCCCAGGTCGAGCGCCAGATCGCGCGGGGTGGTAACCGCCTGGGCTACAATCCGGTCGTGAATGTCGGGGATCAGCCGCCGCCCGATCTCGTCGAGTACGCGCCCCGCAACCAGCGGCGCGAGCGCCTCCCAGTCGACCGGGAACTTGCCGAGGTGGGCGACTGGCAGGGTCGCACGGAACAGGCTGGTGCCCTCGGGCGCGAGCGCCGGATCGGTGACGCTGGGATGGTGCAGCAGGATCAGCCCATCCTGCGGCAGGACCCCGGCATCGAACACATCGGCGAGCAGTTCCTTGAACCGCGCGGCGAACAGCACCGAGCTGTGCGGTATTCCGGGCCAGGTCCCGGCCAGCGCGAAGTGCACCGTAAGCGCCGAAGGGGCAAAGCGTCGCCGCGCCAGCCGCGCCGCCATCTGGGTCCCGCGCGGGATCTGGCGCAACAGGTCGCGATAGGTGTGGACCACGTCGGCGTTGCTGGCCACGGCGGCGAAATGCGCACGCCAGCCGCTTTGCGTGACCACCGCGCTGACCCTGTTGCCGACCATCTCGAGTTCGGTCACCGGATCGTGCAAGCGGACCGTGCCGCCAAGCGCTTCGAACCGTGCCAGCAGGTTGCCCGCCAGCGCGGTCATCCCGCCGAGCGGCCACCACGCCGGGCTCCCCGGCGCGGGTTGACCAAGCAGGGTCAAGGCACTGGTCGTGAACGGATTGGCTCCGCTCAGCAAGGCGGGCACGGCCAGCGTCTCGCGCAATGGCTCGCTGTCGATGTGGTGCGCGATCAGGCCCCAGGCGCTGCGCCAGCCCTGCGCTCTGAGCACCGGTTGCAGCGCACCCAATGCCTGCGCTGGCCCGGCAAGCGGGCGTTCCGCCAAGCGCTGCCACGCATCGCCGCGTGCCGCATCGTACCAGTGCTGCAACTCTTCGACACCGGTGATGTCGCTTGATGAAATGCGGCCCAGCTGGCGCGCCTCCTCGGTGCTGTCGGCGTTGAGATCGAAAGCCGCCGTATCGCGCCAGTAGAACCGCCGGGCCGGGTTGATTTCGCGCAGGGTTGCAAAATCGGCGAGCGCGCACTTCGCTGCGGCGGCAAGGTCGCGCCACGGGGCCAGATCGCCCAGCTCGCCCGGGCCTTCCTCGAAGTGGTATCCGCTGGCCGCGTGCTTGCGAATCAGGCCGCCGGGCTCGGGCCGCGCCTCGACCAAGGTCACGGCAAGCCCCGCAGCCTGCAGCCGCAGCGCGAGCGCCAGCCCGCCCAGCCCGGCGCCAATTACGCACAGGCTGCGGGCGGGCGCGGCAGGAGGTTGCGGTTTTTTCCTGACGGCCATGACAACGCGGACTTTACGCCGCGCCGCGCCAAGCGCAACGATCTTGGCCTGGGCCGCGCAATGCGGCATGATCGCGGGCGATGAGCCAGAATGCCTTCACAATCCGCACCGCGCAGCCAGCCGACGCCGCAGCGCTGGCCGAGATTTATGCGCACCATGTGCTGCATGGCACCGCGACCTTCGAGACCGAGGCGCCGGACAGCGCCGAAATGGGCGCGAGGCTGGCCAAGGTGCTCGATGCAGGTGCCCCGTGGCTTCTGGCCGAAGCGGCGGACGGCGAGGTGCTCGGCTATGCCTATGCCGCCCAGTTTCGTGACCGGCCGGCCTATCGGATGACCTGTGAGAACAGTATCTACATCCGCGATGAGTGCCGCGGACAGGGTCTGGGCAAGGCGCTGCTAGCGGCCTTGCTCGAAGCTGCAACCGCAGCAGGTTTCCGCCAGATGATCGCCGTGATCGGCGGCGGCGAGCCGGGTTCGGTCGCGCTCCATGCCGCGCTCGGCTTCGAACATATCGGCCGGGTCCGCAGCAGCGGCCGCAAACACGGGCGCTGGCTCGATACGGTCTACATGCAGTTGCCGCTGGGCCCCGGCGACAGCGTGCCGCCTGAAGAGGAACCCACTTGAACGACCTGCTCCCCGACCGCCCCGGTTTGATCTTGTCACTTGCGATGTGGCTCGCAATTGGCACCGCGCTGCTTGCCATGGGGCGCGTGCCGATCTGCACCTGCGGTACGGTCAAGCTGTGGTGGGGGGTGGTCCAGTCGGCGGAGAACAGCCAGCACATCGCCGATTGGTACAGCTTCAGCCACGTGATCCACGGGCTGCTGTTCTACTTCTTCGCGCACCTGCTGTGGCGGCGCTGGAACCTGTTTGGCGGCAAGCCCGCGGCTTGGGCGCTGCCGATTGCGGTGGCGTTCGAAGGCTTCTGGGAACTGCTCGAAAATTCGCCCTTGATTATCGACCGCTATCGCGCGGTGACGGTGAGCTTTGGCTACGAGGGCGACAGTGTATTGAATTCGCTGTCCGACATCGGCTTCATGGCGCTGGGGTTCTGGATCGCCAGCAAGCTGCCGTGGCAGGCCAGTCTGGCCATGGCGCTGGCGTTCGAGCTGTTCACGCTGTTCATGATCCGCGACAATCTGACGCTCAATGTGCTGATGCTGGTCTGGCCGCTCGAGGTGGTGCGGCAGTGGCAAGGAGGTTTATAGCACTTTCATAGGGTTGTGCATGGCGTCCATTCTTGTGCGTCTCCCGCTTAGAACGGATCAACCACCAATCATTCGTAATGATGGGGTCACAGGTTCGAATCCTGTAAGCGGCACCATACCTTTGAGCAGGGAAATCCGAAATTTGAAGCGGAAGG
>JANXUP010000025.1 GCA_025356175.1 Sphingomonadaceae bacterium | reverse complement strand
ACCCTTGCCAGCAAGGCGCAGCAAAAGGCGTGGCTGGCGCTGTTCGAGGATGCGGATGGCTATGCCCCGCGCGGGAGCCAGTTGAAGGCGTGGCTCTTCGGCGGCGCGTCGATTGCGACCGGCGCGGCGCTGTTCGATCTTGCCGCCTTCGACGGCCAGATCGTCAAAGACCTGTTCGCGGACGAAGGCTATTTCGCCGATGCCGACCAGTTCTGGGCGGCGCAGTCCGCCGAGATCGAGCGGCGCAAGGCCGCTTATCTCGAAGACGGGTGGAGCGCGGTCGAGATCGTCCCCGCCGGTGTCTATTTCCAGACGTGGGAGCATGAAAAGACCCCCAAGCGCAAAGGCGGGCGGGTCTATATCGACCTCAACGGCAAGGGCGAGGTCGCCTTCCATGAGGGCTATCTGACCCGCAAGGAGGCGCGGCGCCAAGGCGAGGGCGGCGGTGAGGGCGGCAGCGAGACGGCGAAGCAGCCCGCGCCCGCGCGGCCTGAAATCACCTCGGCCATGACCAGCTATATCGACCTGCACCGCCATGCGGCGGTGCGGTCGGCCCTTGCCGCGAACAGCTGCGTGGCGCTGCGCGTCATGGTCGCCCATGCGATTTGCGGTTCGCCCCTGTGGGGCGTGAAGGTGCAGGATCAGCGCAGCCGCAACGAAGCGATCACCGAGAGCGTTGAGGCCAGCGCTGCCGAAGCCGGTTTCGACGAGCGGCGGCGCGCGGTGCTGGCCGTGCTGAACTTCGAACCCGACGAGGCGAGCCTCACCTTGGGCCATGAACCGAGGAACGGTGTGAGCGGTCTGTTCCAGCGGTTGCTGGAACTGCCCGACGCGGTGGTCATGGAGGTGCTGGGCATCGTGATGGCCGAGACGCTGGCGAGCGGAACTGGTCTCATCGAAACCATCGGCCTTCATCTTGGCGTCAAGATGGCCGATTATTGGGTGGCGGACGATGCCTTCTACGGCCTGATCCGCGACCGCGAGGTTTTGACGGCGATTCTGTCCGAGGTGGGCGGGGCGACTGTGGCGGAAGCCCATGCCGCCGAGAAGGGCAAGACGATCAAGGGCGTGATCGGTGATTACTTGACCGGCAGCAATGGCCGCGCCAAGGTCGAACGCTGGGTGCCTCGCTGGATGGCGTTCCCGCCATCGGCCTACACCCAGCGTGGCGGGGTGGCGACGGTTGCCGCTGCCAACCGCGCGGCTTGGCTGGCCGAACCCGATGCGCCGCTCGATCCCGACTCCGTCGCCACAAGTGCGGCGGAGGTCGCGGAGGGCGGCGATACCGAAACTGCCGATGCGCTGGAGGAGAGCGAAGAGCAACGCATTGCGGCGTGATCGAGGAGTGGGCGGCTTATCGCCGCCCGCTTCCGTCCGCGCCACAAAGCCCCGCCTGGCAGCGCCGGACGAGGCTTGAGTGCCGGGTCATTTGGGTTGTGGATGGGCACAAGCCTGACCGGATGATGTCGATACCAGCCTCCGCCCGCGAACAGGCGGACGGATCGGGGCGGGGCGGGATGCAGACCTGACGCAGCCTGTCCCCGCATTCCTGCGGTTTGTGCCAGCAGCCCTGTCACCGGCAGCCACAGAAATCCGGCGCGACGGGGCGCTTTCATTCACGGCACTATCGGCAGAATGTCGCATCTAGGTCGGCAAGCCCACAGGATCAGCTTCGCGGGCAGGGAGGGTCAACCGGGCATTGAACGCGCGCGTCCATCCTTGCCAAATCTCCTTGTGCGTGACGGCCAGAACCGCGCTCACCCACGGCCTCGTCAATGGCTTTGGTTGGCAGCGGACGGCTGCGCCTCTTACCCCTTGCTGCAACGGTGCAGCCCGAAGTTTCTTCCCCTGGGCTGCGCCCATTCCTCGCGGAACCAAGAAACCCCGGTCTGCACCGTCCTCCACTGCGTTGCGGCCCTGCGGGTGCAGCGGTGCAAGCCCCTGCCTTTAACCAGCCATCGAGGCCGCGAATGAGCGCGGGGTTCGACCAACGCAAGGAGAAGTATCATGGCAAATATCGGCACCTTCAAGAAGTCCGGCGACACCAACTACACCGGCGAGATCGTCACGATGAGTTTGCAGAAGAAGAACGTCACCATCGTCGCCGAGGAGCCGAGCGAAAATGAAAACGCCCCCTCGCACCGGGTGTTCGTGGCGAAGGCCGAGATCGGCGCCTGCTGGCAGAAGACCTCCAAGGAAGGCCGGGACTATCTCTCGATCAAGCTCGACGATCCCAGCTTCACCGCCCCGATCTTCGCCAGCCTGTTCGCCGACGAAGACGGCAAGACCTTCAACCTGATCTGGTCACGCGCCCGCACTTCGAACGGCCACTGACCACCGCACCCACGCCCCGCTCGGCTCTGCCGGGCGGGGCTTTGCGGTGCTGATAGGATTCTTGTGATTAAGCATCCGAGCCTGCGGTCATGAGATGCACATGTTCTGAAGCGAGCTGTTCTGATAGGAGGCGCTGATGCGGCATCACTACGTCCCGCAATTCCTTCTCCGCCGCTGGACAGATGCAGCCAGGAAGTTGCGCACCTACACGATGCGCGACGGCCGCCTGACGCGAAAGGACATGGGACCGAAATCCACTGGCTACGAGAACGGGCTTTATGCGCTCGTCGCCGGGGTGTTGGGGTTTCCCGAAGATCACATGGAGAAGCGTCTGTTTGGTCCGATTGACAATGATGCTGCCGTGGCCTTGGACAAGATAGAGCGGCGTGTAGTTCTGACCGAAGATGACCATATCGCTTGGACGTTCTTCCTTTGCTCGCTGCGCATTCGCCAACCCGATGTTCTCGAATTCTTGCGGACCGAGGGGAAGCAGCATCATGCAGAGATACTGGCGAGCTTGGACCAGAAGTCATTGCCAGGCGGTGTCCCGAACACCGAGCAGTGGTTCAACCGTCACTTCCCGGGCACCATTGATGCGGCGACTCTCACCTCATGGCTGCCGCGCATGATCCTGCACGACGACGTTACCGATCGGTTCGCCAGCGGGGTGGCACCCATGTCAAAGCCCATCTCGACTATATCGGGCGCAAGGGTCACGTGGAGATCGAAAGCCGCGACGGTGAAATTCTGACAACCAAGGATGACATTGATGAGCGCGCGGCGGAATGGAGCGACAC
>JANXUP010000019.1 GCA_025356175.1 Sphingomonadaceae bacterium | reverse complement strand
CAACCGGCTTGCCGCTGCCCGACGGGGTGAGCTTCATGCCGCGTTTGAAGGTGCCCGAAACCAGCCGCATGAACGCGATCCGGTCACGGTGCATCGGGTCCATGTTGGCCTGGACTTTGAAGATGAAGCCGGTCACTTCCTTGGCCTCCGGATTGATCACGCCTTCGCTGCTCGGCTGCGGCCGCGGCGGCGGGGCGTAAGTCGCAATCGCGTCGATCAGTTCGGCAACGCCGAAGTTTTTGAGCGCGGAACCGAAATAGACCGGGGTCAGGTCACCGTTTTGATAGGCTTCAAGATCGAATGCGGGATACCCGCCCTGCCCCAGTTCGATCTCGTCGGCGATCTGGGACGGGATGTCGGCGGCCGGGGTGACCTTGCCGAGGAATTCGCGGCTCGGTCCTTCGGGGCGGGCGATGGTGCCCGTCGCAAAATCGAGCACGCCCTTGAACTCGCCGCCCATTCCGATCGGCCACGACATCGGGCAAACGTCGAGCGCGAGCGCATCGGCGACCTCATCGAGGATTTCGAAAACCGAGCGGCCCTCGCGGTCGACCTTGTTGACGAAAGTGATGATCGGCACCGAACGCAGCCGGCAAACCTCGAACAGCTTGCGGGTCTGCGGCTCGATGCCCTTGGCCGCATCGATCACCATGATCGCCGAATCGACCGCTGTCAGCGTGCGGTAGGTGTCCTCCGAAAAGTCCTCGTGGCCCGGGGTGTCGAGCAGGTTGAAGGTGATCACGCTTCCGTCTGGACTCCGGCGCTCGAAGGTCATCACCGACGAGGTGACCGAAATCCCGCGCTGCTGCTCGATCTTCATCCAGTCCGACCGCGCCCGCCGCGCCGCGCCGCGCGCCTTGACCTGCCCGGCGAGATGGATTGCGCCGCCCTGCAGCAGCAGCTTTTCGGTCAGCGTGGTCTTGCCCGCGTCAGGGTGCGAGATGATGGCAAAGGTGCGGCGGTTGGACATGGTGGTGGGCGCTTAGCTGGGGGATGACGGCGAGTCATCTGCTAACCCCGAATTTCGGGTCCTCGAATTGGAGCAATGTGCGTCAACGGAACAATTACTAAACCAGTTCGATCGGTTCTGCTCTTTCGATCTGCTCAGCTTGTGGGATTTGGCTGGCTCTAACCATGATGAATGTCCCAGACCAAACTCCGGGAATATCCCAGATTCCAGTAATTTCGTTGCCATCCTCAGTGACGTGCCCTGAGTAGTAAACAGGCGCGCGCGGACGCGTGACGTCGTCGTAGCTCTTTGTGAAATTGACTGAGCTGCCTAGTCTGTCGCCGCGAATGATCGCGTACATTGGCTGTCCCTTGGTCCTGGGAGTGTCGCCATGCTCGAAAGTGTCGCCATCGAGCAATCCCAGATGCTCACGCAATTCGGCATCAAATTGATTTGACGGTACGGTTCTCGGATAGCTGAAGATGCCTTTCCAGCTGCCAGTCAGATCACGGTTGTCGTCTACCATGACTTGGCCATAGCGTAAGTTTGGGCGCTACCCCAACCCACCCTTCAACAACGCATTGGCCTGCGCCGCCACCTCGCTCAGGTCCGCATCCCCGCCCATCACGCCGAAGCGCAGCCCCAGGAACACGTTCATCCCCATAATCGCCCAGGCGTGGACTTCGCTGGGTTCGACGCCAAGCTCGCCCTTCGCGCGCGCCGCTTGCAAGCGTTCAAGGATGCGCGCCGCCGTATTGAGATAATGTGCGCGCCAGGCTTCGGGGGCGACGAATTCAGCCTCATCAATGATCCGGTAGATTTCTTTGTGGCTGCGCGCAAAGTCGAGGAACGCGGCGAGCGCGATGCCTTCGGCGCCGATCGCTCCGCCGCCGTGCGCCGCGAGCACTGGGGCGACGTGATCGCGCACCCGGCCGCTCATGTCCTGGACCAGCGCCTTGAACAACGCCTCCTTGCTTTCGAAGTAGGTATAGAAGCTGCCCAGCGCGACCCCGGCGCGGATCGTGATCGAGACGATCGAGCTGTCGTGAAAGCCCTTCTCGCCAAATTCCGCCGCTGCCGCATCGAGGATCGCGCGCTGGGTGCGCCGCCC
>JANXUP010000017.1 GCA_025356175.1 Sphingomonadaceae bacterium | reverse complement strand
CTGCTTTTCGGTCACGTCGCCATAGTAGCCCTTGAGCTTCTGCTTGGCGCGGAGCTGGATCCCGAAGTCGGAAACCTTGCTCTTGCGGCGCTGGCCGTGCTGACCCGGACCATACGAGCGGCGGTTGACCGCGCTCTTGGGGCGGCCCCAGATATTTTCGCCCATCCGGCGATCGAGTTTATACTTCGACGTCTTGCGCTTAGACATGGCGCGTCATCCTTCAATTTGCATGCGCGGCATTAGTACCGTCGCTCCTAGTCCGGAACCGCACCATCCAGCCAAAAACTGGATGCGAGACAAGCTTCACCGGAGTGCCTGCTCAATTGCGAAGGCGCGCCACTAGCCGGGCGGGCCGCAAAGATCAAGCCGTGTCTTTGCTGCGGCGCGGACCGAGCCGCAACGACGACAGCACCCCGCGCAGGGTGCGGATTTCGAGCCGGTTCCAGCCCGGCTTGGTCAGGATGCCGCGCAAAGTTCGCATGGTGACATCGGAGCGGCTGTCGGGTTTGAAATATTCGGTCGGCTCGAGCATTGTGACCAGCTGCCCGATCATGCCATCAAGCTCTTCCTGCGGGGCGGGGGGTAGGATCTCTTCCGCCGTGGGCTGGGCCAGCGTGATACCCTTGGACCATTCATACGCGCACAAGATCACCGCCTGGGCGAGATTGAGCGAGGCGAATTCGGGATTGATCGGCACCGTCAGGATCGCGCGGGCAAGGGCGACATCGTCGCTGTCGAGCCCGCTTCGTTCTGGCCCGAACACCAGTGCGGACCGTCCCGGATCGCGGTGGATCGCCTGCGCTGCCTGTTCGGGCGTGACAACTGGCTTGCTCACCCCGCGCTTGCGGACGGTGGTGGCATAGACATGTGCGCAATCGGCCACCGCCTCGGCCAGCGTCTCGAACACCTGCGCCTGTTCAAGGACCATATTGGCCCCCGCCGCCGCGGGTCCGGCGCTGGGATTGGGCCAGCCGTCGCGCGGCGCGACGAGGCGGATCTCATTCAGCCCGAAATTGAGCATCGCCCGCGCCGCTTTGCCGATATTTTCGCCAAGTTGCGGGCGGACGAGGACAATCACCGGGCGGTTGATCTGCACTTCATCGCCGGTCGCCGCCGCAGCCATGCGCGAGATCGGTGCCCCGGACTGGAGCTGGGCCGTCAGATTCTGATCACCCGCAATCAGCGCCTCACGCTTCGCGCGCGACCATCCCTTGAGGCGCCGCTCGGCAGCGAAGGCAGCATCGCGGCTGAGGAACGGCATCGACCAGGCCAGCGCCACCGGCTGCCGCGTGGTGGTGTAGTCATCGGCGGTACCAGCCTGATGCTGGGCGAACTTCTGCTCAAGCTCGTCAGTATGGCCGACGTAATAGGACCCATCGCCGCAGCGCAGCATGTAGGTGAGGAACGGAGGTTGCGCGTTGTCCTTCGAGACGGACCTGCGGTCCTCCTCAGGGCGAACGGAGTTTTTAGAAACAGTCATCTCTGCCTCAGTCCCGTTCGTCCCGAGGAGCGGCTCTGCCGCGTCTCGAAGGACCCGCAGAACTCTGGCCCGGCTTGCCAGCACGCTAACCTTTACCCAATCCGATGCGATTAGCACTTCCTTCTTCTTTCGCGACCAACCCTTGATTTTGCGCTCCGCCTCAAGCGCCTCAATTCGGCTGGGGAATTCGCTCGACCATACCAGTTCGAGCGGTCGGCGGCGTAGAGTAAAGCAGTCCGGGAAATGGCCGGTGTGGTGCTGCGCAACTCGCACTTCCAGGTCGTCTGTATGCCCGGTGTAAAACAAGCCGTCGCTGCAACGGAGCATGTAAACGAAAAAGGGCATCGGCATTGGTCGGGCCTTGTGCGTGGTCCTTCGAGACGCGGCAAAGCCGCTCCTCAGGACGAACGGGATTAGGGAAAACGGATAGCTTCAACAAGGCCGATCATCCTGAGGAGGACCGCAGGGCCGTCTCGAAGGGCAAGGCCGATCATCCTGAGGAGGACCGCAGGGCCGTCTCGAAGGACCGGGCCGATCATCCTGAGGAGGACCGCAGGGCCGTCTCGAAGGACCGGGCGCTAGCCTTGCCCCAAGTCCTTCACCGAACTGGCAAATTCCTCGAAATCCTTAGCCTCGGTGAAATCGCGGTAAACCGAAGCGAAGCGGATGTAGGCGACGGTATCGAGCGCGCGCAGGCCGTCCATCACCATCTCGCCGATCGTGCTGGCGGCGACTTCGGTATCGCCCAGCGTCTCGATCTGGCGCTGCACGCCCGAGACCAGCTGATCGAGCCGCTCCTGCGCGATCCCGCGCTTGCGGCAAGCGAGCGCGACCGATTGGTCGAGTTTGCTGCGATCGAAATTTTCGCGCGTGCCGCTCGATTTGACCACGGTGACTTCGCGTAACTGCACGCGTTCGAACGTGGTGAAGCGCGCGCCGCAGCTGTCGCACTGACGACGTCGGCGGATCGCGGTGTTATCCTCGGTGGGGCGCGAATCCTTTACCTGGCTGTCGTCATGCGCGCAGAACGGGCAGCGCATTTACGGGCGGAGGCGCTTGTAGAACATCGCGCCGGCACCGATCACGATGCCCGCCGGTATGCTGAGCAGCGGCAGGAAAGCTCCCGCCAACGCGCCCACCGCAGCGGCTGCGAGCACCGGTTTGGTCGAGGGATGGCGCACGCCCTGCTTGGCCATGCCGGTGATTTCGGCCTTGGCGTCTTCCATAATGTTATCGCTCATGGCTCAAAGCTCCTGATAAATCGGGAATTGCGCGCACAGGTCTTCAACCCTGGCGCGGACGCGGGCTTCGACCTGCGCATCGCCTTCCTCGCCATTGTGCGAGAGGCCGTCAACCACTTCAGCGATGAGCTGCCCGATCTGGGCGAACTCCGCCTCGCGAAAGCCGCGGGTGGTGCCTGCCGGCGTGCCGAGGCGGATGCCCGAGGTGACGAATGGCGAGCGGGTGTCGAACGGCACACCGTTCTTGTTGCAGGTGAGCCAAGCGCGATCGAGGCCCTTTTCGGCCGAATTGCCGGTGACATCCTTGGGGCTGAGATCGACCAGCATCAGGTGGTTGTCGGTCCCGCCCGAGACGATCCGCAGGCCGTGTTCGCCTAGGCTGGCGGCCAGCGCGCGGGCATTGGCAACGACTTGCGCGGCGTAGGCTTTGAAGGTGGGTTGAAGCGCTTCACCGAAGGCCACTGCCTTGGCCGCGATCACGTGGACCAGCGGCCCGCCTTGGAGGCCCGGGAAAACGGCTGAATTGAATTTCTTGGCGAGCGCTTCGTCGTTGGTCAGGATCACTCCCGAACGCGGCCCGCGCAGGCTCTTGTGCGTGGTCGTGGTCACGACATGCGCGTGCGGGAACGGTGAGGGGTGTGCTCCGCCGGCGACGAGGCCCGAAAAGTGGCTCATGTCGACCATCAGCAGCGCGCCGATCTCGTCGGCAATCGCGCGGAAAGCGGCAAAGTCCCACACCCGCGAATAGGCGGTGCCGCCAGCGATGATCAACTTGGGCTTGTGTTCGCGGGCGAGGCTTGCGACCTGGTCCATGTCGAGCAATTCGTCGTTCTTGCGCACACCATAGGGGATCGGGTGGAACCATTTGCCGCTCATGTTGACCGGCGAGCCGTGCGTGAGGTGCCCGCCAGAATTGAGGTCGAGCCCCATGAAGCTGTCGCCCGGATTGAGCAGCGCGAGGAACACCGCCTGGTTCATCTGGCTGCCCGAATTGGGCTGGACGTTGGCAAAGCCGCACCCGAACAGCTTCTTTGCGCGTTCGATCGCCAGTGTCTCGACCACGTCGGCATATTCGCAGCCGCCGTAATAGCGCTTGCCCGGATAGCCCTCGGCATACTTGTTGGTGAACACCGAACCGGTTGCTTCGAGCGTGGCGCGGCTGGCGATATTCTCGCTCGCGATCAGTTCGATCTTGTGCTGCTGGCGGCCCAGTTCGCCGCGCACGGCGGCGTAGACTTCGGGATCGGCCTGCTCGAGCGTGGCCGAGAAGAACCCGGCCGGGCGGATGGCGGGCAGCTTTTCGAGGGTGTCGGTCACTTGGGCGTGCTCCTCAGCAAGTCGGATGCGTTAACTTATCCACGCGGCCGGCGTGACGCCCGCCCTGAAACTGTGCGGCCAGAAACGCGTCGAGGCAGGCCTTGGCCATGTCCGCCCCGATCAGGCGGGCACCCAGCGCAATGGCATTGGCATTGTTGTGCTCGCGCGCCAGCCTGGCTGAATAAGGTTCGGCCACCTGAGCGCAGCGCAGCGCGGGGTGGCGGTTAACCGCGATCGCGATGCCGATGCCGGAACCGCACAGAGCGACTCCGAACTCGGCGGTGCCAGCGGCGACGACGTCGGCCAGTTTGTAGCCGTAATCGGGATAATCGACCCGGTCGGGCGTGACCGGCCCAAGGTCGGCGACTTCGTGGCCGAGACCAATCAGGTAGTCGCGCAGTTCGGCCTTGAGGTCGAACGCGGCATGATCCGAGGCAATCGCGATGCGCATGGCGCGCCTGTAGGCGCATGGGACGATTTGTGCCAGCCTTGCGCGGCGCTTTTTCCCGCTGTGGATGCGCATTCGTTTGCAGCTTTGCGCGGCTTCGCTGCACTGTTAGCTAGCCGCGCATGACACAAGTACTGCGGGATCGTTCGAACGTCTGGACTTTCGCCGCCGGAGCCGCTGCGGTCACGCTGGGCGTGCTGCTGCACCTGCCGACGTTCTGGATGGGGCGAATGGACCATTTTCGCCTCTCGGGCATGGCGATGGACAGCAGCATGCTGGCCGGGATGGCGCTGATCGTCGCCGGGATTGCGATGGCCTGCTTTGGCATGCTGCCCAAGAACGTCGCGCAGCAGATCCATGCCTCGCGCCACATCAGCGTTGCTGCGCCAGAAGATGCGCCGCTCTCGCCAACGCATTTCCGCTTGATGTTCGTGCTGGTCATTGCGCTGGTGATTGACGTGATGAAGCCCGCTTCGCTCGGCTTCGTCATGCCCGGCCTAACCGCCGAATACGGCGTGGCCAAATCGGTCGGCGCGCTGGTGCCGTTCGCGGCGCTGACCGGCACTGTGCTCGGCTCGATCCTGTGGGGCATGGCGGCGGACATCTATGGCCGCAAGGCCTCGATCCTGCTCTCGGCGATCATGTTCGTCGGCACCTCGATCTGCGGGGCAATGCCCAGCCTTGGCTGGAATATCGTGATGTGCTTCCTGATGGGCGCGGCCGCCGGGGGAATGCTGCCGGTGACTTACGCGTTGCTCGCCGAGACCATGCCGAGCCGCCACCGCGGCTGGGCGCTGGTGCTGGTCGGCGGGCTGGGTGCATCGGGCGGTTACTTCGCCGCGAGCGGCTTTTCGGCCTGGCTCGAGCCCGTCTGGTCGTGGCGCATCCTGTGGCTGCTCAACCTGCCGACCGGGCTGTTCCTGCTGTTGCTCGCCACGCAAATTCCCGAGAGCGCCAAGTACCTGCTCGCGCGCGGCCGCCGGGCGGAGGCGCAGGCGGTGATGCGCCAGTTCGGGACCGAAAGCCATGGCCATGGCAGCGAGGAGGAGGACGTCGATTTCGCCCCCGTCCACGCCGCCGAAAGCGCTTCGGTCGGGGGGGTGTGGTCGCACGGCATGGTCGGCACCACGCTCGCGCTGAGCCTGCTTGCGCTGGGCTGGGGCTTCATCAACTTCGGCGTGCTGTTGTGGCTTCCCGCGGACCTGGTCGCGAACGGAGTCAAGCTGGCCGCAGCTTCGGGCCTCATCGCCAAGTCAGCACTGATCGCGGTGCCCACCGTGGTGCTGGTGGCACTGCTTTACAGCCGCTGGAGCACCAAGCTGTCGCTGATCACGGTCGCGCTGCTGGCGGCAGTCGGCCTGCTCGGGGTGATCGCGATCTAGGCAAATGCCGCGATCTCGCCGGTCATCCTGCTTGCCGCGCTCATCGTCGGGACCAATGCGCTGCTGGCGATCATCCTGCCTTACGCGGCGGAGAGCTACCCGCTGCACATCCGCGGCCGCGCCACCGGCTGGATCGCGGCTTGCACCAAGGCCGGCGGCCTCGCCGCGCAAGCCCTGGGCATCGCCGCGCTGGTCCCGCCGCTGGGCGTGGCGGCGGGTATGGCCGTCTTGCCGATGCTGATCGGCGCGGCGCTGACCCTGCGCTATTGCCGTGAGACGCGGGGGATCGATCTCAGGCAGGTGGATGGGGCTGGAGCCGCAACGGCTTAAGTTTTCGCCATCAGTTGAAGGCAACCTTTGACTGATCGATCAAGCGGCCAAATCCATCGCTCACCGTGTTCCGGTCGACAATATCGACCTTCCACGGCAGCGCTGATTCCTCAAAGGCTTCGGCCAGCTTGGCGATAAGCGACAACGGTAGGGGTGTTCGGGCTTCAAAAACCAGGTCGAGATCTGACCAAGGTTTGACCCGTCCCGAAGCTCTGCTGCCAAATACGTGAACTTCGATCGTATTTGGCAGGTGCTCACGCAAAATTGCGGCAACAATGGCCAGCTCTTCGGCAGATATCGCGACCATTGGTCTCAAAGATGCCGGACTTCTCGTGACCGCTCGGCCAGATCGTGGGCTTCGATAAGGAAGCCAGGAATGCCTTCAACCACCTGAAGCGCCTTGTCTTCATCGTAAGTGTGCGAAGTCGTGCTGCGCATTTCGCGCCATATCCGCCAAGTCGACCAATCGCTCCCGATCAGGCCTTGTTCGGTTACGGTGCGAATCAGATCGGCGAAACTCAATCGGTCGACCTGATCGGGGTTGGCTGAAACCGATTCAAGCTGGCGGCGCAGCATCTTGTGCGCGAGGTCATAAGCGTATTCGAACCGCTGGATCAGGCCGTCCCTGATCTGGATGTCGCCGGTATCCCGATTGTAGCGCTGCAGTCCTTCGTCAAGCCGGGCTACTGCTTTGACGAACGACGAGAAATCAAGTTGCACCGCTGCGAAGTCCTACTGGTCCAGGAAAGAACGCATCTTGCGTGACCGGCTCGGGTGCTTGAGCTTGCGCAGCGCCTTGGCTTCGATCTGGCGGATGCGTTCGCGGGTGACCGAGAACTGCTGGCCGACTTCTTCAAGCGTGTGATCGGTGTTCATGCCGATCCCGAAGCGCATCCGCAGCACGCGTTCTTCGCGCGGGGTGAGCGAGGCCAATACCCGGGTGACGGTTTCCTTGAGGTTGGCCTGGATCGCCGCATCGACCGGGATCACCGCGTTCTTGTCCTCGATAAAATCGCCGAGGTGCGAATCTTCCTCGTCGCCAATCGGCGTTTCAAGGCTGATCGGCTCCTTGGCGATCTTCATCACCTTGCGGACCTTTTCGAGCGGCATCGACAGGCGCTCGGCCATTTCCTCGGGCGTGGGCTCACGGCCCTGCTCGTGGAGGAACTGGCGGCTGGTGCGTACTAGCTTGTTGATCGTCTCGATC
>JANXUP010000006.1 GCA_025356175.1 Sphingomonadaceae bacterium | reverse complement strand
CAATAGCAATAATGCTATAGAGGTAAATCAAAAACTCCGTTCGTGGTGAGGAGGGACGAAGTCCCGTCTCGAACCACACGCGCGGCGCATGGTCCTTCGAGACGGCCTTCGGCCTCCTCAGGACGAACGGACGTGGGGATGGATAACCCTTTCAACGCCCGTTCGTGGTGAGGAGGGACGAAGTCCCGATGCGCTTGGCCAAACCGCGCGCCCGCCGCGAATCGAGGGCACTGCAGATCTCGAGCCAGTGTGCCGACCCGGCCACATCGCCCACCGCCGCCGCCGCTGCTGCCCGTTCGCCCGCATCCTCTGCCGCGCGCAGGCCGTGTTCGGCAAAGTGCAGCAAGGCATTGCGCAGCACTTGGTCGCGCTGCGGCACGTCGCCGTTATCGTTGGCGGGGGCGCGGCTGATCCGGGCCAGTTTCGCACGGCTCAAGGTAATCGGAGCGTTGATGGGACGGGCAGCGGCGTAGCGGATGGTCATTCGGGGGGCCTGCGACTTGTTATCGTTGCCCGTGCTTTAGCGCAGGCACGCTAAGCCTTGGTTCGCCGCTATGGTTTCTGCAAGTTTACCAAACCGGGCCCGGCCGCTCACCCGCCCGGCTGATTGAGCCATTGGCCAGAGTTTTCGTATTCCGGTTTCACCCCGTGGCTGCCGGGCAAGGCCTCGCCGCTATATTGCTTGTCGCCGCCGCGGCTTTGCACTTCGCTGGAATAGCGCGGTGCCGGGCCAGGCGTGGCGGGCGCGCCTGGTGCTGCGCCGCCTGGGACAGCGGGCACGCCGCCCTGCGCGGTCTTCAAGCCGCTGTCATAAGCGCGCTGCAGCGCCAGCGGATCGAGCGCCGGATCGGGCAGCTTGTCGGCCCTGGCATCATGCGGATGCGGCGCAGCGAGCGGCTCGCCGCCGGCATAAGCAAAGCGGAAAGTGCCGGCCTCACCCGCGCGGCCCATCAGGCTGTAGAACCGGTGCGCGCCAATGCTGGTAATAAAGTGCAGACTGGGTGCCCAATACGGATGCACTGCGTTGGTGTGATAATGCGTGGCGAGGCCGACGCTGCTTTCGACATAGCCCGACAGCGCCTGATCGGCGACTTGCCGCGCGCGTTCCCAGAAGAACTTGCTCGGCACGCGGGCCAGGCTGCCATCGCAAGCGAAGCTGAACTGGCATCCGGTGCTGCGCTCACTGCCCTGATAGACCACCCCGCACACGGTGTTGGGGAAGCTTGGATGCGCGACCCGGTTGAGCACCACCTGTGCCACCGCGCGCTGGCCCTGATCGGGTTCGCTGGCGGCTTCATAATAGACCGCGGCAGTCAGGCATTCAACCGCGCGGCTGCGATCGACCCCTGAATTGTCGATCCGCATCGCCCGCGCGATCGGCCCATCGCCGAGGCCCAGCGCGACGAGATCGATGCCTTCGCTGCTTTGCGTGTTAGTCCCGGGGAGTTGCTCGGTCGGGGCGATGTAGTAATAGGCCGATCCGGGGAAGCTGCCGCCGGGCTGTTCGAACGGCATCGGATCGACGCTGAACTGCGCATCGCCGGCATCGCCAATCCCCAGTGCGCGCCACGGGGCCGGTGCGGCCAGCGCCGGCACCGCCACCGCCGCCAGCAGGACCAGCAGGAAGCGCCGCCCGCGATGGCGCCGGGCGCGCCGCGTCCCCAGCGTGGGCACGCGCTCACGGCGCAGCCGCAACGCGCAATCGCGCGGCCGGGGCTCGTAGGGCAAGGTGGGCAGCAGCTTCATTCGTTCCTTACGCTGGTTACGCGTCTTCGCGCGTAAGTCCGGATATCGCCCCTGCGCCACTGGCCAAACGGGCGCGTGCCGCAGTGGGACATCCTCACGCATAGTCGTTTAGGGGTTAAGATTGGCCCAACTTGCCTCTTCGCCAAGGCGCGGCTAGAGGCTGCCGCGTGTCATGGGTTGTCTGCGCGAGCAGGCTGAAAAGGGAAGGGGGTTCGATGCCCCCGCTGCCCCCGCAACTGTGACCGGGGAGTGCCGCTCCATTATGCCACTGGACTAGTCCGGGAAGGCGGGGCGGCGTGATGATCCGGGAGCCAGGAGACCTGCC
>JANXUP010000074.1 GCA_025356175.1 Sphingomonadaceae bacterium | reverse complement strand
AACATCTTCCGCTTTACCCAGGCCGGTTCGGAAGTGTCGGCGCTGCTCGGCCGTATTCCTTCGGCGGTGGGCTATCAGCCGACACTCGCCACCGACATGGGCCAGCTGCAGGAACGCATCACCTCGACCAACAAGGGCTCGATCACCTCCGTGCAGGCGATTTACGTGCCGGCCGACGATCTTACCGATCCCGCGCCTGCCGCTTCGTTCGCTCACTTGGACGCGACCACCACGCTCAACCGCGCGATCTCGGAGCTGGGGATTTACCCGGCGGTCGATCCGCTCGATTCGACCAGCCGCGTGCTCACCCCCGCAGTCGTGGGGCAGGAGCACTATGAAACCGCCCGCCGGGTTCAGGAAACGCTGCAGAAGTACAAGAGCTTGCAGGACATCATCGCCATTCTGGGGATGGATGAGCTGTCCGAAGAGGACAAGCTGACCGTCATGCGCGCGCGCAAAATCCAGCGCTTCCTCAGCCAGCCGTTCCACGTCGCCGAAGTGTTCACCAACATCCCGGGCAAATTCGTCCAGGTCGAAGACACCGTGAAGAGCTTCAAGGCAGTGGTCGACGGCGAATACGACCACCTCCCCGAGAACGCCTTCTACATGGTCGGCGGGATCGACGAAGCGATCGCCAAGGGCAAGAAGCTGGCTGAAGAGGCCTAAGTCATGCTCCACTTCGAACTCGTCACCCCGGCCCGCCTCGTCCGCTCGGAAGAGGTCTACATGGTCACCGTGCCCGGCACCGAGGGGGACTTCGGCGTGCTCGAAGGCCATGCCCCGGTCATGTCGACCATCCGCGACGGTGCGCTGCAGGTTTTCAAGACCGAAGGCGCGGCGCCCGAACTGGTGATGATCCAGGGCGGGTTTGCCGAAGTCGGCGAGAACGGGCTGACCGTGCTGGCGGAGAGCGTCGAGGGCTGAGGGCCCCCACCCTCGCATACTCCCGTTCGTGGTGAGGAGGGACTGAGTTCTTGCGAAGGCCCGTCTCGAACCACCACCCAGCGCGCGGTCCTTCGAGACGCCACTTCGCTTCGCTCTGTGGCTCCTCAGGACGAACGGAGTTTGGAAGTAGCCCCGTTATTCCGCCGGAACCGCCGCACGGCGCGAGGTCAATTGCCGCTCAGGCCAGTCTAGGAGCCACACAACCAGCGGTTTGAGCCGATGCTTTTGCAATTCGCTCACCTGCGCCACCGCGAGCACAGTTCCCCATGTCGCAGCAAATACCGTCCACGATCCGAGCAGCGGTACGCCCAGCGTAATCAGCATCGCGCCGGCCAGCAACATCACCGGCTGGTGCAGCAAGTACAGCGTGAACGAGCGCGCAGTGAGCCATTTGACCGGCTTGGCAAATGGCCGCAGCGTCCTTTCCAGCCACGGACTGAGCGCCTGCGCCCCGATGAAATGCGCCGCCATCGATAGGCCGAGCAGCGTATCAGTCAGCACGTAGCGCGACCAACTGAGGCCCACCCGCCAGTTGCCTTGACCCATTAGCCCCGCCAGCCATTCGCTCGCATGTCGGGTCCAGCTAAGACTATCGTCAAGATACAGTACCAGTGCCGGCTGGAGGAACAGCAGCAACCCCAGCGCCGGACTGACTTTGTGGCTCTGGCTCCAGCGATAGACCCCCCAGCCCAACGCCCAGATCGGAAACAGCAGCAGGATCTTGTACCCGGCGACCAGACACGCCAGCGCGGTGAGCAGCACGCGCATCCAGCCGCGGAAATAGAACAACCCGGCAAAAATCATGTAGTACCAGAACTCGTAGGCGATCGACCAATAGGGCGTGTTCGAGAACATTTGCGCCGATACGCTCCAGCTTTCATTGAGGAACAGCGAACCCAGCACCAGCCGAACCAGCGCCGAACCATCGGTGACCAGGCCGTCGTATAGCGGGGGCACCAACGCCTGACCGATCCGGTCAAACAGCACCGTCGCCACTAGGCACGGCATCGCGACCGAATAGATGCGCGTGAGGCGGCTGATCAGGAAGGCCCTGGGGGTTTTCTCCCGTGTCTGCGCGGCAAAGGCGATGACGAAGCCCGACAGGACAAAGAACACCACCACCGCTTCATGTCCGAAGGCATTCCACACCGCGCGGTGCCCGCCCAGCAAGGCAAATCCATTGATGTGGAACAGCACAACCTCGGTCGCCGCGAGCAGGCGCAGCAGTTCCAGGTATAGCGACAGGCCGGGCGCGATGCCCGCCACCGGCGCTTCGTTCCTGGCAAGTTCAGCATTCCCCATCGCTGGGTGGATAACGCCGAGGGGTAAATTTAAAGTTGGACCTCGCCCCGCACGCAGGTCACGCAACTGCCACCGACGTGGATATCGGCACCATCGAAGCGAATGTCGATCCAGCCGTCGCGGCCGAGTTGGCGGCCTTGGCTCGCCCGGTAAGAATCGCCGCTGCAGACCTGCCCCGCCGTGAGCCGGTACGCCGCCACCGCGCCGTTGCCGCTGCCGCAAACCGGGTCTTCCGCGATGCCATCGCCTGGGGCGAAGCTCCGCACCACGACACGGTTCCCGTCTGCGGCGAACAGCGTAGCGCCGGTCAGGCCATATTGTTCGTAATAGGCAGTGAGCCGCACGGGATCATGCCGGAGGTTCTCCAGCGCTTCAATCTCGGCCAGTTCGGCGATCAACCACACCGGGCCGACGTCGACCGCCTTGGCACCGCCGCGCAGCGCAGCCCCGCCGATCCACGCGACAGCTTCTTCAGGATCCGGCGCATCGGCGACTTTGTAACGCGGCAAGCGGAACGACAGCGCGCCTGCACCCACCGTCAGCTCGACCAGCCCGACCGCGCACTGCTGGACCAGCTTGCCGTCCTGCGGCGCGGCGATCCCGGCTTCGATCACGGCATGGGCAGTGCCGAGCGTCGGATGCCCGGCAAACGGCAGTTCGGCCTTGGGGGTAAAGATCCGCACGCGGTAATCGGCCGCCGGATCGCTCGGCGGGAGCACAAAAGTGCTTTCAGATAAGTTGGTCCAGTTGGCGAAGGCCTGCATCGCCGCGTCCGACAGCCCGTCTCCATCGAGCACCACCGCCACCGGGTTGCCCTTGTAAGGCACCGCAGTGAACACATCGACCTGGCTGAATTTCCGCGCTCGCAATGCTGCTACTCCACCTGATCGCGTGGCGGCACCACCGGGCGATAATTCCACCGCATGACATCGCTGCCGTCGAGTTTGGAAACCTCGGCCATCAGCAGCTTGCCCTGCCGCCAATAGCGGATGCGCTGCGGATAGTCGTGCGCGGGATTGGCGAATTCGATCGCCTCCGCACTGATCAGCACGAGCGGGAACTCGACTGCGGGCTTGCCGTCTTCCTGCACCACATAGGCCAGCGAGCCATCCTTGCGGGTGACGATCCGGGTGACTTCCCAGCTTTTGAGCTCAGGGCCGAAGCCGCTCCGCGCCAGCCCCAGCATTACGCCGCCGCGCGGGTCAGTCCACAATTCGTCAGACCAGCTCGCCCCGTCCTCCATCGCCCAGGTACCCGCCAGCCAGGCCGGTAGAACGGGCTGCGACAAGGTCTGCGCCGGGACCGGTGCGGCCATCAGCAAGGCGATCAGCAGGAACTTCTTCATGGCGGCTTGGGTATGTTTCCAGAGGTGAACCGCGCCTTTAGCCGGGGCGCGCGGCTGTGGGAAGGTGGCGAAGCGGTCGGCAAGCTCTTGCGAAAGCGCTTGGCGCATTAGGAAATCCTCAAAGTTTAGTGGTTATTCACCATTCCGATAAGCCAAGGGGAAGGCATGTTCAGGCATGGTCACCCCACATTATCAGAGGTTTGGACACAATGAGCGCTTTCGGTCGACGCAATGGTGCAGGCGGTATGGCGCCGGGCGCGCGCCCGCAATTCGGTGTTGCCCGGCCAATGAAGGGCGGCAGTGAATCATCGAAATCGTCCTCTCAGGCCCCGCTGGGCGGCGAGCAGTTCCCGCCGCTGCCAGGCGAGGATGCCAGTGCCGCGCTGCCGCCGATGGACATGGGCATGCAGGGTCAAAAGTCGGACGCGATGACGCGTCTGGCCGACCGCGTGAACGGCATCCATGAAAACCAGTATCAGGCCGAAGGCTTTGAAGCCTCGGTTCACAAGATCAAGGAACAGGTGCTGCCGCGCCTGCTCGAACGCGTCGATCCCGAAGCTGCGGCAACGCTGTCGAAGGACGAACTGAGCGAAGAATTCCGCCCGATCATTATCGAGGTGCTCGCTGAGCTCAAGGTCACGCTCAACCGCCGCGAACAGTTCGCGCTGGAAAAGGTGCTGATCGATGAGCTGCTCGGCTTCGGGCCGCTCGAAGAGCTGCTCAACGATCCCGACATTTCGGATATCATGGTCAACGGGCCCGATCAGACCTACATCGAAAAAAAGGGCAAGCTGACGCTCGCTCCGATCCGGTTCCGCGACGAAAGCCACCTGTTCCAGATCGCCCAGCGCATCGTCAACCAGGTCGGCCGCCGGGTCGACCAGACCACCCCGCTGGCCGACGCCCGTCTCAAGGACGGCAGCCGCGTCAACGTCATCGTCCCGCCGCTGAGCTTGCGCGGCACAGCGATCTCGATTCGTAAGTTTTCCGAAAAGCCGATCACCATCGACATGCTCAAGGAATTCGGTTCGATGAGCGAAAAGATGGCGACCGCACTGAAAATTGCGGGTGCCTGCCGGATGAACATTGTCATCTCGGGCGGTACCGGCTCGGGCAAGACCACCATGCTAAACGCGCTGTCGAAAATGATCGACCCGGGTGAGCGCGTGCTGACGATCGAAGACGCGGCCGAACTCCGCCTCCAGCAGCCGCACTGGCTGCCGCTCGAAACCCGCCCGCCAAACCTTGAGGGCCAGGGCGCGATTACCATTGGCGATCTGGTCAAGAACGCGCTGCGGATGCGGCCTGACCGGATCATCCTGGGCGAAATCCGCGGCGCGGAAGCGTTCGATCTGCTCGCGGCGATGAACACCGGTCACGATGGCTCGATGTGTACGCTCCACGCCAACTCCCCGCGCGAATGCCTTGGCCGTATGGAAAACATGATCCTGATGGGCGACATCAAGATCCCCAAGGAAGCGATCAGCCGCCAGATCGCCGAATCGGTCGATATCATCGTGCAGGTCAAGCGCCTGCGCGATGGCTCGCGCCGCACCACCGAGATCACCGAAGTGATCGGGATGGAAGGCGATGTGATCGTCACCCAGTCGCTGTTCAAATTCGAATATCTCGACGAAAGCGAAGACGGCAAGATCATCGGTGAATTCCGCCCGTCGGGCCTGCGCCCCTACACGCTGGAAAAAGCGCGGCAGTTCGGGTTCGATCAGGCTTATCTTGAGGCTTGTCTGTAAAGCGGTGTGTCTGCCCGCCGGACGCAGGATCGCCGCCGAAACCCTGTGACCTTTCAAGGTTCGCAAGCGCCGCGCCCGCACCGCGATCGAGCTGCGCCAAAAGCGCTAGAAGCGCAGAATTGTCGACTTTCTGCGCCACTCCAGAGCAGGTTCCGCGCCACACCACCGGCCTGACCAAACCGCGCAGCGCACGCACCATTCGCGTCTCGGGTGTGACCTTTGGCTTGCCACACTGGCCCAGCACGAAATCCCAGGTCGCGGCGAAACTTTCCGCCCCATGGCGCCGCCGCAGCCGGTAAGCCGTCTCGCGCGCCATCCCTGCCTCGCGAGATGCCGCAGCCACGTTTCGCGTGCGCGCCAACGCAACAAGAAATGCCGCTTGGCGGGCAATCGTCCAGCCATCGCTGCGTCCGCGCAGCGGGACCGGGGTGAATGCAGGAACGCGCACATGGTGCGGCTTGCGACTGGCGGACGCGGGGTAGGTCTTCATCGCCAAAGTTAAGGCAGATTCGGGCGGTGTAGGAAATGCGCGATTTCTGTCGCTGCCACCCGTTCGAATATGGCCGCCGCGCTGGAAGCGGAATGCTGGCGGTGAACCTTCACCGCGAGAACACGAGCTAACCCGCGAGCCACACCTTGCATGCCGCGCCAAGCAGAAACAACGCAGCGAAGCTGGACCAGAACGAGATGTCGCGCCACGGCAGCAGCGGAATGGCATCTGGATCGCTGCGGAGCTTGCGGCGGCGTTCCTTGCGCGCGCCAGTAATTGCCAGAGCAAGCGCGATCAGGCCGGGGAGCAGCAGGTAGCGCACCCAGTCCTCGTCGAGCCCTTCGCGGATCGCAGCTTGCCAGTCCATCCCGGCGCGTTAGAGCCGGGGCATGCCGAAAGTCCAGCCCGCACCGCCCGTGCAGCAGCCAATGCTGGCGCTGGGGCTGCGCTTGCTGGCGGTGGCGGTGCTTTCCACGCTGGTCATGCTGGTCAAATACACCGCCGGTACCGGGGTGCATTTTGTGGAAATCCTGTTTTGGCGGCAGGTGCCCTCGATCTTCCTGATCTTCGGCTGGCTGGTGCTGCGCGGAGAGGTTTCGCGGCTCAAGACCAACCGGCTCGGCAGCCATGCGCGCCGCGCGATGCTGGGGTTAACCGGCATGTTCTTTACCTTCGGCGCGCCGATCCTGCTGCCGCTCGCGGTCAGCACCACCTTGGGTTTCACCACGCCGATTTTTGCGGTAATCCTGTCTGCGCTGCTGTTGCGCGAAAAGGTTGGCCCGGTGCGCTGGCTGGCGGTGGCGCTGGGGTTCGCGGGAGTGGTCATCATCGCTCAGCCCGGCCACGTGCTGATCCCGCCGCTCGGCGCTGCGGTCGGGATTGGCGCCGGGTTCATGGTTGCGCTGATCTCGATCCAGGTGCGCGATCTGGGCCGCACCGACGAAGCGTTGTCGATCGTGTTCTGGTTCGCCGCGCTGTCCTCTCCCATCCTGCTGGCGGCACTGCCCTTTAGCTATACGCATCATACCGGCTGGCAGTGGTTCCTGTTGATTACCGGAGGCGTGCTCGGCTGCATCGGTCAACTGCTGCTGACCGCATCGCTGCGCTATGGCCAGGTCGCCAGCGTGGTCGTGATGGACTATTCTGCGCTGGTCTGGGCGACGCTCTACGGTTGGCTGGTGTGGAACGAACTGCCGCCCGCGGCCACGTGGTGGGGCGCGCCTGCGATCATCGCGGCGGGTGGCGTGATCGCCTGGCGCGAACAACGCCTCCACCGCCGCGCGCCTCCAGCCGCGGCCAGCAGTGGCGAATAAGCGCCAAGGGCCTCGGCAACGACCCAGTCGGCGCAGCGGGTGATCGCGCGGTTCACTTAGCTTTGGCGGCGCTTCGCGCGCGCCGCTCGCGCAGGATCAACCAGCTGAGCAGCCCGACCGGTCCAGCCATGAAGGTTGCGAACAGGACCGGCAGCTGGGTCCACCGCCCGAAACCCTTGTTGTCGGCATCGCTGGCGATCCACATGCCGGTGAACAGGTCGAACGCGAGATAGTGCGTCCAGCCAATCACCACGCCGCCATCGCTGGCGAACAGCGCGCGCACGCCGGCAATTGAACCAAAGCCCGGTTCCCCCGCGCCCGCCACGCGCACCGGATCGACCGCACCGCTAAGAAACAGGGCGAAGCACACCGTGTAAGTCAGGCACAGCAGCGCGACCCCCAGATACATGATCAGGCTGCGCACCGCTGGTTTGCGGGGGGCGGCGGCGAGCAGGACCCAACCGGCAATCGCCAGCAGGTTGGTGGCAGTGAACAGTGCGTTCCACATGACTTACGAAAACACCTCCGGATGCGGCGGCACCATTTTGGACTGCTGCCACAAGGTCCAGCGCATCGCCACCACCATCGCGAGTGCGAACGCCATCAGGCCGTCAGTTGCGAGCAAAGCGGCGGGCGGCAAGTGGCCGCTGCTGTCCGCCCCGCCCAGCTCATAGGACAACGCGCGGCGCGACAGGACAATCGCGACCAGAAAGATCAGCGCCGCCGGGGACTGGCGGATCAGCAGCTTGCCAGTCGCCGGATCGCGCTCAAGGTGCATCCACTGCCCGCGCTTGATCCCGGCAATGCCGCCGATCACCGCGCCGAACAGGATGACAAGCCAGCCGGTCGGGCTTGGCGGAAAGTTCCACAGGAAGAAGCCCACTGCCAGCGCGACAATCGCCGGAGCCAGCCACAAACGCCCGGCATTGAACGGCCGCGGCTTGCTGAGGTTGCGAAAGCGCAGCGCGAAGACGATCAGGACGACCGCGATCGGCAGCACAGTCTGCAGCGTCTTCGGATCCATGCCCCCTGCTCCCCCTTAAGCCGCGCTATCGCCCCGCCACGCCAGCACGGGCTTGCGCGCTGCCTGCGTTTCATCGAGGCGGCGGCGCGGCGCGAAGTGCGGCGCGCTCTTAAGGCTGGTATCACCCGCCTTGGCCCGCCGTGCAAGGCTGCGCAGCGAACTTATGAAGCGGTCGAGCCCGGCCTTGCTTTCGGTCTCGGTCGGTTCGATGAGCATTGCGCCGTGGACCACGAGCGGGAAGTACACCGTCATCGGGTGGAAGCCTTCATCGATCAGCCCCTTGGCGATGTCGAGCGTGGAGAAGCCTTCGGGCAGGTTGTCGTCGCTGAACAGTGCCTCGTGCATGCACGGTCCCGAGGCACCGAACGGCGCATCGAGCTCGCCATCGAGGCTGCGCAGCACGTAGTTGGCATTGAGCACCGCGTCCTCGGCGACCTGCCGCAGGCCATCAGCGCCGTGGCTGAGCATATAGGTCAGCGCGCGGGTGAACATGCCCATCTGGCCGTGGAATGCTGCCATCCGGCCAAAGCTGTGCGGTTGTCGCGCGCCGCCGGTTTCTTCGTCGACCAGCGTCAGGTGGCCGTCCTCAAACAGCTCGGTGAACGGGATCGGGCCATAAGGGCACAGCGCCTTTGACAGCACCACCGGCCCCGAGCCCGGCCCGCCGCCGCCGTGCGGAGTGGAAAAGGTCTTGTGCAGGTTGATGTGCATCGCATCGACGCCAAGGTCACCGGGGCGGACCTTGCCGACGATCGCGTTGAAATTCGCGCCGTCGCAATAGACATAGCCGCCCGCTGCATGGACCGCGTCGGAGATCGCCTTCATGTCGCGTTCGAACAGTCCGCAGGTGTTGGGGTTGGTGATCATCACGCCCGCCACGTCCGGCCCCAGCCGCGCCTTGAGCGCTTCGAGATCGACCCGGCCTTCGGCAGTCGCGGGGATATTCTCGATTGCAAACCCCGCGAATGCTGCGGTGGCGGGATTGGTGCCGTGTGCAGATTCGGGGACGAGCATCACGGTGCGGTCCTCGCCGCGCGCGGTAATCGCCGCCTTGATGCACAGCACCCCGCACAGCTCGCCGTGCGCGCCGGCCTTGGGGGTCATGGCCACGCCGTGCATGCCGGTCAGCGTGATCAGCCAGTGCGCGAGTTCGTTGATGACTTTCAGGCCGCCTTGCACCGTCTGCACCGGCTGGAGCGGATGGATATCGGCAAAGCCGGCCATCCGCGCGACCTTTTCATTGAGCCGCGGGTTGTGCTTCATCGTGCACGAGCCGAGCGGAAATGGCCCAAGGTCGATCGCATAATTCTGGCGGCTGAGACGGGTGTAGTGACGCACCGTCTCAGGCTCGGTCAGACCCGGCAGCGCGGGCGCGGCCTTGCGCAGGAAGCCCGCGAGCGCGCCCATCGGTTCAAACTCGGCATCGTCGATATCGACCCCGGTCGAACCGAACCGGCCGAGTTCGAAGATCAGTGCTTCTTCGAGCATCAGCGCGCGGTCACCGCTGTTGGTCGGGCGCGGGGCGTCTTCGTGGTCGGGGTGCTGCGCGGGGCCCATCTCGGGGCGCCAACCGGCGGTATTCACGGCGGTCATGCCAGCACTCCTTCCAAGGCCACGGCGAAGGCTTCGATGTCCTCCGCCGTGGTGCATTCGGTGGCAGTGACCAGCAGGCCATTGGCGAGATGGTCAGCGCCGGGGAACAGCCGCCCGAGCGACACTCCGCCAAGGATCCGCTGGTCGGCCAGTTCGCGCACCACCTCACGCGCGTCGCGCGGCAGGATCAGGGTGAACTCGTTGAAGTAGCTGGTGTTGAGCAGCGAAACGCCCGGCACCGCGGCCAAACGCTTCGCCGCCTGCTGCGCCTTGGCGTGGTTGACCCTGGCCAGTTTCGCCAATCCGGTGCCGCCGAGCAGCGTCATGTGAATGCTGAAGGCCAATGCGCAAAGCCCTGCATTGGTGCAGATATTGCTCGTCGCCTTCTCGCGGCGGATGTGTTGTTCGCGGGTCGAGAGGGTGAGCACAAACCCGCGCTTGCCCTCGGCATCGACCGTCTCGCCGCACAGCCGCCCGGGCATCTGTCGCACGAACTTTTCGCGGCAGCCGAACAGGCCGAGGTACGGCCCGCCGAACTGCAGTCCGACGCCGAGCGACTGCCCTTCGCCGACCACGATATCCGCACCGAGATTGCCCGGTGCTTCAAGCAGACCCAGCGCGACCGGCTCGGTCACCACCACGACCACCAGCGCGCCCTTGGCGTGGGCGGCTTCGGCAATCACGGCGAGGTCAGGAATGCGGCCGAGGACATCCGGGTACTGAACGACAACACACGAGGTGCTCTCGTCGATTCCCGCGATCAGGCCATCGGAGCCAGGTTCACCAACCAGCTTGGGCGGCTGCGCATCGATCGAATCGCCAGTGAACTTGGCCATCGTGGTGATCGTCGCGGCGTAGTGCGGGTGCAGCCCGCGCGACAGCACCGCGCGGCTGCGCTTGGTGACGCGGCCAGCCATCGCCACGGCTTCCCAGCAAGCAGTCGAGCCATCGTACATCGAGGCATTGGCGATCTCGGTCCCGAACAGCCGCGCTACTTGGGTCTGGAACTCGAACAGCACCTGCAGCGTGCCCTGCGCGATTTCCGGCTGGTACGGGGTGTAAGCGGTCAGGAATTCGCCGCGCTGGATCAGGTGATCAACGCTCGCCGGGATATGGTGCTTATAAGCCCCCGCGCCAAGGAAGAACGGCACCGACCCGGCACTGATATTCTGCGCCGCGAGCGCGCCCATGTGCCGCTCGACCGCCATTTCGCTGGCATGCATCGGCAAGTCGGCGATCGGGCCCGAAAGGCGTGCTTCGGCGGGGACGTCGACGAACAGGTCCTCGATGGTCGCAGCGCCGATGACGCCGAGCATGGCGGTGCGGTCAGTGGGGGTCAGGGGGAGGTAGCGCATTGTGTTCCTTCATCGTCGTCCCCGGCTCGACCGGGGACCGCTGGAGTCTTGCGCCGACGTTTCGTTATGAACGCCAGCGGTCCCGGATCAAGTCCGGGACGACACGATCACAGCCCTGCCACGAATTCGTCGTAAGCCACCCGGTCCATCAGGCCGTCGAGCTCGCTGGTATCGCTAAGCGTCAGGCGGAACAGCCAGCCGCCCTGTTCGGGATCGGTGTTGACCAGCTCGGGCTCACCTTCGAGCGCAGCATTGGCTTCGGTGACCGTGCCGCTGACCGGGGCGTAAACGTCCGATGCGGCTTTGACGCTGTCGACCACGCAGGGCGCATCGCCCTTCTTCAGCGTGCTGCCGGCTTCGGGCAGTTCGACGAAGGTAATGTCGCCGAGCTGGCCTTGCGCATAATCGGTGATGCCGACGGTGCCGGTATCGCCGTCAACGTCGATCCATTCGTGGTCCTGGGTATAGTAGAGCGGCATGGAAAAGCTCCTCAGCGGTGATAGCGGTGGGGGACAAAGGGCAGCGTGGTGACGGTGGCGGCAAGGCGTTTGCCGCGCACGTCGATCTCGAGCGCGGTACCGGAGGCGGCCTGGGCTGCGGACACGTAAGCGGCGGCAATCGGCTTTTCGAGGCTGGGTGAGAAACCGCCCGAAGTGAGCACGCCAACCTTCTCGCTACCTGCAAAAACTTCGGCGCCTTCACGCGCGGCCTGGCGGCCTTCGAGGGTCAGCCCGACCCATTTGCGTGGGGCACCGTTGGCCAGTTCGTCCAGCACCCGGTCCGCCCCAAGAAACCCGCCTTCACTGCGGCGGCGCTTGTTGATCGCGAAGTTCAGGCCAGCCTCAATCGGGCTGGTATCGGGGCCAAGGTCGTGCCCGTACAGCGGCAACCCGGCCTCAAGCCGCAGCGAATCGCGCGCGCCAAGGCCGATCGGTTTGACCTCGGATTCGCCGCACAGCAGGTCGGCAATGCGCGGCGCGGCTTCGGCGGGGAGCGAGATCTCGAACCCGTCCTCACCGGTGTAGCCCGAGCGGCTGATCGAAACTTCCGCCCCACCCAGCATGAACTTGCCAAACCGCATGAAGATGAGCGCCGACAGCGGATATTCGCCGCTGACGTGCCGTTCCAATGCGGCAAACGCCTCGGGCCCCTGCAGCGCCAGCAGTGCGCGTTCATCGAGGTGGTTGAGCGTGATCTCGTCGGGCAGATGCTCGCGCAAGTGGGCGATATCGTCCCACTTGGTCGCGCCGTTGACCACTACATAAAGGCTCTCCGGCCAGCGCGAGACCATCAGGTCATCCAGAGTTCCGCCATCCTCATCGAGCAGCAGCGAATAGCGCTGCATTCCCAGCTTCAGCGTCGACAGATCGATCGGCAGCAGCGCCTCGACTGCGGCGTCCACGCCCTCGCCCGACAGTTGCAGCTGGCCCATGTGCGATACATCGAACAGCCCGGCATGCTTCCGCGTCCACAGGTGCTCGGCGATGATGCCTTCATACTGCACCGGCATGTGATAGCCGGCAAACTCGACCATGCGGCCGCCGCGCGCGCGGTGCCAGGCGTCGAGCGGCAGGGTTTCAATTTCCAGTTCTTCGAATTGATCTTCAAGCTCGGACACAGGACAGGGCTCCGCACAGGACAAAAATGTCTCGTGCCCCCTCTGTCACGGAAACCTGAGAGCTTTCCCCGGGAACTGATCCCAGGTTACCCCTTCGGCGGCCCCCGCGCGTTGTTGCGGGAACACTTTCCAGAGCGTCGCTATCGACCCACGCGGTCCGTTTGCCTGAGAGATTCCGGGGCGGTTGCTCCTTCGGCGCCCAGTTCTTCGTCCTTTGGGGACGAATCACCAGAGCTCTCCCGCGCGATCAGCGACATCGGCGGGATGGCTGCGCAGCGCGGCTAAGTCAATGCCGTGCGCGGCGGATTACCCCGCCCGGCTGGCCGCGCGCAGGATTGCATCGTGCTCGAACACGAACCGCCCGGCCATTTTCTCGCGAGTCAGCCCGACGATCGCGCGGCTAACCACATCGGCCTTGATCGAGCGGTACTTGGCGTATTCTCCGTGCAGCACGAGATCCAGCAGCGGGCTGGCGATCATGCCGAGCCGCTCGGCGGGGCGCAGTTCTTCGCGGTTGCCGCGCAGCAGGCCGGGCCGGATCAGGTCGAGCCGTGGCACCCCGATCTTGCCGAGCTTCTGCTCAGTCTCGCCCTTCACGCGGAGGTACAAGTTTTTCGCCGCCGGATCGGCGCCAACCGAGGAGATCGCGATCATCTGCCGCATCCCGGCCGCCTTGGCGGCGCGGGCGCAGGCGAGGACCAAGTCTTCATCGACCGCGCGGAACGCGGCCTCGTCCTTGCCCGCCTTTTTCCAGGTCGTGCCGAGCGCAGAGACCAGCACGCTGGCATTGGTCGCGGCGATTGCATCGCCCCAATTCTCTGGATCGGCGAGCAACACTTCCATCCGAGCACCCGGCGGAAGGGTAAGCTCACGCCGCGCCACCGCGACGATCCTGAGGTCGGTCCGGCCAACCGCCAAACGGATCAGGCTGGTGCCGATCATGCCCGAAGCGCCGACCAGCGCGATCCGCGTGACCTTAGACATTGCGCAGATCCTCGGGCGTTTCGCCATAGATCCGCTGGTGCGCGGCGATGGCGTAACGGTCGGTCATCCCGGCAATGAAATCGGCGATGTGCCGACTGCATGCGGGCTCTTCGTAAGGAGTGCGCGCCGCCCAGTTCGATTCCATCAGCTCGGGGTCCTGCGCGTAGGCGGCATAAAGCTCGGCCGTCACTGCCCGCGCCCGGCCTGCGGTCAGAAGCTGCTGCGGATGGTGGTAAAGCATATCGTACATGAACTTTTTCAGACCGCGTTCCTGTTCAGCCATTGCTCCAGAGAAACCGGCGCTGGCCCGGTTCGCGCCGCGCACATCGGCGGCCGAGGCGAAGTCCTTCACCCGTACCGAGGTTTCGCCGATCACGTCGTTGACCATCATCCCGATCTGGCCGCGCACCAGTTCGCGCAAGCGGCGATCCTGCGGCGCATCGGGAAACTTGCGCTCGATCGCGCGCCATTGATCGGCGATGAAATCGATGGTGAGCAATTGGTCGAGCTGTAGGAACCCGGCGCGCAGGCCGTCGTCGATGTCGTGGTTGTCATAGGCGATGTCATCGGCAATCGCCGCGACCTGCGCTTCAAGGCTGGGCCAGGTCTGGAGATCGAGCGGATAGGCGGCATCGAGCTCCGCCAGCGCCCACGGCACCATGCCGAGCGGTCCGTTGTGCTTGGCCAGACCTTCAAGCACCTCCCAGCTGAGGTTGAGCCCGTCGTGCTCGCAATAGGGGCTCTCCAGCCGCATCAGCACCCGCAGGCAATGCGCGTTGTGATCGAACCCGCCCCACTTCAGCAGCGCGTTGTCGAGCGCCTCTTCCCCCGCATGGCCGAACGGCGGGTGGCCAATATCGTGCGCGAGGCACAGCGCCTCGGTCAGGTCCTCGTCGATCCCCAGTGCGCGGGCGATGACCCGGCCAATCTGCGCAACTTCGAGGCTGTGGGTGAGGCGCACGCGGTAATGATCGCCATCGGGCGCGACGAACACCTGGGTCTTGTGGCGCAGACGGCGGAAGGCAATCGAATGGACGATGCGGTCACGGTCGCGTTGCCAGGCGCTGCGCGGGCCGCGCGCCAGCGACGCCTCAAGCGGAAATTCGCGCCCCCTGCTCCGCGCCGGATTGGAGGCGAAGGGTGCGATCAACCGCCCATGATCCAATCGACTGCAGCCTCGGCGTGGATCCGGGTGCAGTCATAGATCGGCAGGACATTGGCCTGGGTGGTGACGATCATCTCGAGCTCGGTGCAGCCCAGCACCACTGCCTCGGCCCCGTCCTGGCCCATGTTGGTGATGATCGTCTTCAATTCGCGTTCGGCCTGGCGGCTCGCTTTGCCGAGCAGCAGCTCGTCATAGATGATCCGGTCAAGCGTATCGACGAAGGCCATTTCGGGCGGCAGCAGTTCGATATCGCGGGCGATCAGTTTCTGGCGGTAGAAGCTTTCAAGCATCACGTTGCGCGTGCCGATAAGGCCAGCCTTCTTGACACCGTCCTTGGCCATCTTGTCAGCCACGCAATCGGCGATGTGGATCACCGGAACCTTCACCGCCGCGGCGACTTGATCGTAGACCTTGTGCATCGAATTGGCGCCGATGATGATCGCGGTGGCCCCGGCCTTTTCCAGCCGCTTGGCGCTGTCCGCCAAAACCCCGGCGGCACGCTTCCACTCTTCGGCGGTGGAGAGCCGCGACAGGTCGGTGAAGTCGAGGCTTTCGATCAGCATCGGCGCGCTGCAGCGCGGGCCGGCTTTCGCCTGCACCAGCGTGTTGATGCGCTCGTAGTAACTGCGGGTCGATAGCCAGCTCATGCCGCCGATCAGGCCTAGTTTACGCAATCGAATAACTCCTGGGTGTGCGGAAGCCCCTGTTCCCGCGCACTTAGGGGAGGCGGGCGCGCGCGTCCAGACTGTCGGCCATTCAAACCGGCTTGGTTGGCACTCCAACCGTCGCGCGTTTGTCTGCCAGCCAGTTCGCCAGATCACTTGCGCTAAGCGTTGCCACTTCCTGCTGCGGCATGTGGCCAGAATCCGGGTAGACAATCAGCTGACTGCCCGGAATCGCCTCCACAAACCACTGCGCGGTAGCGGGCGCGATCAAGCTGTCATGCGCGCCCCACATGATCAGCACCGGCATCTTGAGCGAGGCGAGCTGCCCCTTGTCGATCGTCACCCAGCCTTGCTGGAAGCGGGTAAACGTGGCCTGGCGGTTGCCGGGATAACGCAGCAGTTCCCAGAACCGGTCGATCATGGCCGGGGTGACCACCGACTGGTTCCACACCGATTGGTGCAGGCTTTTCTCAATCAGGCTGCGCGGAGTGACGGTCAGCATCAGCTGGTTGACCACTGGCGTCCGCGCAATCTTGAAGCCGATGTTGCCCGGTGTTTTCGACAGTTGCGGCCCGCCGCCGGCATCGAGCAAGACCAGCGCGGTTAGTTTATCGCCGTGCGCCAGCGCATAATGCAGCGCGTTGGCCCCGCCCATCGAATTGCCCGCAAGCGCAAATTTGCTGACGCCGAGTTTCGCGGTCACCTGATCGATCGTGTCGACGAAGGCCTTGGGCGAATAATCGCCATGCGGCTCGGGACCGGTGAGACCGTGGCCGATCTGGTCGAAGCGGATCACGCGGAAGGTCTGTGAGAGCTGCGCGGCCCACGGATCCCAGGTGTGCAGATCGTCGTTCGAGCCGTGCAGCATCACGATCACCGGCGCACCGCGCGGGCCTTCATCGCGGACATGGACCTTGAGGCCATTACCCAGATCGACGAATTGCGATGGTGCGCCGCCGTACTTGGCGCGCATCGCCGCGGGGTCCGAATCCGGAGTGCGCAGAAACAGGTAAGCACCCAGCAATAGGAGGACGAGAGCCAGCAAGCCGCGACCGAGCCACTTCATTTCCGCATCTCCCCAATCCACTTTTGCACGGCTGCCATCCCCGCGGGATCGAGCGCCGAGCGTCCCAGTTCAGGCATCGCCACCCCGCCTTCGAGGCTGGCCATGCGGTAATAGAGGATCGAATGTGCGGCGTCGCCGGGCACCACGTCGAAATCGAGATTGCCCGACCCGCGTCCCGCCGCGACCGGGCGCTTGCCGATCCCAAGCTTGATCGGATCATCCTGCAGCCAACCAAGGTACAGCCCTGAATTCGAGGCGGCGCCATTGGGGTTATGACAATGCGCACAGTTCGCCTCGAGGTACCCGCGTGCAGCCAGCGCTGCATCAGAGTGGTCGCGGTCTTCCCACAGCGGGATACGCTTGGTGACTGTCGGAACCTTGTCGAGCATGCCCCTGGCATTCAGGACGGTCAGCCACGCAACCGAAAGATTGTAGGCCTTGGGTCCGATCGGGGTGACCGCACCCGCAACTCCGTGGCACTCTTTGCACTGGTTCTTGTTGGGCACCGCATAGCTGATCGGCTTGCCATCAGGTCCGGCCAATTCGATCCGCTTGCCGCCCAGCGTCAGCCGCGCTTCTTTTTGGTCGGCATCCCAGACATAGGGCAGCGCCACCCAGCCATCCGCGCGGTGCAATAGTACGCGGGTTTCGATCAGCTTGCCGCGGATCTTGAAGGTCTTGATCAGCGCCGCACCGACCGGGAGGTCGAGTAGGCCTTCACCTTGCGCCTTGGCTTGCTGGCCCGGCGGAATGTACACGAACCGCAGCTTTTCCGCGCCGTCGGACCACAGGGGGGTGTTGAGGCGGTAGGGGGTCACCGACTGTGCAACGGACTGTTCGGCTGGGTTGGAAAAGAAACCGAATTCCGAAAGGTTCTGCGGATAGGCTGCTCCAGCAATCGCCGCATTGTGCACCATGCTTGGCGGCAGCGGCGGGGTGGCGGAGACGGCTACCGCACCACCGAGAATCGCCAAAGCCGCCGCAAGCAACCTCATGGCTTGGCGCGCAAATCCAGCGCGGCCGGGGCGCCGCGCCTGGGCAGTCCCGTGACAACCAGCGGCTTGCGCGGCTGGACCATATGCGGCTTGGCTTCGTGCATGCCGCCGGTGGTGATCCCGTCAAGCGACAACGCCGGGCCAGACAGCGATGTGAAGGGCCAGACTTTGCTCGCCCCGTCCCAGACGATTCCGGGCAGCGCACCACCGAAAGCCCCAGCGAGCTGGTCGCCGCCCGGGATCTGCGGCTCATCGCCACCGCCCACGATCCGGTTCCGGCCGATCATGATCCGCCGCGGATCGGGGTTGTAGGTCTTGTCGGTGAACGGCTTGGGATAGCTGACCACCAAAACCTGCGCGGTAGGGTTGTTGACCAGCGAGTTGCCCTCAACCGAGACATAGTCGTTGGCCATCACCATGATCCCGGTGCCGCGCGGCACCCCGGCGACGATGTTGCCCTTGGGGGCGAAGTTGGGGGTGTCGTTGGCGATAACGAGGTTGTTCTCGATCAGCGTATTTCCCCCGCCCATCACCGGCAGGTTGGGCAGATCGAACACCAGAATCCCGCCAGTGTTGCGGGTCACCAGGTTGCCCGTCACCAGCGCATCGCGGCTGTTCTCGATCTCGATCCCGGCGACCGATTGCTCGACCATGTTATAGCGCACGGTGATCGCCTTCGACTGGCCGACATAGATCCCCGCGTCGCTCGCGCCCGAAACTTTGCAGCCATCGATCAGCACCCCGGTGCTGGCGACCGGATAGATCCCGTAAGCGCCGTTGGTCTCCTTGGGCCCGCTGGTCCAGGTCACGCGCACGCGGTAATAGACCACGTTGTCCGCGCCCTTGGACTTGATCCCGTCGCCGTGGGTGTTCTCGACTGCAAAATCGCGCATGGTGACATCGTCAGAGGTGACCAGCAGCCCCTCGCCCGCGCCTTGCTGGCCAGAGAAATCGAGCACTGTCGCGTCCATCCCTGCACCGCGCACAGTCACGTTATTGGCATCGAGCGAGAGCCCGTCGGTCAGCACGAACCGCCCCGCCGCCAGCTGCACGACATCACCGGGTTGCGCGGTAATCAGCGCCTCTTGCAGGCGGCTTTGCGCATTGTCTCCGGCGGCGACCGCAATGGTCTTGGCGTGAGCGGGAGCAGTCAGGGCCAGCGCCGAGACCGCAGCGATTATGGCTGTGGGCATCCTCATGCGCGGCATGTTTGAACTGACAGGCGTGTAAGTCAATCGGGGGCTCCGTGACAGTGGTTAGCGAAATTCGCAGCTGTTTGAATCTATTCGGTTTCAGGAACAAAATTTGATCTCGGTTGTTAGCCAATGATATCCCGCGCGCTGCTGCCTCTCGCGCCTCGATAGGAGCGACGCCCATGATCAGCAGACGCCTCAGGATTTCCCCTTCGGTCGGTATTCTTGCGCTCGCTATTTCGTGTGCGGGCGTGACTGTCGCAGCGCGCCCTGCGCCGGTGCGCCATTCGGGTATGGCAATCGAAGGGCCGGCTGACCAAGGCCTGGCGCTTCCCCAGCAGCGCGGCGACGCGATCGCCGGACGTGAAGTATTCCGTTCGGAAACCTTCGGCAACGAAGGGTTCTGGACCGATGCCGTGCGGCTGCCGCAAGGTATCGCCGCGGCCAAAGTAACGCCGCTGCAGGCGCTTGGACTGGGTCTGCAGATCGATGCCGACATGGTCGACGCCGCGACCAAAGCGCAGCTCGGCGCAGAACTTATGGCCGATCCTACCGGCAAAAGCTCGAAGCTGCTCAACGATCCTGCGGTTACGCTCGCGTTGATCAAAGCCGGTGCGGTGATCGGGGTTGCGCCGAAGGGCGACAAAGTCGGGGTTAGCTGTGCGCTGTGTCACACGATGACCGACGCGTCGGTATTCAAGGTAGCCGCGGGGGGCAGCATCGGCAGCCGGATCGACGGGCTGGCCAATCATCAGCTTAACCTTGGTGCCATTTTCGCGGCCGCTGCCAATACCCGCGCACTTTACCCGGTGGCGCAGACCCAGCTTACCGCCAACAAAGGCAAGACGCTGGGCCGCGCACCAAAAGGTCTGACCGAGCGTTCGACCGAAGCCGATTTCGACGCGTACTTTGGCAACCCCAAATTTTATCCGATCGGGATGTTCGACGATACCTTCGACGGCAACGGCAACCCGATGCACAATACGCCGATGTTCCGTGCCGATCTCTCGGCGCCCTATGGCAGTGAAGGAACGATGACCAAAATCGACGATTTCAGCAATCTGGTGTACACCACGCTGTTCGACCAAACCATGCTGACGACGCCGGGTGGACGCCAATTCGTGCACAAGTTGGCGGGTGCCGCTGGCGACGAGATGATCGACGATTACGTCAAGATCCTCGCCGATACCAACGTCACCGGCTATCCGTATGTGATTGGCCAGGCGCGCAACACCAATGCCGTCGGTGAATTGTCCAGCCCGATCGGCTATCGCCTCAACAATGCCAAGCTGCTGGCGATGAACGCCTACCTGATTTCGCTGCCAGCGCCTGCCGGCCGGGCTGCGGATGCCAACTTGATGGCGCAGGGCCGCGCTGCGTTTGTCGCTTCGGGGTGCACAAGTTGCCACAACGCCAGCCAGGCGCGTGCAGTTCCGACCACGATCCACCCCATGGGACAAATCTGGCCGGGCGACCGTCCAATGATCCTGGCCATGCGGATGGCTCCGCTAACCCCGGTGCAGGACACGCCCGGCAATTTCTTCGATGACAAATGGGCGGTGGTAAACGCATCGCTGCGCGGCGAAAAGCGCGGGGTAGCGATCCCGCTGTTGCTCGATCTGGCGCGCAAGCCGGTGTTCCTCCACGATAATAGCGTGTCCAGCTTGAATCAGCTGCTCAATCCTTCGCGCGGCGCGAAAGCTCCGCACCCGTTTTATGTGCGCAACCCGGCGCAGCGTACTGCGGCCGTTTCCTATCTGATGTCGCTGGATACCAATTCGCGCTGAACTGGCGCGGCTGGCCGGCTGCGCGCTATCCCGCCAGCCCGCTTGCGCAGAGCGCTGCCGAACTCGCGGTGACCTCGATCGCCTCGGCATCGCCAACCTTGCGCACCGCCGCGACATAATCGAACAAGCTGCGCTTTTCGCCCTTCAATTTGCGCAGCTTGTTCAGCTGGATCAGGCTTAGCCGGTCGGTCATCCGCTTAGCCATGCAAGCCGAATTGGCCTCGGACATCCCGGCTTCGACCATCGCACTCTTGACTTGGCCGTAAGCGAGCTTGGACGGTGCACAGGCAGCGATGGTGAGGACCAAAACTAACCTAAATCCTCCCCTTCTGGGGGAGGTGGCCCACCGCAGGTGGGTCGGTGGGGGCATGTCTCGAAGGACATGCGCTGAACAGACCCCCACCGTCATCCGCTGCGCGGCTGACACCTCCCCCATGAGGGGAGGATCTTGGTCAGCCATCGCAAGCATCAATGCGACAACGCCTTGTTGATATCCTCAACCATCTTCTTCGCATCGGCCAGCAGCATCATGGTCTGGTCCATGTAGAACACATCGTTATCGACCCCGGCATAGCCGACCCCGCCCATGGACCGCTTGATGAACATGATGGTCTTGGCCTTTTCGACATCGAACACCGGCATGCCGTAGATCGGCGATGACTTGTCGGTCTTCGCCGCCGGGTTGACCACGTCGTTGGCGCCGATGATGAAGGCGACGTCGGTCTGGGCGAACTCGCCGTTAATGTCTTCCAGCTCGAAGACGTCATCATATGGCACGTTAGCTTCAGCCAGCAACACGTTCATATGCCCAGGCATCCGCCCCGCGACCGGGTGGATTGCGTATTTCACGCGCACGCCCCTGGCCTTGAGCTGATCGCCCATTTCGCGCAGCACGTGCTGGGCCTGCGCCACCGCCATGCCGTAGCCGGGGATGATGATGACCTGCTCGGCCTCACCCAGCAGGAACGCGGCGTCCTCGGCGCTGCCGCGCTTCCACGGGCGCTGCTCCTTGGCCTCGCCGCCCGCTTCCGCCACCACGCCGAACCCGCCCGCGATTACCGAGATGAAGCTGCGGTTCATCGCCTTGCACATGATGTAGCTCAGGATCGCACCCGATGAACCGACCAAAGCCCCGGTGATGATCATCGCGGTGTTGTGGAGCGTGAAGCCCATCGCCGCCGCCGCCCAACCCGAGTACGAGTTGAGCATCGACACCACCACCGGCATGTCCGCCCCGCCAATCGGGATGATCAGGAGGAAGCCGATCAGGAAGGCGAGTGCGGTGACCGTGGCGATCACCCACAGCGACTGGTCCATGGTGAAATAGCCGGTCAGGCCAATGATCGCGGCGAGCGTGCCAAGGTTGATCACGTGCCGCCCCGGCAACATGATCGGCGCACCCGACATCTTGCCCGCAAGCTTGAGGAAGGCGATGACCGAGCCCGAGAAGGTGATCGCGCCGATCGCGATGCCGAGGCCCATTTCGACGCGGCTCTGCGCCTCAATCACGCCATCGGCTCCGGCAATGCCGAAGGCGGTGGGGTTGAGATAAGCTGCCCAGCCGACCAGCACTGCGGCCATACCGACAAGGCTGTGGAACGCCGCGACGAGTTGCGGCATGTCGGTCATTTTGAT
>JANXUP010000125.1 GCA_025356175.1 Sphingomonadaceae bacterium | reverse complement strand
CGCGAGCAGGATTGTGACCGAGGTCATCACCGTGCGGTGCAACGTTTCGTTGATCGACAGGTCGAGCAACTGCTCGGTCGGCATCCGGCGGTATTTCTTCAGGTTCTCGCGTATTCGGTCGTAGACCACGATCGTATCGTTGAGCGAGTAGCCGATCACCGTCAGGATCGCGGCCACCGCAGTCAGATCAAACTCCATCTGGGTCAGCGCGAACAAACCGATCGTCAGGACCACGTCGTGGACGAGGCTGATCAGCGTCCCCACCCCGAACTGCCATTCGAAGCGGATCCAGATGTAGATCGAGATCGCGATCGAGGCGAAGCCCAGCGCCTTGAATGCAGTCCAGCCGAGCTCCTTCGAAACCTTGCCCGAGACAGAATCCACGCCGTCAATGCGGGCATCGGCATGGTCGGTCTTGACCGTATCCGAAATGCGCTTCGACATGGCATCGGCGAGCCCGGGGTTGGTTTCCGAACCGGTCGGTAACCGCAAACGGATCGACACCGCATTGGGTGCGCCGAAGGTCTGGATGATCGGTTCGCCATAGCCCAGCTTCTCGATCTCGCCGCGCAGCTGCGCCACCGGCGCGTCCTTGCTTTGAGTGAAGCTGACGCGGATCATCTGGCCGCCGACGAAATCGACGCCCTGATTAAGCCCTTGCGTGAACAGCAGCACGAGGCTGCCGATCATCAGCACGACCGACAGGATCGTGGTCGGCCACTGCCACTTGAGGAAGTGGATGTTGGTATCATCGGGGATGAGCTTGAGCAGACGCATGGATTTCAGCCTCTAAATGTGGAGTTCGCTCGGGCGCGTCCGGCGCAGCCACAAGGCGACCCACATGCGGGTCAGGTAAACGGCGGTGAACACCGAGGTGACGATGCCGATGATCAGCACCACCGCGAAGCCCTTGATCGGGCCAGAGCCGAACACGAACATCAAGGCGGCGGCGATGAAGTGGGTGATGTTGGCGTCGAAGATCGTGCGGCTGGCTTCGGTGTAGCCCACCTCGACTGCCTGCATCACCTTGCGCCCGCGGTGTCGTTCTTCGCGGATGCGTTCGTTGATCAGCACGTTGGCGTCAACCGCGGCACCGATGGTCAGCACGAACCCGGCGATGCCGGGCAAGGTCAGCGTCCCGCCAAGCATGGCCATGATGCCCAGGATCATCAGCACGTTGATCACCAGCGCGATATTTGCGTAGATCCCGAAGCGGCCGTAAGTGAACGCGATCAACAACATGATTGCGCCGGTCCCGACGACAATCGCGATGATCCCCTTGTGGATCGAATCTTTGCCGAGGTCCGGCCCGACGGTGCGTTCTTCAACCACCTTGAGATCCACCGGCAGCGCGCCCGAGGCAAGGTTGATTGCCAGCGCCTGCGCGGTCGCGGGGGTGAAGCTCCCCGAAATACGGGCCTGCCCACCCAGGATCGGCTCGTTGATATTGGGTGCGGAAATGACTTTGCCGTCGAGGATGATCGCGAACGGCTTGCCGACGTTTTCGCTCGTCAGCTTCGCGAACTTGGCTCCGCCTTGCTGGTTGAACGAAATCTCGACGATCGATTCGTTGGTCTTCTGGTCGTTGCCGGCCGAGGCCTGGGTCAACTGATCGCCGCTGATCCCGCCAAGGCGAAACACTGCGAGCGGCACGAGGCCGTCCTTTTCGGGATTGGCGAACGGTACCAGCTGGGTTCCCGGCTGAGCGACGCCCTGAGTCCGGTCATTGGGCGAGGCAGTGGTATCGACCAGCTTGAACTCGAGCTTGGCGGTCTGCCCGATGCTCTCTTTCAACTTCTTGGGATCGCTCAGACCTGGAACCTGCACCACAATGCGGTTGCGCCCTTCGCGGATGATGGTTGGCTCGCGCGTGCCCATGGAGTCGATGCGTTTGCGGATGACTTCGGTCGCGGCACCCATCGCCTGGTCGGCGCTCTGCTTGAGCCCGGCCTCGGTCGGAGTCAGCTCGATCAGTCCGCCGTTGACCGCCAGATCCCAGTCGCGCTGGCCGGTGGTGCCCGCGCCGCTGGTCAGCGTCTGGAGCGCTTCGCGCGCGGCATCGGCCTTGCTCGGATCGTTGAGCATGAAAGCAACCTTGCCGTCCTTGGTCGAGATATCGCCGATGCCGATGCGCGGTTCGGTCTTGGCCATGCGCCCGCGCACGCTTTCTTCCATCTGCTCAAGCCGGAGCTGGCGGATCTGGTTGGTGTCAGCCTCGAGCAGCAGGTGGCTTCCGCCGGCAAGGTCGAGCCCTAGGTTGATCATCGGCGCGGGCAGCGCGGAAGGCCACGCGTAGCCAGCCGCGTTGACGATCGTCGGCAGCGTTGCGACCGCGCAGGCGAGGGTCAGAAACCACAACCAGGCCTGTTTCAAGCGGGAGAATTCGAGCATTCGGAGAATCTTTCTCGGCTACGCCCGCCGTGATCCGGCGGCGCGCGGGATCAATCGTTGGCGGGCTTCGAGCCGGTCGGCGGCACGATATCGGCAATCGTCGACTTCAGTGCCTTGACCCGCACGTTGGGAGCCAGCTCGACTTCGGCGTAATCGTCGTCGACCTTGGTCACCTTGCCCAGAAACCCACCGGCGGTGAGCACCTGATCGCCCTTCTTGATGCTGCTGATTTTGTTCTGCAGTTCGCGCTGGCGCTTCATCTGCGGACGGATCATCAGGAACCACATCACTGCGAATATCGCGACGAAGGGCAGGTAAGTGATCCACACCGGGGGCTGCTGGCCCGCACCGGCTGCGGCGGAAAGAAGGGGAAGGATGGCACTGGTCATGGCTTGCTCTTGGCACCTGTCATACGCGCGCCCGCAGGCAGCGGGCGGAACTGCGCGCGCCTAGCAGCTA
>JANXUP010000084.1 GCA_025356175.1 Sphingomonadaceae bacterium | reverse complement strand
GGCCGAGATCGGCGCCTGCTGGCAGAAAACCTCCAAGGAAGGCCGCGACTATCTCTCGATCAAGCTCGACGATCCCAGCTTCACCGCCCCGATCTTCGCCAGCCTGTTCGCCGACGAAGATGGCAAGACCTTCAACCTGATCTGGTCACGCGCCCGCACCTCGAACGGCCACTGACCATCGCACCCAAGCCCCGTCCGGCTCTGCCGGGCGGGGCTTTGTGGTGCTGGTTGTTCACAGGCAGCATCCGCAAGGTGCAATGTCGCTTGCCTCGCAATCCTTCACTCCTACGGTCAGCTCCATGTCGAACACTCTCGCAACTGGAGAACTGAGCCGCGTCGTGCGCCTGGTCGCTCTGCTCAATCTCGGTTATTTCGGGATTGAGTTCGCCGTCGCTTCGACGATTGGTTCCGTCTCGCTGTTCGCCGACAGTGTGGACTTCCTCGAAGATGCGCTGGTGAACATCCTCATATTCACCGCGCTGGGGTGGGGTGCCATTCACCGGGCGCGGCTGGGGATGGTGCTGGCGGGCATCTTGCTTGTTCCCGGCATCGCAACGCTGTGGACGGCGTGGTCAAAGTTCAATCTTCCGGTGCCGCCTTCGCCCGTCTCACTCACCCTGACCGGAGCGGGCGCGCTTGCCGTGAATCTCTTTTGCGCCTTCCTGCTGGCGAGCCACCGGCATCGGGGCGGGAGCCTGACGCGGGCTGCATTCCTCTCGGCGCGCAACGATGCTTTTGCCAACCTCGCCATCATTGCGGCGGGGTTGGCCATGGCTTTTTTGTGGACGTCAGCATGGCCGGATCTGATCGTCGGGTTGGGCATCGCCGCGATGAACGCCGACGCCGCGCGCGAGGTGTGGACGGCTGCCCGCGAAGAACATCGTGAAGAGATCGGGACGCCGTGACCGAGCGACCACTCTCTCCGTGTAAAGAGATTTGCTCGCTGGATTCCAGCGCCAGCGTCTGCACCGGCTGCGGCCGCACACTTGGCGAGATCGCCGAATGGGGGAGCGCGACCGCCAGCCGTCAGCATGAAATCGTCCGGCGATCTTCGGCCCGCATGGGAAGCAGGGCTTCCCATCTAGCCTGAAAACTCAAACCCCCAAGCGCACTCGAAGCCCCTTATTGTCAGAAGTAAAAACCCGCTTTGGGTGCGCTTGTCTTAGGGGGTTTGTCTGATTTGTCTCTATTGCAGGATATGCCTAGCGGCGCGTGTTGTCTTACATTGCTCGTGTTTCACACAGGCATGTTTGATGGCGACAAATCCACTACTGAACACCGCGACGCTCACGATTCGGCTCGACGCCGATGCGCTTGCGGCGTTCGACAGGTTCGCGGTCGGTCGTAGCGGCCGGAGCGCATTGTTGCGGCAGATGATCGAACAGACGGTGTTGGCGAGCGCCAGTCGCCCGTTCATTGACCGCCCCGAAGGAACAGCGCGCAATCGTGTTTCGCTGCGATTTACCGATGTCGAGATTGCCGTGATCGAGGTCCGCGCGTCGCAGCGTTCGACCGATCGCGCCGGGTGGATCAAGGCCTTGGTGCGCCGTCACCTCGCCTTGAAATCGCGGGTCGATGACGGCCTGCTGGCCGAACTCGCACCGATCAGAATGCAATTGCTGCGCATCGGCCGCAATCTCAATCAGGCGATGAAGGCCGCCAATGCGTCGATGCTCGAAACCGGCGACAAGCAGATCGAACCCGAGCTGCGGCGGATTGCAGACATGCGGATGGAAATCTCAGAGCAGGTGACAGCCGTTGGCGATGCGATGCGCGGCGATGCGAGCTACTGGGCTGTGCCGGATTGATGGGCTTGGAATCGGCCTTGTGGGAAGCAACCCGTCCGGCGTTTCGGGTGCGCTATATCCATGACCCCACCAGCACGCCGCGCGTTCCGCTCTATGCCAGTTACGGCCTTGCCAGCGGCCCGACAGCGCGGGCCAAGCTAGCGCGGATTGTGCGCAAGGCACCCGAGGTGGTGGTAAAGGTGACTGGTCGCCAGCGGGGCGGCAGCCATGTCAAAGCCCATCTTGAGTATATCGGGCGCAAGGGCGACGTGGACATCGAAACCCGCGACGGCGAAATCCCGACAACCAAGGAAGACATTGCCGAGCGCGCGGCGGAGTGGAGCGATACGCTCCAATGGCGGTCGCGGCCAACGGTGTCGTCGGTGTCGCTGATCTTCTCGATGCCCGCAGGCACCGACCCTGATAAAGTGCTGGGAGCCGTCCGCGCGCTGGCCCATGCCGAGTTGAGCGACAATCACGATTATGTCCTAGCCCTCCACACCGATACGCCGCGTCCGCATGTTCACCTCACCGTTCAGGCCGAGGGACTGGATCGCAACCGATTCAATCCGCGTCCGGTTCAACTCAATCGTTTCCGTGAACGCTTTGCGCGTGAGTTGCGCGCGCGCGGCGTCGCCGCCGAAGCAACACCGCGACGCGCGCGAGGGCGCGGGATCGCCGGATCAAGCATGGCGCTGGTCAAATTGCGGGCGCGGCTGCTGACCGAGGGGAGCCGTCAAATATCGGATGCGGATCGGCGCACCAACGAGCAGGCCATCGCCGTAGCGCGCGGCCAGGCAGCACTGCCGGCTTTCGTCGCGCGTGGCATGGAGCGGTGGCAGGAGATACGGGCCGCATACAGTCAAGCTGCCGCTGCGCTAGACGCCACCGGGGCGGCCGAAGACCGGGAGCTTGCAAGCGATGTGCGCGCCTTCCTCGACAAGCATCGGGGCATGGATGCCACACCCGAAGTGTTTGCAGCGCGCCATGCGCAGATTCTCGGGAAGAAGCGTAGTAGCCCGGACCCGCAAGCGCCGGAGCCTCCACCGCGTGATCGCGGTCCAATCCGATAAATGGCGCAGCTATGCGCCTATGTCGGCCGTTCACTCGCGGATGCAGATTACCCGAAAACGGCCTTGATCGGTACACCCGATGATCTGGCAACGACATCGGGTTTCGGGGACGATCCGGTT
>JANXUP010000078.1 GCA_025356175.1 Sphingomonadaceae bacterium | reverse complement strand
CTGTCGCAAAAACGCTATCGGCGCTTGCTCAGCCACGGTTAAGCCTGCGCGCGGCAATGGCCCGGCAACTAGGGCGCGGTATTTCCGCGCGGCATATGGGAATTTTTGATCAGTGACTAACCGCTTTCACTTGCGTTCCACCACCCGCCTGGTTCTGGCTTCCATTGCGCTTGGCGCACTTGCCCTCGGCAGCGCTGCGCCGGCGCAGGATGCTCCCGCAGCCGGCAACCTGTCGCTGCCGGAAAATCCGCAGATCTTCGGCAAGATCGACGCCAATCACCGCAGCGCCGCAGTGATCATCAACGGCGAAGTCATCACCGCCACCGATGTTGACCAGCGCGTGGCGCTGGTGGTCGCGGCCAGCGGCGGCAAGATCGCGCCCGAAGAGCTTGAGCGGCTGCGGCTGCAAGTGCTGCGCAACCTGATGGACGAAACCCTGCAGATTCAGGAAGCCAAATCGCAGGACATGATCGTCGGCGATGATGAGGTCGACGAGAGCTACAACCGCATCGCTCGCCAGAACTTCGGTCAGGACCCCAAGGGGCTGGACACCTATCTTGCCAAGATCGGCTCGGCGCCCAATTCGCTGAAGCGGCAGATCCGTGGCGAGATGTCATGGCAGCGGCTGCTGCGCCGCAATGTCACCCCGTTCGTCAACGTCTCCGACGATGAAGTGCGCGAAACGATCAAACGGCAGGAAGGGGCCAAGGGCACCGACGAATTTCACGTTGGTGAAATCTTCCTATACGCCAACAGCGAAAACCACGATCAGGTCGGGCAGAACGCGCTGAAGATCGTCGAGCAGATCAAGCAAGGCGGCAGTTTTGTCGCCTATGCCCGCCAGTATTCCGAAGCTTCGACTGCCTCGGTCGGCGGTGATCTCGGCTGGATCCGGCTTGGCATGCTGCCCACCGAAATGCAGGCTCCGGTCTCGCAGCTCGAACCCGGCCAGCTGGTCGGCCCGATCGAAGTGCGCGGCGGTTATTCGGTTGTCGTTCTGCTCGACAAGCGCAAGGTGCTGACCGCCGATCCGCGCGACGCAGTGCTTAGCCTCAAGCAGATCTCGATCAGCTTCCCGCCGAGTACTTCGCAGGCGCAGGCTACCGACAAGGCCAAACAGTTCGCCGATGCAATGAAGGGCGCTCACGGCTGCTCCACGGTTGATCCAATCGCGCAAGGGCTTGGTGCCGATGTGGTGGTCAACGAACAGGTGAAGGCGCGCGATCTGCCGGGCCCGCTTCAAAGCATGGTCTTGGGCCTCAGCCTGGGTGAAACCACGCCGCCGTTCGGTTCGATCCAGGACGGTGTCCGCGTGCTCATGCTGTGCGGGCGTGATGATCCTCGGGCCGGCGGCGATCCGACCTTCGATCAGGTGGAAAACCAGATCCTTGACGAACGCATCAACAAGCGCTCACAGACCTACTTGCGCGACCTGCGCCGCGATGCGGTGATCGATTACGGGAACTAAGCGCCGATGGATCTTCCGCCCCTAGCCTTGTCGCTCGGCGATCCGGCGGGGGTCGGCCCCGAACTGATTGCGGCTGCCTGGGCCAGGCGCGAGGAAGCCGAATTGCCGCCATTCTTCGTCACGGGCGGCGCTGACGTGTTGCGCGCCGCCGCGGCGCAGCGCGGGCTGGCGGTACCGGTGGCCGAACTTTTTCACCCGAACGAGGCTTTCGAGCATTTCGGCTATGCCTTGCCCGTGCTGGCCGGGATCGATGGCCACTACACTCCCGGCAAGCCCAATCGCGCCGGGGCCGAACTCGCGTTCGCCTCGCTGACTGAGGCGACCGCGTTAACCCAGCGCGGCGAGGCGGCGGCGCTGGTCACCGCGCCGATCGCCAAGGCGTTGCTGGCCGAGGTCGGGTTCGATTTCCCCGGGCAGACCGAATTCGTTGCCGCAGCCTGTTCCTATGCCCCCGGCGACGCCGTGATGATGCTCGCCGGGCCGCAGCTGCGCACCGTGCCGCTCACCGTCCACGTCGCCTTGAGCGCGGTGCCGGGGCTGATCACGCCCGCGCTGATCGAGCGCAAGGCGCGGATCGTGGCGATGGCGCTGTTGCGCGATTTCGGGATCGCCAATCCGCGCATCGCCGTCGCCGCGCTTAACCCGCATGCTGGCGAACAGGGCCGCATGGGCTGCGAAGATGACGAGGTGATCGCCCCGACTATCGCCCGGCTTGCTGCTGAGGGAATTTCCATTAGCGGCCCGCACAGCGCCGACGGCCTGTTCACCGCGCACGCCCGCGGCAGCTATGACGTGGCCCTATGCATGTATCACGATCAGGCGCTGATTCCGCTGAAGACGCTCGACTTCGACGCCGGTGTCAATGTCACGCTCGGCCTGCCACTGGTCCGCACCAGTCCCGATCACGGGACTGCCTTCGGCATCGCCGGCACCGGCCAGGCTGACCCGGGCGCGATGATTGCCGCAATCCGCATGGCTGGTGAATGCGCCGAGCGCCGGTTTGGCTGACGACCTTCCCCCTTTGCGCGAAGTCATCGCGCGCCATGGCTTGCTCGCGACCAAGGCGCTGGGACAGAACTTCCTGTTCGACGAGCAACTGCTCGCACGGATCGCGAAGATTCCAGGCAAGCTGGAAGGCCAGCAAGTCCTCGAGATCGGTCCCGGCCCGGGCGGCCTGACCCGCGCGCTGCTCCGCGCTGGAGCGCAGGTTACCGCGATCGAAATGGACCGCCGCTGCCTGCCTGCGTTGGCAGAACTGGAGGATGCCTTCCCCGGCCAGCTCAAGGTGATCGAGGGCGACGCCACCAAGGTCGCGCACGGGATCGAAGGGCCGCATCACGTTATCGCCAACCTGCCCTACAATGTCGGTACGGCGCTGTTTGTCGGCTGGCTCGGCGGCGAAGCATGGCCGCCGCAATGGTCAAGCCTGACCCTGATGTTCCAGCAGGAAGTAGCCGAGCGGATTGTCTCAGCGCCGGGCTCGTCGTCTTACGGCCGCCTCGCGGTGCTGGCGCAGTGGCGCTCAACTGCGAAGCTCGCGATGAAAGTCCACCGCAGCGCCTTCACCCCGCCGCCCAAAGTAATGAGCGCGGTGGTGCATTTGCTTCCCGAAACGATGCCCGAAGGCGTGTCCGCGCGGATGCTTGAGCGGGTGACCGAAGCGGCGTTTGGTCAGCGGCGGAAAATGCTGCGGCAGAGTTTGAAGGGGCTGCCGGGGGCCCTGGATGCGTTAGAGGTGCTGGGGATCGACAGCCAGCGCCGCGCGGAGACGTTGAGTGTAGGGGAATTTGTCGAGATCGCGCGCAAGCTCTCCTGATCCTCCCCATTTTTGGCGAAGGCCACAAATGGGGAGGTGGATCGGCGAAGCCGAGACGGAGGGGTATCAGGGCTGGCGTCGATATCCCTCCGTCAGTCGGCAAGCCGACTGCCACCTCCCCATTTGGCATCGCAAAATGGAGAGGCCCTTAACTCGCCTTCTTTCGCCGCCGCCACGCATGCAGCAGTGGCTCGGTATAGCCACTCGGCTGCTCGACGCCCTTGAACACCAGCTCGCACGCCGCTTGAAACGCCAGGCTGTCCGGGGTCAGTTTTTCATACCCAGCATCGCTCGCGTTCTGCGCGTCGACTTTGGCGGCCATGCGGGTCAGCGCGTCCATCACCTGCGCTTCGCTGCACACCCCGTGGAGCAGCCAGTTGGCCATGTGCTGCGAGGAAATGCGCAGCGTCGCGCGGTCTTCCATCAGGCCGACATCGTTGATGTCGGGCACCTTCGAGCAGCCCACCCCGGCGTCGATCCAGCGCACGACATAGCCCAGCAGCCCTTGCGCGTTGTTATCGAGTTCTTCGCGCACTTCGGCTTCGGACCAGTTCACCCCGCGCGCCAGCGGCACGGTCAGCAAGTCGTTCAAGCCGGGCGCCGGGCGCAACGCCAGTTCGCGCTGCACTGCAAAGACATCGACCTGATGGTAATGCATCGCGTGCAGCGTTGCGGCGGTGGGTGATGGCACCCAGGCGGTGTTCGCGCCGGCCTTGGGGTGGCCGATCTTCTGCACCATCATTTCGGCCATCATATCGGGCGCGGCCCACATGCCTTTGCCGATCTGCGCCTTGCCCGAAAGCCCGCAAGCGAGCCCGATCTGGACGTTGCGTGCTTCGTAAGCGGCAATCCACGGAGTGCTTTTCATCGCGCCTTTGCGCAGCATTGCGCCTGCACGCATCGAGGTATGCATCTCGTCCCCGGTGCGATCGAGGAAGCCGGTGTTGATGAACACAATCCGGTCCCGCACCGCGTGAATGCAGGCCGCGAGGTTGGCCGACGTGCGCCGTTCCTCGTCCATCACGCCGACTTTTACCGTGTGCCGGGGCAGGCCGAGCAGGTCTTCCACGCCATCGAACAGGTCGTTGGTGAACCCGCATTCCTCAGGCCCATGCATCTTGGGCTTGACGATGTAGACCGAACCCGTGCGGCTGTTGGCGTGGCTGCCAAGGCCCGCCAACCCAAGCGCGCCGATCGCGCTGGTCACCACCGCGTCCATGATGCCTTCGGGAATTTCGGAGCCATCAGCGAGCAGGATCGCCGGATTGGTCATCAGGTGGCCGACATTGCGCACGAACAGCAGACTGCGTCCGGGCAGGGTCAGATCGCCCCACACCCGGTCGGGGTTGAGACTACGGGTCAGCGTCTTGCCGCCCTTGTCGAAGCTCTCGGTCAAATCGCCGCGAATTACGCCGAGCCAGTTGCGATAGGCCGCGAGTTTGTCCTCGGCATCGACCGCAGCAATCGAATCCTCAAGGTCGCAGATCGTCGTGAGCGCCGATTCCAGCACCACGTCCTTGATCCCGAGCGGGTCGGTGCGGCCCACCGGGCTAGCAGGATCCACCTGCACTTCGATGTGCAGGCCGTTGTGGCCGAACAGAAATGCGCCCGGCTTTTGCGCCACGAGGTGTTCGCTGGTCCCGCCGGTCAGTGCAGCTTCCCAGCCGGGAATTGCACTGTCGAGGAACGCGCGCGCCGCCGCAATCACCGCCGCGCCGCGCACCTGATCGTAGCCGCCCGGCAGTGCCGGCGCGGCATCAAGCGCGTCGGTGCCGTAGAGGGCATCGTAAAGGCTGCCCCAGCGTGCGTTGGCGGCGTTGAGCAGGAACCGCGCGTTGAGCATTGGCACTACCAACTGCGGCCCGGCCATGGTCGCGATTTCGGGATCGACGTTGACGGTGCCGATCGCGAAGGGCGCGGGTTCGGGGACTAGATAGCCGATTTCGGTCAGAAAGGCTTGATACGCGGCCTGATCGATCGGCTCACCGGCGCGCTCGGTGTGCCAGGCATCGATCTGCGCCTGGAGAGCATCGCGCTTGGCGAGCAGCGTGCGGTTGACCGGCCCAAACTTGGCCAGCAGCGCGGCGAACCCGGCCCAGAACGCCGCACTATCCTTGCCCTGCGGCGCGAGCACTTCGCCCTCGATAAATGCTGCCAAAGCCGCATCGACCTGCAGCCCGCTCTTCTCGACCCGATCACGCATTGCAAACCTCATTGGTAAATTCGACGAGCCCGGGGAGGAACGTTCGGGCCTATGCCGCATGTGCGAAGTGAGCGCAACGGGAGTGATGGAGCGCAACATACCCAACCACAAAACCGTCACCCTGAACTTGTTTCAGGGTCCATCAGGCGGCTTGTCCGGTAGGCACCGAAAAAACGCAACCGAGCGGTATGATGCGGTTCAACGCTCCGGAGCAGCGGCGAAATGGACCCTGAAACGAGTTCAGGGTGACGATGCCGGAGGGTTGGGAGCAAGCCGGTAGGGGGTTCACCTGCCCCGCACGCTCGGCTAGGGAAGTTTCATATGCAACAGCTTTCCCCCCAAGAGACGGCGCTGCTGGCAGCGGTCGACCCCGCGCCAATGCTAGAGCAGGTGCAGGCCTGGTCGGCGATCAACACCGGCACCGGCAATCTCGCCGGGCTGAAAGTGCAGGCGGGGATGCTGGCCGAGGCGTTTTCGGGTCTGCCCGGCGGGGTCGCGCTGACCGACCCCGCACCGATAACGGCGGTCGATTCAAGCGGGCAGGAGCACGAGCAAGACAATGGCCAGCATCTCGTCGTGCGGGTCCGGCCCGAAGCCGAGCGGCGCTTGCTGTTGACCGGGCACATGGACACGGTGTTTCCCGCCGGTCACGCATTTCAGGCGCAGCGCTGGCTTGACGCCGAGACGCTCAACGGCCCCGGCGTTGCGGACATGAAGGGCGGAATTGCCGTGATAATCACCGCACTGACCGCGTTTGAGACCAGTGCAGCAGCCGCCAGCGTGGGCTATGACGTGCTGATCAATTCGGACGAGGAAACCGGAAGTCTGTCCTCTGCCGCACTGATCGCCGAGCTGGCGCGGGGCAAGGCGGCGGCGCTGACTTACGAACCCTCGGCCCTCCCCGATGGGACGCTCGCGGGCGCACGGGCGGGCAGCGGCAACTGGTCGCTGACCGTCACCGGAAAATCGGCCCACGCCGGGCGCAACCCGCATGATGGGCGCAATGCGATTGTTGCCGCGGCGGCGCTGACGCTGGGGCTCAAACTGCTCGAGCGCGAAGGCTTGTCGGTCAATCCCGCCAAGATCGATGGCGGCGGCGCGACCAATGTGGTGCCTGACCTTGCGGTACTGCGCTTCAACATCCGCCCGCGCGAACTGGCGCTGGCCGAGGCTTTCGAAACCGGCCTTGCCGATTTGATCGCGCGGGTCGAGGCCGAGCACGGCGTCTCGGTCCACCGCCACGGCGGGATCAGCCGCCCGCCCAAGGCCGTCGATGCGCGCGCCGAGAAGCTGTTCGGGATTGTCGAGGAATGCAGCGCATTGCTGGGATCGCCGATTTCGCGGATTGCCTCGGGGGGGGTCTGCGATGGCAACAACATCGCCGCCTGCGGCATTCCCGTGGTCGATACGATGGGGGTGCGCGGCGGGGCGATCCATTCCTCCGACGAATTCCTGATCGTGCCGAGCCTGGCCGAGCGCGCGCAGCTGTCCGCGCTGGTCCTGCACCGCCTTGCGACTGGAGCGCCCTTGTGACTCACGTAATCCGCGCCGCCACCCCAGGCGATCTGCAGCATCTGTATGAAATGGCCAAGCGAACCGGCGGCGGCTTCACCAACCTGCCGCCCGATCGCAAGGCATTGACCGCCAAACTCGAACGCTCGGCCGAGGGCTTTGCCCGGACCGAAGACGAAGTGGGCGACGATCTGTTCGTGTTCGTGCTGGAAAACGTCGCCACCGCCGAAGTGCGCGGGACTTGCCAGGTATTCAGCTCGGTCGGGCAGAAGTGGCCGTTCTATTCGTACCGGATCGGCGCGCTGACCCAGCATAGCGAGGAACTTGGCCGCACCTTCCGCGCCGATATCCTCAACCTCTCAACCGATCTTGAGGGCGCGTCCGAAGTCGGCGGGCTGTTCCTCCACCCCGGCGAGCGTGCCGGGGGCCTGGGGATGCTGATCGCACGCAGCCGCTATTTGTTTATCGCCGCGCACCGCGCCCGCTTTGCCGACCGCTGCATTGCCGAACTGCGCGGCGTGATCGACGAGGCTGGTGGGTCGCCGTTCTGGGACGGGGTGGCGGGGCGCTTCTTCGGGATGACCTTCCAGGACGCCGACGAGTTCAACGCCAAGTTCGGCAACCAGTTCATCGCCGACCTGATGCCCAAGCACCCGGTTTACATCGCGATGCTGACCGAGGCGGCGCGCCACGTGATCGGCATGCCCCACCCTTCGGGCCGCGCGGCGATGCGGATGCTCGAGGTTGAGGGGTTCGCCTGGGAAAATTACATCGACATCTTCGATGGCGGCCCGACTATGACTGTGCGGACTGACCAGATCCGTTCTGTGCGTGAGGCACAGGTCCAGACTGTGACCGGAATCGATGACAACCTGGGCGAACATCAGCGCGGCGAAAAGCGCCTCGCTTCATTCGGCAAGCTTGCGGGCTTCCGCGCTGCATACGGCTGGACCGAACCGCATGAGGGGGGCGTGGCGCTCGATCCGACCTGTGCCACCAACCTTGGGGTCAAACTCGGCGACAGCATTACCCACGTCGCACGGTGGTGACATGCTGAATGAAATCAATTTCGACGGGATCATTGGCCCCAGCCACAACTACGCCGGGCTAAGCCTTGGCAACCTCGCTTCGGCGGGCCATGCTGGCGAAACCTCGTACCCGCGCGCCGCCGCCCTGCAGGGCTTGGCGAAGATGCGGCACAATCTGGCGCTGGGGCTGAACCAAGGGTTCTTCGTGCCGCTCCCCCGCCCTAACCCGGTGTTCCTGCACGCAATCGCCGCCGATGGTCGCGAAGACCCGCGGCTGCACGCTGCGGCCTGGTCGGCCAGTTCGATGTGGACCGCCAATGCTGCCACGGTTTCGCCCGCACCGGACACCACCGATGGCCGTTGCCACCTGACCGCCGCCAACCTGGTCACCATGCCGCATCGCGCGCAGGAATGGCCCGATACGGCGCGCCAGCTGCGGATCGCCTTTGCTGACCCCGCGCACTTCGCGGTGCACGACGCAGTACCGCCCAGCTTCGGTGACGAAGGCGCGGCCAATCACATGCGGATGTGCGCGATCCACGGCGCGGCGGGGCTTGAAATATTCGTCTACGGCACGCCCGGCGGCGCTTTCCCCGCGCGGCAAAACGAGCAGGCCAGCCGGCTCGTCGCGCGCCGCCACGGGCTTGATCCCGCGCGCACTTTGTTTGTCGAGCAGAACCCCGCAGCGATCGCCGCGGGAGCATTCCACAACGATGTGGTGGCGGTTGCCAATGAGCGGGTGCTGTTTGCCCACGAGCAGGCTTTTGCCGATCCCGCAGCCACCTATGCCGCGATCCGCGCCGCCTTGCCCGAGGCCGAGATCGTGATCGTGCCCGCCGAAGCAGTCAGCCTCGAAGATGCCCGAGCCAGTTACCTGTTCAACGCCCAGCTGGTGACGCTGCCGGGCGGCGAAATGGCGCTGGTGGTCCCGACCGAAGCCGCGCAGCATCCCCGCGTCGGCTCGTGGCTCGAAGGCATGCTCGCTTCGAACGGCCCGATCCGCCGGGTCCTGCCGGTCGATGTGCGCCAGTCGATGGCCAACGGCGGTGGACCGGCTTGTTTGCGGCTGCGGGTGGTGGCTGATCCCGCGACGGTCGACCCCAGGTTTCTCCTGAATGCGGCCAAAGCAGGCCGCATCGAACGGGTGATTGCCAGCCTCTGGCCCGAGTCGATCCAGCCACGTGATCTGGGCTCCGCAGACCTCATGAGCTGCGTAATTTCGGCCCGAACGGCACTACTTCAGGAACTCGAACTGCTTGAACTTGTTTGATTTTTGTCGAAGGTGTTTACAACTGGCACGGCGTTAACCTTTGCCACGCTTGCAATCGCGCCGCTGGCATGATGTTTGCGGGGTAATGCGTAAAGGAATTGCGGTCGCCATGCTCAGCAAAATCAGCCGTCTGTTTGTGATCAAGACTCCGGTTGAAGCCTATCTGATCATCTACGCCCTCGCGCTTGGCGCGGTTGAGCGCGGCAATATCTACATCCTGCGTTTCCCGGGGTTTGGCGGCAAGCTGCTGTTCCTCGCCTGCATGGGCGCGGTGTTCATGGCCGGGGCCAAGATCCTCGACTGCATCAAGCACGAGAAGCGCCTGCAAGAACGGCCAGAAGCGGCGTTCTGACAATAGGGGAAAGTGGGGAGCTTCTGTTGCCCGGTGCTCCCCGTACCGCTGGAATCCGTTCTGTTGCCCGGTCGGTCCAACCGCGCTTTAGCTTTGTAAATTCAGGGCGTTAGCCCGTCACATTACGCTGCGAGAGCGAGTGCTTCGTTGTCGTTGGCACTTATGGGTTTTGAGCCTTGAACGGGTTACTCAGCCCGGGTAAAAACTACGTCTTTCAACACACGTCGATCCTAG
>JANXUP010000066.1 GCA_025356175.1 Sphingomonadaceae bacterium | reverse complement strand
AAGCTGGCGGCCTGAGTGCAAAAGCGCGGGGTGGACGCTGTGCCCACCCCGCCGTCTTTTCCTAAAGCCCGTCAGTCGCCTTGCTGACCAGCACGTTGACCGAAACGCGGCGGTTCTGCGCACGGCCTTCGGCGGTGTTGTTGTCTGCCAGCGGATCGGCCTTGGCCATGCCGGTCGGGGTCAGCATGCGCCACGGCTTCCAGTGGCAGGCCTGCTGGAGGTAGTTGATCACTGCCCCGGCGCGCTTTTCGCTGAGCGTCTGGTTATATTCATCGCTGCCGACGGTGTCGGTGTAGCCAACCACCAGCAGCAGCGCATTGTTGGTGCCCTCGGCCTGGCTGGCGGCCTGGCACAGTTCGGTCTTGCCCTGCTGTGACAACGCCGACTTGCCGGTATCGAAGAACACGTTGGTGGTGCTCTTGATGTTGTAGTTATCGATATCGCCGACGCGGCTGCGCAGTGCTTCGGTTGCGGCGGTCTGCTCGGAAAAGCGCTGGTCAGTGCCGTTGCGGATCATCTGCGCGGTCTTGTAGTCGCCGCTCTTGAAGGTGATTTGAGTGGCGACGAGCCCGCCCGACCACTGTGCGGTCTTGACCGTGACCGGCAGGCCATTGAGCAGTGCTTCGGTGGTCAGCTTGGCGCCGCCGCCAAACAGGCCGCCGCTGGCTTTGACCTTGGTTTCATTGCTCACCGCAACCACAGTTGCAGTACCGTCGGGCGCGGTGACCTTTAGCTTGTCGGCATTGCGCGCGGTAATCACCCCCTTGAGCTCCGGCCCAGCCGGAAGCCCGGCAAACGCCGGCGGTATTTCGCCGGTGACGACGATGGTGGGATCAATCGGCTGCCGTGCGGAGAGTCCTGCGGGAAGTGCTGCAGCGAGCAGGGCACCAAGGATCAGTGTGCCAGGCTTTACGGATACAAGATTCATCAAGCTAACTCCTACGCCCCCAAAAATCCGGGCTGCCCTGCTGCGACAATCGTTTCCTGTAAATGAACAAAGCGCCCAAGCGTTAGTGCAGAGGGGATGGCCCGAGCGGTTGGTGCGGCAAACCGTTCCACTTGCGTCGATCGCACAAACACCAAGAGCGGTTCAATCGAACCGCCCTTGCCCTACTGGAAACAGTATTGCCGGGTCTATGCGGCCGCCTTCCTGGCGAAGCGGCGACGGCCCGCGATGCTGGCCGCAGCCGCACCGAACAGCAGCAACATCGGCGGCGCCGGAACGTCGGTCCCGCTCGAAGTCGAAGTGCTGGTCGAGGTGCTGGTGTCGGTCCCGCTCGAGGTCGAGGTGCTGGTCGACGAGGAAGTTGAGCTCGACGAGCTGACGTTGCCCGAGGTCGAGCTGCTGGTCGAAGTCGAAACGTTGCCCGAGGTCGATGACGAGGTGCTGCTCGAAGTCGACGACGAAACGTTGCCCGAAGTCGACGAAGACGAGGAAACGTTGCCCGACGAGGACGTCGACGAATTGTTGCCCGAGCTGGACGTGACGTTGCCCGAGCTGCTGGTCACGCCGCCGGTCGAAGTCGAAACGCCGCCGGTTGAAGTCGAGACGCCGCCGGTCGAAGTGGTCGAGCTCGAAGTGATGCCGCCAGTGGTGGAGGTGCTGGTCAGCCCGCCGGTCGAGGTTGAAGTCGAACCGCCCGAGGTCGAGCTGGAACCGCCCGAGCTTGAGGTCGAGCCGTTGCTGGTCGAAGTGATGACGATCGAGCCGCTCGAACCGCCGCTGCTGCCGCCGAAGAAGCCGCCGAAGAAGCCGCCGCCAAAGCCCATGCCGCCGCTGCCGCCGCCGACAATCACTGTCTGGCCGCCGCCGCCGCTTTCAGGCATCGGCTGCTGGGGAAGCTGGGGTATCTGCATCATCGCCATCTGCGGCGCATCGCAGCAGGTGGTGGTGCGGGTGACGACGCGGCGGATCTTGCGGACCTTGGGCCGCGCCGCGACGAGGCGCTTGGCCTTGTGCTGCTTGATCTGATGCGGAACGGTTGCCGCGTGGCGCTTGTGCTTCACGTACTGCACGGTCGCCGCCGGGGCCTCGGCCACATGGACCGCGCCGCCGCCGAGCACCGCGCCGCCTGCTGCGAACGCTGCGAGTTTAACCAGTGCCATCCGTACCGACATAACCGCTCTCTCTTCACCCTGTTTGGCATGCTCATTCGGAAACCGGTTGCTTCCGGCGCACTGCCATAGAGCCAAAAGGCCAGAGGAAAGTTAAGCCGACAATCGCATTAACCGTGATTTTGCGGTCTCGAACCGGGATTTGTGCATTTTAGATGCAGCGCTGGGGGCACTTGTCCCATTGTGGCACCGAAGCGTGGCCGAGTGAGAACGGACGCCCACCTTTGCACTTGACCCCGTGTAACGCAAAGGTTACATGTAACCTCAGAGTTACGCAAAAGGGGATTCGATCATGACCACCACTCAGTCCGACGCCGAACTGGCCGACCAGCTCAGCCGTCGTCGCGCGCGAATGCTCCCAGTTTTGGGGCTGTTCTTCATCATGCAGCAAAGCGCATTCTGGTCCAACCCGCCGGCCGAACGCGTGGTCGATCACGTCCGGATCGGGGCCTGGGTGGTGCTAACCGGGGTGATCCTGTTCACGCTCTCCACCAATGGCTTCTGGTTTCGCCCGGCCAAGGTCCGCGCGATGATCGACGATGAGTTGACCCGCGCCAACCGGACCAGCGCGATGCACTGGGGCTTCGTTGCGGCGATGCTCGCGGGGATGCTGGTCTATGTTGTCGAAGGCGTGACCCAGTTCACCGCGCGCGAGGTAATCCACCTGATCGTCAGCGCCGGGATTGTCATGGCGTTGGTCCGCTTCGGGCTGCTCGAACGGCGCGGCTATGCCTGAGCTGGTAAGCAGCCTGAAGGAAATCCGCGAGGCGCGCGGGCTGACTCAGGCGCAATTGGCCGAAGTGATCGGGGTCAGCCGCAAGACGATCAACACGGTCGAAAACGGGGTTTATGTACCCTCGACGGTGATCGCGCTGAAACTGGCGGCGGCGCTGGATACGTCGGTCGAGGCGCTATTTCGCCTCGCCGAATAGACCGCCTTGGCTGCCATTGGGCGGGTTGAGCCCGAGGTGCTGCCAGGCCCCTTCGTTGAGGCAGCGGCCGCGCGCGGTGCGGGCGATCAGGCCAAGCTGGATCAGGAATGGCTCGATCACATCCTCGACCGTATCGCGCGGTTCGCTCAGGCCCGCCGCGAGTGTTTCCACCCCAACCGGCCCGCCTTTGTAGATATCGGCGATCATGGTGAGATAGCGCCGGTCCATTGCATCGAGCCCCAACGCATCGACCTCGAGCCGGGTCAAGGCATCGTCGGCCACCGCGCGCGAGATCGCCACATCACCCGCGACATGGGCGAAATCGCGCACCCGCCGCAGCAGCCGCCCGGCCACCCGCGGAGTGCCGCGCGCGCGCCGCGCAATCTCGCGCGCGCCGTCCGCCGCAATGCCCATCCCGAGCAATCCGGCAGCGCGGGTGATGACCTTTTCAAGTTCGGCCACCGAATAGAAATTGAGCCGCACCGGGATGCCGAACCGGTCGCGCAAGGGCGTGGTCAGCAGCCCCTGGCGGGTGGTCGCACCAATCAGGGTGAAGGCAGGAAGATCGATCCGCACCGAGCGCGCCGAAGGCCCCTCACCGATGATCAGATCGAGCGCGCGGTCCTCCATCGCCGGGTATAGTACTTCCTCGACCACCGGATTGAGCCGGTGAATCTCGTCGATGAACAGCACGTCGCCTTCTTCAAGGTTGGTCAGCAGCGCAGCCAGATCGCCGGTCTTGGCGATCACCGGGCCCGACGTGGCGCGAAAGCCCACGCCCAGTTCGCGCGCGACGATCTGCGCCAAGGTGGTCTTGCCCAGCCCCGGCGGGCCATAGAACAGCACGTGATCCATCGCCTCGCCGCGCGACTTGGCCGACTGGATGAACACCGAAAGGTTGTCCTTCGCCGCCGCCTGCCCGACGAATTCGGCGAGCGTCTTGGGCCGCAGCGCAGCATCAGCGTCTTCGATAATTCGCTCGGGCGAGGTGACACGGTCGGAATGGCTTGCCATCGCCGGGGAAATAGCATGGGATGCGGGTGAGGCCAGCATTTCCTTGGGAGGGAATTTCCATGTTCACACGCCGATCGATGCTGGCCGGGAGCGCCGCGCTGGCTGCAGCGCCACTGGTCGCGAAGACCGCACCAAAGAACTCCGCCAACTGGTTCGACCAGGCGGTGGTGATCGACGCGCTGGGCGGCCTTGGCGATCCTTACGGGGTGGACGGCGTCTCACGCCTGACTGACCGCTCGGTCGCGGAAATGATGCAGACCGGCGTCACCATGCTGCGCGATACGCTGATGCCGGTGGGCAACGTCGCCGATCCGTGGGGCGAGTACCAGAAGTCCATCGCCAGCAGCCGCGAGATATTTGCCGCCAACCCTGACCGGCTGGTCATGATCAAAAGCGCTGCCGACATCCTCTCAGCCAAGCGCGACAGGAAGTTCGGCGTGCTGCTCGGCACGCAGGATACCTGCATGATCGGCGGCGATCTCGACCGTGTTGCCACGATGCGCAAGGACGGGGTGCTGACCCTGCAGCTCACCTACAACAACGGCAACCTGTGCGGCGACGGCGCGCTCGAACCGCGCGATGGCGGGCTGACCAAGCTCGGCAAGGCAACCATCGAACGGATCGAGGCCGAAAAGGTCCTGCTCGATCTCAGCCACGGCGGCGCGCGGACCATGGCCGAGGCCGCGGCCTTCGCCAAACGCCCGCTGGTGATCAGCCACACCGGTGCGCGTGCGGTGACCGATCACCCGCGCAACACCGCCGACGCGACGATCCGGGCGGTGGCCGGCAAGGGCGGCGTGGTCGGGGTCTATTTCATGCCGTTCCTCAGCCTCGACATGAAGCCCGCGGGCGAAGCGCTGATCGCGCATATCGAACACGTCGCGAGCGTAGCAGGCGAGGATCACGTCGGGATCGGCACCGACAACGGCGTGCTGCCGATCGTGCTCGACGAGAAATCGAAAAAGGCGATGGACGACTGGACCCTCGAACGGATCAAACGCGGCATCGCCTCACCCGGCGAGGCGGTCGGGGTATATACGCTCGTGGCGGACTACAATTCGCTGGACCGCTACCGGCGGCTGGCAGGCGCCCTCGCCAAACGCGGCTGGAGCCAG
>JANXUP010000065.1 GCA_025356175.1 Sphingomonadaceae bacterium | reverse complement strand
GCGCCGGTAAAGCCGATCATCGCGCAGTTGAGCGTCATCAGCGGGATGAACTGGACCAGCGTCTCATGCGGCTGGTGCGACAGCCACACCTGCAGCGCCCCCACCACAATAAACACCAGCAGTGCCGAATGGCTGACGCGGCGCGCGCCAAACTTCTCGACAATCCGCGAATTGGTCAGGTTGGCCGCCGCAATGCCGCCGGCCATGATCGCGAACATCAACGGGAAGCGCGGTCCGGCGCCGAAGTGTTCGCCAATCAGCTGCTGGGCAGAATTGATATAGCCGAACAGCCCGCCGGTCAGCAGCGCCCCGCCCATGACATAGCCGATCGCGGCGCGGTTGCTCGCCGCTTCCCACATGTTCAGCGCAATGCGCTTTGGTTTGACCGGCTGGCGATAATCGGGGTGCAGCGTTTCGGGCAGCCGCAGGTAGGCCCACACGCCAACGACCAGCGCCATCACCGCCATGCCGCCAAAGATCCAGCGCCAGCTCGCCACCAGCAGCACCCCCTGGCCGAAAGTCGGCGCGAGCATCGGCACAATCATGAAGACCACCGAGATGGTCGACATCATTTTCGCCATTGCATCACCGGCAAACCGATCGCGGATGATCGCGCTGGGCAGCACTGCAAGGCCAGCCGAGAACAGCGCCTGGACGGCGCGCAGCACCAGCAGCGTGGTAAAGTCGGTCACCAGCGCGCAGGCCAACGACAGCACGATATAGCCGCCGAAGCAGACGAACAGCACCGGGCGGCGGCCGTATCGATCCGCCAGCGCGCCGGGCAAGAGCGAGCCAAGCCCGGCGGCGAACAGGAACACGCCCACCACCAGCTGGCGGCGGTTGGGATCGGCGACGTGAAGTTCGGTTGCGATATCGCCCAGCGCCGGGAGCATCGCGTCGATGCACATCGCCTGCAGCGCCATGGTCATCGCCATCAGCGCGATGAATTCGCCGGGTCCGGCGCCGTATCCGGCCGCAGTAGGATCACGCTGGGGCATGGCGCTGCCAATGGCCGCTCACGTTACGGCTGGCAAGGCCGCGAACGGGCTCTTTTCGTATGCGGGCGAATGGCGCTATCCTGCAGCCATGACCGACGGCCCAGAAGACGATCCCGCCAATCAGGCCAACGGACTGCGCAAGATCATCCACGTGGATATGGATGCCTTCTATGCCAGCGTCGAACAGCGCGACGATCCGTCGCTGCGCGGGCTGCCGGTGGCGGTGGGCGGATCGGGGCCGCGCGGCGTGCTGACCACATGCAGCTATGAGGCGCGCAAGTTCGGCTGCCGCTCGGCGATGCCTTCGGTCACCGCTCGGCGGCTCTGCCCCGAGCTGATCTTCCGCCCGCCACGGTTCGCCGCTTACACAGAAGTGTCGCACCAGATCCGCGGCATCTTCTTTGATTACACCCCGCTGGTCGAACCATTGAGCCTCGACGAAGCCTTCCTCGACGTGACCGAGGATCTGAAGGGCATCGGCTCGGCAGTGCGCATCGCCGAATTGATCCGGGCGCGGATCAAGACCGAAACCGGCCTCACCGCCAGTGCGGGCGTTTCGTACAACAAGTTCCTCGCCAAGCTCGCCAGCGACGAGAACAAGCCCGATGGCCTGTGCGTGATCCGCCCCGGTGAGGGCGCCGACTTTGTTGCTGGCCTTCCGGTGCGCCGCTTCTTCGGGATCGGACCAAAAGGCGCGGAGAAGATGGCGGCGCTGGGAATCGAAACCGGGGCCGACCTCGCCCCCTGCGACATCGACTTCCTGCGCCGGCACTTCGGGGCCCAGGCCGAATATCTCTACCGTGCCGCGAGAGGCATCGACTTGCGCCGGGTCAAGGCCAACCGTGCGCGCAAGTCGGTCGGCACTGAACGCACGCTCGACAAGGACCTTTCCTCTGGCTCGGCGCTGCGCGAGGTGCTGGCGCAGATTATCGAGCTGACCTGGGCGCGGATCGAGAAGAGCGGCAGCCAGGGCCGCACCGTGACCCTCAAGCTCAAGCATGGCGATTTCACCCAGCTCACCCGCTCTCGTTCGCTGCCGCGTGCCGTGGCGGACAAGGCCGAATTCACGGCCCTGGGCCACGCGCTGCTCGAAGAAGTGCTGCCGCTTGCCCAGCCGGTCCGGTTGGTCGGACTAACGCTTTCGTCGCTGGATGAAGAGCCAGATGACGAAGCCATGCCGGTCGTTGCCAGCCAGGGGAAATTGCCGTTCTGACTGTCGCTTTTTTGCAAGTAATCACGCGGCGTTCAGCTATTAATCGCCAAGTGAGAGACCGGGAGACCACGCTCCCGTTGGCCAATCAGGGGACCGTTAAACATGAAGATCAAACTTGCCGCCACTGCGGTGGCGCTCGCCGCCTTTTCGCTGCCGACCCTGCTGAGCGCCGATGATGGCCTCAAGTATGAAGATCTGGTCCACTGCGCGGCGACCAGCCTGGCCGTTGCCCAGGTGCTGAACATCGATGACGGGACGGCCAAGGACACGGTCACCATTGGCAAGATGAACGATCAGGCAGCGGCGCTGATGGCGATCGCTTCGATTGGCGCCAAGAAGGACACCGATACGGTGTTTGCCGACACCATGAAGGAAAAGACGGCCATCATCGACATCTTCGGCAGCAGCGACAAGACGAAGAGCTCAGCCTTCATCCAGAACGAAGTGCCCAAGTGCAAGACCATGGGCGAAGCCGCAGTCGAAGTGCTTGCCGAAAAGAAGGCAAACTGAAGGCGGCAAGCTGCCGCGCGATGCAGGGCCCGGGACTGCCATGTCCCGGGCCCTGCTTGTCAACTGCCAGCCAGCTGCAGCCAGTCGCCGAGGTGCCGCCCCAGATGGGGTGACAGGTCATCCGGCATTGCTTCAGGCGCGAAAAACCGCGCCTCGATCACCTCGCGCTCATCGCAGACCGGATCGCCGCTGGTCAGGCCAGTGAACATGTGGACGCGGTTGACCGTGCCGTAGAGCGCTTCTTCAAGCACCATGAGACAGCGCGGCCCGGCAAGTTCGAGGCCGGTTTCCTCTGTCAGTTCACGCAGCGCCGCAGCCAGTGGCGGTTCACGCCGCGCGATGCCGCCACCCGGCAGCATCCAGTTGCCGCTGCCATAGGAGTGCCGGATCAGCAGCACGCGCCCGGCGCTGTCGCGCGCAATCACCCGGCACCCTTCGAGCCGCACCCTGGCAATCCGCCACCAGCGCCGCCGCACCGCGTGCGCCAGTCGCAAGCCCACCCGGTGCAATGGCGCGGGGATCAGGTGAAGCACGTCACCGGCTGCTTCGCCGCACCCAGCAGCCGCGCCACCGGCAGGTCATTCTCACCCCGGCCGGCTGCGGCAAACAGCGCGGCCTTGTCTGCGCCGCGGATCACAAACAACAAGGCATCGCTGTCAAGCAGCGCCGGCATGGTCATGCTGATCCGGTCGAACGGCGCCTCCGGCGGCAGCGGATCGGGGGTCAACCGGCGCACCCGCATGGGATCATCGACGCGCGGCTCGGTATTGGGAAACAGCGATGCGACATGCCCGTCCGCGCCCATCCCCAACCAGGTCAGCGCAAAGTGCGGCGGCCGGGCCTGCTCGCTCAGCGCGGCCACAGTCGCGCCGAGCGGTTCGAGCGCCGCGCGGATACGCCCGACATTGCTCGCCGGGTGATCTTCGGGAACCACCCGGTCATCGCCCGGCCAGACGGTGATCCGCGCCCAGTCGAGCGCCGAGCGATGGAGGTCCGCCAGAATCGGGAACGGGGTCGAACCGCCCGGGATGGTGATCGCGACCGGCTCGGCGCTTGCTGCCAGCGCGCGGCCAATGTGCCGTTCAAGCCAGTGCGCAATCTGGGCGTCGCTGGCGCCGGACTTGATGGTGATCTCTGTCATCTTGCTGCGCATAGCAGCTGGCTTGGCGGCGCGATATGCTCAGTCAGCCAGTCAGACCACCAGGTAAAGCGCGACCAGCGCCAGCACCACGCCCAGCCCCGCGCGCAACCAGACCAGCGGCAGGCGCAGCAGCATATCGCCGGCACTCCAGCCGATGACGATACTGGCACCGCAGCCAGCCATGCCGCCCGCCAAGGCAAAGGCCGGTACTGCACTCGCTGCAGCAATGGCGAAGACCAGCAGCCGCGCTGCATCGGTCAATTCGTGCGCGAGCAACACCACTGCCAGTGCGCCGAGCGATTCGGTCGGCTCGGCCGCCGCTCGGCGCGGACGCAGGACCAGCATTTCGAAAGCCGCCAGCCCCAGCGCCATGGCGACCAGAAAGGTCCGCGCACGGGGCGTCAGCTGCGGCGCGACCAGCCCACCTGCCCAGCCGGCAATGCCCGCGCTGAGCACGGCGACCGTCAGCGCCGCCACCAGCAGGCCGATGCCCGCGCCGCGCCGCGCGGCCAGCGATGCGACCAGCATCTGGTCGCGCGCGCCAAGCCCGGCGACGAGCGCGGCCAGCATAGTGAAGAGAAAGGCAGACATGTGTCCAGCGATGAACGGCACCCGGAACGGCAGGTCAAGCGCGAAGCCGACTTGCCCGATTGCGCCTGAAGTGGAAGAACGCTGCTGACGGACCGATCAGACGCTAAAGTTTGACGAGAGGGAGACCGAACATGAGCACAACTTCCCAGCCGCCGGCATGGTTCAAAATCGTGGCCGTCATTCTGGTGCTGTGGGAACTGGCGGGCTGCTATGCCTGCTACAGCCAGTTCAAGCTGGGTGCTGCGGCGATGGGGCCGGTCGATGATTGGTCGCTCAGCTACTACGCGGCGCTGCCGGTGTGGTACAACTGGGTCTATGCAGTGGCGACCTTCAGCGGCCTGCTCGGCGGCCTCGCGCTGCTCGCGCGCAGCAAGGCGGCCATTCCCCTGTTCTGGATTTCGCTCGGCGCGGTGGTGGTGATGTTCGGCTATGCCTTCGCCGCCACCGACCTGATCGCGCACAAGGGTCTGGCCCA
>JANXUP010000043.1 GCA_025356175.1 Sphingomonadaceae bacterium | reverse complement strand
CAACTTCCTCCCCTGCGCGCGCCAGGTCGTAGGCACGCTCGCCGCCCACCTTGAGCGCTGAATAGGCCGGCGGTATCTGCTCGATCGGCCCAGTGAAGCGCGGCAGGACAGCCTCGATCTGCGCTGGCATCGGCCGCGCATTGCTCGTCGCAATTATCTTACCTTCAAGGTCGAGCGTGTCAGTCTCCGCACCGAAGGCGACGGTGAAGGCATAGCGCTTGCTCGCATCGAGCATCCGCCCCGCAAGCTTGGTCGCCTCGCCTAGCGCGATCGGCAGCACCCCGGTCGCGAGCGGATCTAGCGTGCCGCCATGGCCGACCTTGACCTTGCCGAGGCCGGCTTCGCGCAAGTTGCGCTTGACCGCTGCGACCGCCTGCGTGCTGCCCAGCCCCAGCGGCTTATCGAGGATGATCCAGCCGTGCAGCAAGAACTAAACCCCGGCAACGAGCGCCGCAAGCCGGGCATACCAGCCGATCACCCACTCGACCGGGGCGATCAGGTACTGCGTCACGCTGAAACCCGGGATCAGCTGCGGCAGCACGATGATCAGGAAAATCGGGATCAGCATGCCGACAGCACGGAACTTGGCATAGCCTTGCGCCATCCGCTCGGGCAGTAAGCCCTCGACGATGTGCGATCCATCGAACGGAGGGATCGGCAACAGGTTGAACAGCGCCAGGAAGACGTTGATCGAAATGAAGTTGAGCAGGTTGAGCTGGAAAAATCCGAGCGCGGTATGCGGATCCTGCAATTCACCAGCCTGACCAACGGCAAGCCCCAGCACAACTGCCGCGATTCCCGCCATGATCAGGTTAGAACCCGGCCCAGCCGCTCCGACGAGCATCATGTCGCGGCGCGGATTGCGCAGCTGGCGTGCGTCGACCGGCACCGGCTTGGCCCAGCCGAACACCGGCATGTGCGCCAGGGCCAGGATACCGGGCAGGATCACCGTACCAATCGGATCGACATGGCGGAACGGATTGAGGCTGAGCCGCCCTTGCCGCTCTGCAGTGGGATCGCCAAAGTGCCGCGCCATAAGGCCGTGGGCCACTTCATGGAACACAATCGCGAAGATCAGCGCCGGAATCAGCGCTGCGGCCTGGACAATGGTATCGTTCATTTCAAGAATATCTCCCGGCCGGGCTTCACGCCCACCACCCCAACGCTTCGGCGAAATGCTTGCGGCACAGCGCGACATAGCGGTCATTCCCGCCGATCTCGGTCTGCGCGCCCTGCTTGACCGCCGCGCCGCTCTCATCGACCCGCAGGTTCATGCTCGACTTGCGGCCGCAGTGGCAGACGGCCTTCAATTCGATCAGCGAGTCCGCGATGCCGAGTAGCAGCTTGGCGCCCGGGAACAGCTCGCCCTGGAAATCGGTGCGCAAGCCATAACATAAGATCGGAATACTTGCCTGGTCGGCCAGCCGGGCGAGTTGCCAGACCTGGACTTCGGTGAGGAACTGCGCCTCATCGACCATCACGCAAGCCAGCGGTTCGACCTTGTGCGCGGCCATGACGCGTTCGTGGAGGTCGGTTGCCGCATTGAACCGGTGTGCATCCGCATTCAGCCCGATGCGGCTCTCAATCGCCTTGTCGCCGCTGCGATCGTCGAGCTCGGCAGTCCACAGCATCGTCGTCATGCCGCGTTCGTGATAGTTGAAATTCGCCTGAAGCAGCGTGGTCGATTTGCCCGCGTTCATGCTGGCGTAGTAAAAGTAGAGCTTGGCCATCCCGCTTCCTCACATAGGGACGTGGTGAAAAAGCGCCAGTGCGATTGACAGGATGGGGCGGATCGGCAACCGATTGCATCAGCATTGCGCAATAGTGATGAAGAGGGTCTCAGTGCGATTTGTGCTTGCCTTGATTCCATTGCTGGCTGTTGCGGCGACTGCCCCGGCAGTAGCCCACCACTACTGGCTGGATGGCGCACACAGCTCGGTCAACGCTCGTGTCTCGTACATGGGCTTCGGCAGCAAGGCCGCGCGATTTCCGCAAATGCGCGGTTCGATCCGGCTCAATCCGGCGCGGCTCGATGCCATCGACCTTGATGTAGAACTCGATGCCTCGGCGCTTGATGCTGGCGGAGCCTCCGATACCAACTATCTACGCAGCAAGGACTTTTTCTGGGTCCAGCAGTATCCGATGGTGCGCTTTACGGGCCACCGGATGACGATGACCGGCGCCATCTCCGCGCAAGTCGATGGCGAGATCACCGCGCGCGGCGTGACCCGTCCGGCCACCCTGGCAGTAACTTTCAAGGACCCGCCGGCGCAGGCCACCGGCCGCGAACCGGTGCAGCTCAACGCCCAGGCGCGGATCAACCGCCGCGATTTCGGGATGACCGCCTATTCGATGATGGTCGGCAAGATCGTGACAATCACGATCGATGCGCGGCTGATGCCGGGTTAGTCCTCGATATCGCGGCGCACCTTGGGATTGGCCAGCAAGGCCTCGATCCGGCTCGCCTCGTCAAAGCTTTCATCGCCAAGAAACTTGAGCTTGGCGGCAAAGCGCAGCTTGAGCTTACCGGCGACTTCCTTCTGGAAATAGGCGGTGTTGGTGCGCAGCGCTTTCAGCACAATGTCCTCATCCGCGCCGAGCAGTGACTTCACGAACACCGTGGCATGACGCAAGTCAGGGCTCATCCGCACTTCGGTGACGCTGACTGTCCGTGCCGTCAGCACCTCGTCATGCACCGCCTGCCGCGCGAGCAGTTCGGACAACACATGGCGAACCTGCTCGCCCACCTTCAGCAGGCGGACCGAGCGGCCCTCTGGCGTGGCGGGGATGTTGGCCATCGAACCGGTGCGGCGCTAAGCGGCGAACGGCCCCTTAAAGGGTCCGTTCGCGCTCCTCGACCTCGAAAACTTCGAGCTGGTCGCCCGGTTTGATATCGTTGGTGTCGGTCAGCACCACCCCGCATTCGAGGCCGGCGCGGACTTCGGCGATGTCGTCCTTGAAGCGGCGCAGCGAGGCAATCGTGGTTTTGGAAACGATGACATCGGCGCGGGTAAGACGGGCGAACAGGCCCTTGCGGATTGCGCCTTCGATGACCAGCAGACCGGCCGCCTTGTCGCGCTTGCCCGCCGGGAACACTTCCTTGACCTCGGCGCGGCCAAGCACGTGCTCGATCCGTTCGGGGCCCCAGATTCCGGCCATTTCCTTGGCGACTTCCTCGGTCAGCTTATAGATGACGTCGAAGTATTTCATCGTCACCTTGTGGCGCTCGACCATTTCGCGCGCCTTGGCATTGGGGCGAACGTTGAAGCCGATCACCGGCGCCCCGCTCGAGAAGGCGAGGTTGACGTCGCTTTCGGTGATCGCACCCACGCCCGAACTGAGTATCCGTACCTTGATCTCATCGTTCGAGATCTTGTTGAGCGCATTGACAATCGCCTCGGCGCTGCCCTGCACGTCGGCCTTGATGACCACCGGGTATTCGAGCAGCACCTGCTTGGCCGCGAGCGCCGAGAACATGTTTTCCAGGCTCGCCGGGGCGGTGGTGGTGCGCTTCTCAGTCGCCTTTTCCTGACGGTAAAGCGCAACTTCACGCGCCCGCGCCTCGCTGTCGACCACGGTTAGCGTATCGCCGGCCATCGGCACGCCATTGAGCCCGAGCACTTCGATCGGGAGCGACGGCGGCGCGGTCTTCAGTTGGCGGCCCTTGTCATCGAGCATCGCGCGGACGCGGCCCGAATGGGTGCCGACCACCAGGATGTCGCCGACCTTGAGCGTGCCGCGGCGGATCAGCACCGTGGCCAGCGGGCCCTTGCCCTTGTCGAGCTTGGCCTCGATCACGGTCGCCTCTGCGGCGCGATCAGGGTTGGCGGTGAGTTCGAGCAGCTCGGCCTGAAGGTTGATCTTCTCGATCAGCGTATCGAGCCCGGAGCCGGTCTTGGCTGACAGTTCGACGTCCTGGACATCGCCCGACATCGCCTCGACCACCACTTCGTGTTCGAGCAGGCGTTCGCGGATCTTCTGGGCGTTGAATTCGGGCTTGTCGCTCTTGGTGATCGCCACGATCATCGGCACGCCGGCCGCCTTGGTGTGGTTGATCGCCTCGATCGTCTGCGGCATCAGCCCGTCATCGCCGGCCACCACCAACACCACGATATCGGTGACGTTGGCACCGCGCATGCGCATTTCGGTGAAGGCTTCGTGGCCCGGGGTATCGAGGAAGGTGATGAGGTCACCGCCCTTGGTCTTGATCTGGTAAGCACCGATATGCTGGGTGATCCCGCCGGCTTCGCCGCGCACCACATCAGTGCCGCGCAACGCGTCGAGCAGGCTGGTCTTGCCGTGATCGACGTGGCCCATGATCGTAACGACCGGCGGACGCGCCTGCAGCGTTTCGGCCGCATCGACGTCCTCGGCATTGTCGATATCGACATCGCTTTCCGAGACGCGCTGGATGTTGTGGCCGAATTCCTCGACGAGCAGCTCGGCGGTATCCTGGTCGATCACGTCGCCCATCGCCACGGGCACGCCCATCTTGAACAGCGCCTTGATCAGGTCGGAACCCTTTTCGGCCATGCGGTTGGCGAGTTCCTGCACCGAGATTTCCTCGGGCACGATCACATCGCGGGCCTGCTTTTCGCGCGGTTGGCTCTGCCCGGCGAAGTGCGCGCGCTTTTCCTTCTCGCGGGCACGCTTCAATGCGGCGAGACTGCGGGCGCGGGCGCCTTCATCTTCATTGAGCGCGCGGCTGACGGTGAGTTTACCGGCATGGCGGCGCTCGGCCGGGGTCTTGTCGCGCGGGTGCGCGGGCTTCTTGGCCGGTTCGGGGCGCTTGGGCGCAGCAATCGGGGTGAAGCGGCGGGCCGCTGGTGCAGCGGAACCACGCGGGGCTTCGTCCGCGGTTTCGGCGGCGGGCGCCGCAACCTCGGCGGGAGCCGCTTCGGAGGTGGCAGCAGCTGCAACAGCCGCAGCAGCCGCAGTCGCAGGCGCTGCGGGGGCCTTGTCCTTGTCTTCAGTGCGGCGGCGTTCCTCGTCCTGCGCGGCGGTGCGTTGGTCCTGCTCGCGGCGGCTGGCGAGCTCCATCGAATTCATCCGCGCTTCTTCAGCCTCGCGCAGCAGGCGGGCCTGCATTTCCTGGCGGCTCTCGGCGCTGGGCGCGGCGGGTTTTGGCGCAGGTGCGCGCGGCGCTTCAGCCACCGGAGCGGGCGGCGGCGGCGGCGGTGGTGGCGCAGCAACCGGAGCTTCGCCGGGCTTGCCGATCAGCTTGCGACGCTTGACCTCGACCACCACCTTGTTGGTGCGGCCGTGGCTGAAGGTCTGCTGAACCTGGCCCGCTTCGACCGAGCGCTTCAGCCCAAGCGGCTTCCTGCCCAGAGTCGGTTTGTTGTCGCTATCGCTCATCTTCAATCTAGCCCTTCAAATCTCAATTCGTCGCGAGCCGCAGGAGCGGCCGTTTCGGCCGAGCCTGCGCCCATTTCCTGTTCGTATCCTTGCCCCAGAAAGCGCAGCAAGCGCCGTAGCGGGAGGTCGAGGCGCGCCGCGGCTTCGCGGTCGGTCAGCGCCAGATGGACGACGTTGTCGCGGCCCAATGCCACAGACAGCGCTGCCCGGTCCAGCGGAAGTGTCAGCCCATGAAGGCCCGAGCCTTCTTCCTCGCGCCCGACGCGCCAGGCCTGATCAAGTTTGCGTGAGCCGTCTTCACCGGCATCGGCGGCATGCGCCAACCACGAGACTTTGCCCATCCGTGCGTTCTCGGCGATCCGGTCCGATCCGGTGAGCAGGCGCCCGCCCTTCATTTCCAGGCCAAGCCGGTCGGTAAAGGCGCGGCGCAGCGCCGCTTCGGCGCGTTCGGGCAGGTCGGTCGGAATGGTCAGCGCAGCACCCTTGAACGCGCGGGCCAGCGCGGCTTTGAGCTTGCCTCCACCTTTGCCAGTGGCAATCGCCGCTTCAAGTTCGCCGCGTGAGACGCCGATCCATGCCCCTCGTCCTGGCGCACGGGCCAAAGCATCGGGAAGAACTTCGCAGGTCCCGTCAGGTTTGGGGGGCGAGATCGCCAAACGGAGCAGATCATCGCGGGAACCGTTGTCCCCGGTCAGGATACACTTTCTCTCCGGATCGGCTGCGGCCGATCCGTGAATTTTGGGCCTCTCGGCCCGCCCGGAGGTACCGGAATCTAGCGGCTCATTGTGAGGAATCCGCATCAGCGGCCTCCTCTGCTGCTGGCGCGGCGACGACTTCGTCTTCGTCTTCGTCTTCGTCTTCGGACCCCGGCGCGGCTGCGCCATCTTCGTCTTCAAACCAGTGTGCGCGTGCGGCCATGATGATCTCGTTGCCCTGCTCTTCCGAGAGGCCGTATTCGCCGAGCACTCCGCCACGATCCTGTTCGCGTTCCTTGCGCGCCGGAGCGCTGCCGTCACGGCGGCGCTGTTCGACCCGCTTCTTGGCGATCAGTTCGTCAGTGGCGAGATCGGCCAGATCGTCGAGCGTGAAGATCTTGGCCTTGCCCAGCGTGACCAGCATCGCTTCGGTCAAATGCGGGATTTCGGCCAGCGCATCTTCCACGCCGAGCTCACGGCGTTGCACGCGGTGTGCCTCCTCGCGCCGGTCGAGCGCTTCCTGTGCGCGGCTCTGCAGCTCTTCGCCCAGTTCATCGTCGAAGCCTTCGATGTTCGCGAGTTCCGAGACGTCGATGTAGGCGACTTCCTCCAGCTCGCTGAAGCCTTCGGCGACCAGCAACTGCGACAGCGTTTCATCGACGTCGAGTTCTTCCTCGAACATCTTCGAACGCTCGGCAAATTCGCGCTGGCGCTTTTCGGAGCTTTCGGCCTCGGTCAGGATGTCGATCTGGCTACCGGTCAGCTGGCTGGCGAGCCGCACGTTCTGGCCGCGGCGACCGATTGCCAGGCTGAGCTGATCGTCGGGAACGACCACTTCGATGCGGCCTTCTTCCTCATCGATCACCACCCGGCTGACCGTGGCGGGCTGGAGCGCATTGACCACGAAGGTTGCAGTGTCTTCCGACCAGGGGATGATGTCGATCTTCTCGCCCTGCATTTCCTGCACGACCGCCTGAACGCGGCTGCCCTTCATGCCGACGCAGGCACCGACCGGGTCGATGCTGCTATCGCGGCTGATCACGCCGATCTTGGCGCGGCTGCCCGGATCGCGGGCGGCGGCCATGATGGTGATGATGCCGTCATAGATTTCGGGCACTTCCTGCGCAAACAGGTTCTTCATGAAATCGGGGTGCGCGCGGCTGAGGAAGATCTGCGGCCCGCGGTTCTGGCGCTCAACCTTGAGGATCAGCGCCCGGACGCGTTCGCCGACGCGGGCAACTTCGCGCGGGATCTGCTGGTCGCGGCGGATCACGCCTTCGGCGCGGCCGAGGTTGACGATCACGTGGCCGAATTCGACCGACTTGATCACGCCTGTCACAACCTCGCCGCCGCGGTCCTTGAATTCCTCGAACTGGCGGTCACGCTCGGCATCGCGGACCTTCTGGAAGATCACCTGCTTGGCCGACTGCGCGTCGATCCGCCCCAGATCGACCGGAGGCAGCGGATCGACGATGAAATCGCCCAGCTTGGCATCGGCCTGCAGCTTCTCCGCGGTCTTCAGATCGACCTGCTTGAAGTAGTCTTCGACTTCCTCAACCACTTCGACCACGCGCCACAGCCGCAGATCGCCGGTGCGCGGATCGAGCTTGGCGCGAATGTCGTTCTCCGCACCATAGCGGTTGCGCGCAGACTTCTGGATCGCTTCTTCCATCGCCTCGATCACGATCGACTTGTCGATCAGCTTTTCGTTGGCGACCGAGGTGGCGATCGCCAGCAGTTCGGCACGGTTGGCGGAAATCGGA
>JANXUP010000035.1 GCA_025356175.1 Sphingomonadaceae bacterium | reverse complement strand
GATGATTATCCGTTCGCGTCACGCCAAGAAGAAGAGGTAAGCCACCATGGCACGTTCCGTCTGGAAAGGCCCCTTCGTCGACCTGCACCTGCTGAAGAAGGCGGAAGCCGCGCAGGATCAGGGCAGCAGCCGCGCCAGTCCTATCAAGACCTGGTCGCGTCGCTCGACGATTCTGCCGCAGTTCGTTGGCCTGACGTTCAACGTCTACAACGGACACAAGTTCATCCCGGTCTCGGTCAACGAAGACATGGTCGGCCACAAACTCGGTGAATTTGCGCCTACGCGCACTTTCCCGGGTCACGCCGCGGACAAGAAGGGCAAGCGCTGATGGGCAAGGAAAAATCTCCGCGCCGCGTTGCTGACAACGAAGCGCTGTCGGTTGGCACCACGATCCGTGGTTCGGCCCAGAAGCTCAACCTGGTTGCTGCGCTGATCCGTGGCCGCAAGGTCGAAGACGCGATGAACATCCTCGCCTTTTCGAAGCGGGCGATGGCGGTTGACGCCCGCAAGGTGCTCGCCTCGGCGATCGCCAACGCGGAAAACAATCACAACCTCGATGTCGATGCGCTGGTGGTGGCTGAAGCCAGCGTCGGCAAGTCGATCACGATGAAGCGTTTCCACACCCGCGGTCGCGGCAAGTCGACCCGGATCCTCAAGCCGATCAGCCGGCTGCGGATTGTGGTGCGCGAACAAGCTGAAGCTGGGGAGGCCTGAGATGGGTCATAAAAGCAATCCGATCGGCCTGCGCCTCCAGATCAATCGCACCTGGGACAGCCGCTGGTACGCCGAAGGCAAGAACTACACGCAGCTGCTTGAACAAGACATCAAGATGCGCAAGTTCATCATGGATACGCTGCCGCAGGCGGCGATTTCCAAGGTGGTGATCGAACGTCCGGCCAAGCTGTGCCGCGTGTCCATTTATGCTGCGCGCCCTGGCGTGATCATCGGCAAGAAGGGCGCGGACATTGAAAAGCTGCGCTCGCAGCTCGCCAAGATGACCAGCGGCAGTGACGTCAAGCTGAACATCGTCGAAATCCGCAAGCCGGAAGTCGATGCACGGCTCGTAGCTCAAGGCATTGCTGACCAGCTCATTCGCCGTGTGGCTTTCCGCCGCGCGATGAAGCGGGCGATGCAGTCGGCCATGCGGCTTGGCGCTGAAGGCATCAAGGTGGTTTGCGGCGGCCGTCTCGGCGGCGCTGAAATCGCCCGTGTCGAACAGTACCGTGAAGGCCGCGTGCCGCTCCACACGCTGCGCGCCAACATCGATTATGCCAATGTCGAAGCGCTGACGACCTACGGGATCATCGGCATCAAGGTCTGGGTGTTCAAGGGCGAAATCCTTGGCCACGACCCGATGGCGCAAGATCGCCTGATGCTTGAAGCGCAGACCACCGGCGTTCGTCCGGCTCGCGAAGATCGCAGGAACTAAGTCATGTTGCAGCCTAAAAAGCACAAATTCCGCAAGGCCTTCAAGGGCCGGATCAAGGGCGACGCCAAGGGCGGCACCGATCTCAACTTCGGTTCGTACGGCCTCAAGGCCCTCGAACCGGAGCGGATCACCGCTCGTCAGATCGAAGCGGCTCGCCGCGCGATCACGCGTCACATCAAGCGTCAGGGCCGTCTCTGGATCCGCATTTTCCCGGATGTGCCGGTGTCGAAGAAGCCGGCCGAAGTCCGTCAGGGCAAGGGCAAGGGTTCGGTTGAATACTGGGCAGCACGGGTCAAGCCGGGCCGCATCCTGTTCGAGCTGGACGGTGTTGCGGGCCCCCTCGCCGCCGAAGCCTTCAGCCGTGCTGCAATGAAGCTGCCGATCAAGGTCAAGGTCGTCGCCCGCCTGGGTGACACCAGCCATCTGGGAGCCGTATGATGGCCAAGAAGAATTCAAACCAGACCAGCGATCTGCGCACCAAGAGCGACGATCAGCTGACCGCCGACCTCGGCGACCTCAAGCGCGAGGCATTCAACCTGCGCTTCCAGGCCGCGACCAACCAGCTCGAGCGCCCTGCCCGCATCAAGGAAGTGCGCCGCGGTATCGCCCGGGTCAAAACGTTGCAGGGCGAACGCGCCCGCACCGCGAAGTAAGGAGCCCACGATGCCCAAGCGTATTCTGACCGGGACCGTGGTTTCCGACAAGACCGACAAGACCGTGGTAGTGAAGGTCGAACGCAAGGTGAAGCACCCGCTTTACGGGAAGATCATCCGCCGTTCGAAGAAGTATCACGCGCACGATGAAGACAACACGTTCAAGACCGGCGAGACGGTGCGGATCGAAGAGACCCGTCCGATGTCGAAGCTCAAGACCTGGAAGGTGATCGAACGCGTCACTGCCAGCAAGGGCACCGCAGTCGAGGCTGACGTTTGAGGGCTACGCTCTCGGTGCTGACGTTTAAACGATTTTTGGAACTGCCGGACTCGTACCGGCAAGCCAGTGAGAAGGAACCGGATCAATGATCCAGATGCAATCCCAGCTTGAGGTCGCTGACAACAGCGGTGCCAAGCGCGTCCAGTGCATCAAGGTGCTGGGCGGATCGAAGC
>JANXUP010000056.1 GCA_025356175.1 Sphingomonadaceae bacterium | reverse complement strand
ATCGCACGCGATTTCGAACATAATCCGGGCGCGGTGCTCGATGCTATCGCCCGGCGCCGCCAGCTCCCGGCCACCGATCTGGTGGTTGATGGATTGCTGGTCCAGGCGCTCGCCAAGATGCCGCGCGAACTCAAGCGGCGGGTGCTGCTGACATATCTGGGCTTCCCGTTCTACGACACGGTCACCCTGCCCCTGCTGCGCGGCGAAGGCTCGACCGAGTTCGAGCCGGCCAAGGTCGATCGCATTTCGCCTGAGGACTGCAATTCGATCCGCCCCGGCCGCGCCCATGCGGTGCTGCGCGGCACCGAGTTCTACAATTTCGGCGCCTTCTTCAGCCGCGCCTATCGCGAGAACGATTATCTGTGGGGCCGCCTCCACGGGGTTGAGCGGATGATCGACCTGATCGCCTCAACCATGCCCAAGGGAATGGAGCTTGATCCAGCAGTGCTTGCCGCAAGCAAGAACGAGGCCTTCCATGCCGTGCTCGATGAAGAAGAATATCGGCTCAGGGCCGATCCAAACCTGATCAGCGGCCTACGGACAGAACTGACCCGTACTGACTAGCGCGCCTCGATCACCATGTTGAACGGCTTCAAGTTCCGGTGAAGGCTTCCTTGATCCGGTCGAAGAAGCCCTTGGATTGCGGGGTTTCGTCGCCGGTTTCGGTTTCCTGTAGCTCGCGCAGCAATTCCTTCTGGCGAGCGCTGAGCTTGGACGGGGTTTCAACCACGATCTCGGTCACCAGATCGCCGCGCCCACGGCCCTGCAGCACCGGCATTCCCGCGCCGCGCTTGCGCAGCTGCTTGCCTGACTGGATCCCGGCGGGAATATCGACCTTGATGCACTCGCCATCGAGGCCAGGGATTTCGATCTCACCGCCCAATGCCGCGGTCGTGAAAGCGATCGGGACCCGGGTAACCAGGTTCGAGCCATCGCGTTCGAACACCTGATGACGGCGAATGTGAATGAAGATGTAAAGGTCGCCCGACGGCGCGCCAAACGGTCCCGCCTCGCCCCGTCCGGCAAGCCGGATGCGGGTGCCGGTATCGACCCCTGGCGGGATCGCAACGTCCAGTTTCTGCGGGGTATCGACCCGGCCCTCGCCGCGGCAATTGCGGCACGGCTTTTCGATTACCTCGCCGCGGCCGTGGCAGGTCGGGCAGGTCCGTTCGACCATGAAGAAGCCTTGCTGCGCGCGGACCTGGCCGTGGCCGCCGCACAGGTTGCAGCGGCGCTTGCCGGTGCCCGGCTCGGCGCCCGATCCTTCACAGGTTTCGCACTTGGCGGCGACTTCGATCTCGATTTCGGCCTGCTTGCCGTGGAACGCTTCGTCGAGGCCGATTTCCATGTCGTAGCGAAGGTCAGCGCCGCGCCGCGGCTGCTGGCGTCCGCCGCCGCCAAAAGCGCTGCCGAAGATCGTTTCGAAGATGTCGCCAAGGTCAGAGAACCCGGCCCCGGCACCCTGCCCGCCGCCGCCGCTCATGCCTTGCTTGAAGGCTTCGTGGCCGAACCGGTCATAAGCGGCGCGCTTTTGCGGGTCCTTGAGAACTTCGTAAGCTTCGCTGATCACCTTGAAGCGGTGCTCGGCGTCCGCATCGCCTGGATTCTTGTCCGGGTGCCAACGCATGGCCAAGCGGCGGTACGATGACTTGATCGTGCCATCGTCCGCAGTCCGCTCAATCTCGAGCAGTTCGTAATAGTCGCCGTCTAGCGCCATTGCCCCATCCCGCACACAAGTCCGCCGCCGCGCCGGTCAGCACGGCGGCGATCCCGTTTCATCGCTGCAATCAGCCCTTGTTCTCGTCGACTTCCGAGAACTCTGCATCGACCACGTCTTCGCCACCTTCAGCCGAAGCTTCAGCATCGGGCGAGGCAGCTGCAGCCTGCTCCTTCTCGTAGATCGCCTGGCCCATTTTCATGGCCTTTTCGGTCAGGGCCTGGGTCTTGGCGGTCATGTCTTCGGAATTGCCGCTTTCGATTGCGGTCTTGGCCTCGGCCAGCGCAGCTTCGATTTCCGACTTCAGATCGGCGTCGATCTTGTCGCCATGTTCGGCCAGCTGCTGCTCGGTCGCGTGGACCAGGCTGTCTGCGTTGTTCTTGGCTTCGGCCGCTTCACGCCGGACCTTGTCGTCAGACGCGAACTGCTCGGCATCCTTGACCATCTGATCGATATCCGCATCGGACAACCCGCCCGAAGCCTGGATCTTGATCTGCTGCTCCTTGCCGGTGCCCTTGTCCTTGGCGTGGACATTGACGATGCCGTTGGCGTCGATATCGAACGTAACCTCGATCTGCGGCACGCCCCGGCGCGCGGCCGGAATGCCGACCAGATCGAACTGGCCGAGCATCTTGTTGTCCGCCGCCATTTCGCGTTCACCCTGGAACACGCGGATCGTCACCGCCTGCTGGTTGTCTTCGGCGGTCGAATAGGTCTGGCTCTTCTTGGTCGGGATCGTGGTGTTGCGATCGATCATCCGGGTGAACACGCCGCCCAGCGTTTCGATGCCGAGCGACAGCGGGGTTACGTCGAGCAGCAGCACGTCCTTGACGTCGCCCTGCAGCACGCCAGCCTGGATCGCCGCGCCCATGGCGACGACTTCGTCGGGATTAACGCCAGTATGCGGTTCCTTGCCGAAGAAGTCTTTCACCACTTCGCGCACGCGCGGCATGCGGGTCATCCCGCCGACCAGCACGACGTCGTCGATGTCGGCAGCCTTGAGGCCCGCGTCGGCGAGCGCCTTCTTCATCGGCTCCTTGGTGCGTTCGATCAGGGCTGCGACCATCTTTTCGAGGTCGGCGCGGGTGATCGTTTCAACCAGGTGCAACGGGGTGGTGCTGCCACCTTCCATACGCGCAGTGATAAACGGCAGATTGATCTCGGTCGAAGCGGTGCTCGACAGTTCGATCTTGGCCTTTTCAGCCGCTTCCTTGAGGCGTTGCAGCGCGAGCTTGTCGGTGCGGAGATCCATGTTCTCCTTCTTCTTGAACTGCTCGGCGAGATATTCGACGACCACGTTGTCGAAATCTTCGCCGCCCAGGAAGGTATCGCCGTTGGTGCTCTTCACTTCGAACACGCCGTCGCCAATCTCGAGGATCGAGACGTCAAAGGTGCCGCCGCCAAGATCGTAAACTGCGATGGTCTTGCCGTCGTTCTTCTCAAGGCCATAGGCCAACGCGGCCGCTGTCGGCTCGTTGATGATGCGCAGCACTTCTAGGCCCGCAATCTGGCCGGCGTCCTTGGTCGCCTGGCGCTGGGCGTCGTTGAAGTAGGCGGGAACGGTAATCACCGCCTGGGTGACGGTTTCACCAAGATAGGCCTCGGCGGTTTCCTTCATTTTCTGCAGGATGAAGGCAGAGATCTGGCTTGGCGAATAGTCTTCGCCGCCGGCCTTGACCCAGGCGTCGCCGTTCTTGCCCTTGACGATGGTATAGGGGACCAGTTCGGTGTCCTTCTTGGTCACCGGATCGTCAAAGCGGCGGCCGATCAGGCGCTTCACCGCGAATATCGTGTTGTCACCATTGGTCACAGCCTGGCGTTTGGCCGGCTGGCCGATCAGCCGCTCACCATCCTTGGTGAAGGCGACGATCGAAGGCGTGGTGCGCGCGCCTTCGGCATTTTCGATAACCTTGGGCTTGCCGCCATCCATGACCGCAACGCAGCTGTTGGTGGTGCCAAGATCGATCCCGATTACTTTAGCCATTTCAACCCCATTCATTGCTTGCTTTGTGACACCGCGTGGTTCGCCTCCCGCATTCGCGGCAAGGCATCCTGGCGGCTCTTTCAGGGGGGCATATAGGTGTGGTTTTGCTTGGCACAAGGGCGGCGGCCCAGTAGCGAGGGCAAAACGGGTTGGACCTGAAAGGATGCCCAGAATGAACCGCGCCCACCGAATTACCCTTCCTTTGTTCGTTGCCATCGCGGCTATGTCGCTGGGTGCCTGCAAGGCGGGCGACAAGCCCGAAGCAGCCGCCAGCAGCGCGCCCGAAGGCAAGCCCGGCGTCACAGTGAAGGATGCCCGGCTGGTGCTCCCCGCAGTGCCCGGCAACCCCGGCGCGGCCTATTTTGCAGTCGAAAATCAGAGCAAGGACGTGATCGGCATCGTCGCAGTTGCCGTGCAAGGAGCGGGCAAGACCGAGCTCCACACCGGTGACATGAAGGTATTCGATCACGCCACCGCCGACCCGCGCACCACACTGACTTTTCAGCCCGGGCAGGCGCACGTGATGGTGTTCGACGTCGGCACTGGCCTTAAGGCAGGCGCAGAGACCGAACTCACCGTGACCTTCACCGATGGCGACAAGATTTCGGTGCCAGCCAAGATCGAGGTGATGGGCGCAGGCGCGATGGGCGATATGCCCGCCATGGGGGCGGCGAGCGAGGCACCCAAGCCCTGAGTGCAGAAACCTGCCCGGTCGGCGGAGAACGGCCCCTGACCGCAGGCGAAGTCGCGCTGGTCCGCGAGGTTTTCGGTGATGCCATCAATACCGCGCGCGTCATCGTGCGGCGGCGCAAATGGTTTCCGTTCCACCCACGCCACGTGACCATGGCACCGACGGGCCACCTGCATTTCCACCCCAAGGGTGAGAATTACTGCGACGATTTCAGCGCGGCCTCGCCCGCGCTGCAGGGGCACTTCATCCACGAGATGACGCACGTCTGGCAGATGCAGACCAAGGGCTGGTGGTACGTCCCGCTGTGGGGCGCGGTGCAGCGGCGGTATTCGTACACGCTGACGCCGGGCAAGCCGCTCAGTGCCTACGGGATCGAGCAGCAGGCCGAGATTGTGGCGCACGCGTACATGCTGCGGCGGGGGTGGAAGTCAGGAGAAATTTCCGGGTCAATCGATTTCTTCGAGAATCTTGGGAAACTGCCGATTTTCCGCAATTAGCGGAGTCGAAAACGTGACGAACTACGCTTCTTAACGGGTTTTCAGTGTGATCGGCTCATACCCCTCGCGATGCCAGAACTAGCCCACACCAAAGATGACTTTCATCGCGAACGAAGCCGCTTCCTCGACGCGTTTGCCTCGCTTGAAGAGGTGCTACTGCGACTGCCAAAAGCGACTAAAGACAAAGCGCTGGAGGATGAGCTCAAAAAGCTGCGCGCCATCCGCAATGATCTGGTTCATTCACAGTTTCGATTTGTGCAATTCGACGGCAAGCTTCACGCACTAACCGTGAACGCGATGGCATGCAAAGACGTGGCGCGCGCCGCGCGGCTGCTCAAGCTGGACGATTTCGGCGAACTTGCTCGACTGATCGAAAAGACAAAACAGAACTTCGAGAAGGCCGCCTAATCCGGCTTCTTCGCCACCGCGACCATCGCCGGGCGGAGCAGGCGATCTTTGATCATGTAGCCGGCTTGAAGTTCCTGCAGCACGGTCCCCGGCTCAACGTCCGCGTTTGGCACTTCGAGCATCGCCTGGTGCTGGTTCGGGTCGAGCGACAGTCCGGTCGCGGCGATGCGGGTGATGCCGTGGATGCCGAACACCTTGTCAATCTCACGCGAGGTGGCTTCGATGCCCGCGATCAGGCTGTTCATCCTGTCATCTTCACGCAATTCCTGAGGAACCGCGTCCAAGGCACGGGAAAGATTGTCCGCCACGCTTAACATATCGCGCGCAAAACCGGTCGCGGCATAAGCGCGTGCGTCGGCAATGTCCTTTTCCAGGCGGCGGCGCACGTTCTGGGTTTCGGCCTTGGCGTAAAGCACTTCCTGCTTGGCCGCCTCGATATCTTCGCGCAGCCGGTCGAGCGCGTCGTCCAGTCGGCTTTCCGACTTCTCGAGCAATTCGTCAGGCACACCTGCCAATTCGGCTTGGGCCGCCGGGTCGCCCTGCGGCTTGGTCTCATCATTCATGTCAAAAAAGTTCCGCTTAACCGATCAATTTGCCCAGCGATTGGGCGGTGAAATCAACCATGGGGACGAGCCGCGCATAATTCAACCGAGTCGGGCCGATAACCCCGACCACGCCGACCACCCGGCCCTCGCGATCTCGGTAGGGCGAGGCAATCACCGACGATCCCGAAAGCGCGAACAGCCGGTTCTCGGCGCCAATGAAAATCCGCGTCGCTTCAGCCTCACGAGCCGAATTGAGCAAGTCAGCGACAGACTGCTTGTTTTCAAGGTCATCGAGCAGCAACCGAACACGTTCGAGGTCGCTCAGCGCCGTTTCGTCCAATAGGTTGGCCTGCCCGCGCACGATCAGCACCGGACGCTGCGCTGCGTCCTCGCTCCACACCGCAAGGCCGCGCTGGACGAGTTCTCGACTGACCGTATCGAGCGCGCTGCGGCCGGACGCGATCTCGGCGTGGATCGCCAGGACCGCCTGCGCCAGCGTTCGCCCGCCCAGATGCGATGAAATGTAGTTCGAAGCCTGCTCAAGCGCGCCCGGCGGCAGGTCCGCAGGCAATTGCACGACGCGGTTCTCGATAGCGCCATCCGCCCCGACCAGCACCGCGAGCGCCTGGCCTGCCGAGAGGGGGACGAGCTGAAGCTGGTTCAAGCGCGGGTCGCGGCGCGGCACCATCACCACCCCGGCGCAGGCCGAAAGGTCCGACAGCACGGTCGTTGCCGCCGCCAGCGCAGCCTCGATCGGGCCGGGTCGGGCAACCTGCCGCTCGATCGCGGCGCGCTCTTCGGCGGTCGGCTCGGCCACCTGCATCATGCCGTCGACAAACAGACGCAGGCCCTGCTCGGTCGGCAAGCGCCCCGCGCTGGTGTGCGGCGCGGCGAGCAGGCCGAGACCTTCAAGCTGGTGCAGGACCGAGCGGATCGAGGCTGGCGAAAGGTTGAGTCCAGCCCCGCCCGTAGCTTTCGCGCCAGCGAGTGTCTTCGACCCGACCGCCTGCCCGGTGCCAAGATAGCCCTCCACCACGGCACGAAAAATCTCGCGCGTGCGGGTGTCAAGTTCGGTGATCGGGAGGGAGGTCATCTTCCAACCCTTAACCGCCTATGCTGAGCTTGTCGAAGCACTGTCCTTCCTTTTTGCGAGGTTGCCAGTAAGGACGATCCTTCGACAGGCTCAGGACGAACGGAACTGGGTGTCCATTTGGAGAATGCAATGCGACCTTCCGGCCGAGCACCCGACGAGATGCGCGAAATAAGTTTTGAGCCGCACTATACCAAGCATGCCGAAGGTTCGGTGCTGGTCAGCTTTGGCCACACCAAGGTGATCTGCACCGCCAGCGTTGAGGAACGCCTGCCGCCATGGCTGCGCGGCAAGGGTGAAGGCTGGGTAACGGCAGAATACTCGATGCTGCCGCGCGCCACGCATACCCGCGGCAATCGCGAAGCGGCCAAGGGCAAGCAGAGCGGGCGGACGCAGGAAATCCAGCGGCTGATCGGGCGCAGCTTGCGCGCTGTGACCGACATGAAGAAGCTGGGCGAACGCCAGATCACGCTCGATTGCGATGTGATCCAGGCCGACGGCGGCACGCGCACCGCCGCGATTTCAGGTGCCTGGGTGGCACTGCGGATCGCCGTCGATACGCTGATGAAGTCGGGCGCGATCACCGAAGACCCGCTGACCCGCAAGGTCGCTGCGGTCAGCTGCGGGATTTTCCGCGGCAACCCGGTGCTCGACCTCGATTACGATGAAGACAGCGCGGCCGATGCCGACGCCAACTTCGTGCTGATCGAAGGCGGCCAGATCGCCGAAGTTCAGGCCACGGCCGAAGGCGCGACTTACGACGAAGAAGCGCTGCTGCGGCTGTTGCGGCTGGCGCGGATCGGCTGCGACCGGATCTTCACCGCGCAAGGCGAAGCAGCTGGGAAATAGTTTTGTCGTCCCCGGCTTGACCGGGGACCGCTGGCCTCGTCGATGCGAGGCTGCGTTTGGGGGCCAGCGGTCCCGGGTCAAGCCCGGGACGACGGGAAATTGAACATGCATAAACTCGGCTCAGAAACCCTTGTGATTGCCACGCATAACGCCGGCAAGCTCAAGGAAATCGGAGCTTTGCTAGCGCCTTATGGCTTAAACTGCATTTCGGCGGGCTCGCTCGGGCTGCCCGAGCCGGCGGAGACCGGCAAGACTTTCGTTGATAACGCGTTGATCAAGGCACGGGCTGCGGCGGAGGGATCGGGCTTGCCTGCCCTCGCCGACGATTCGGGGCTGTGCGTCGATGCGCTGGACGGCCGCCCCGGGGTGTACACCGCTGACTGGGCCGAGCGGCAGTGGTTTGAAGGCAAACCGGGGCGCGACTGGTACATGGCGATGGGCAAGGTCGAGGGGCAACTGTGCGCGCTGGGCAGCGATGTTGACCGTTCGTGCCACTTTGCCTGCGTCCTCGCCATCGCCTGGCCGGATGGCGAACACGCGGTCTACGAAGGCCGCGCCGACGGCACCCTGACCTGGCCGCCACGCGGCACGATGGGTTTTGGCTATGATCCGGTGTTCGTGTCGCTGGACGATACCCGCACCTTTGCCGAGCTTGATCCTGAGGAAAAGCACAAGATCAGTCACCGCGCGGATGCCTTCGCCAAGCTGGTCGCGGAGCAATTCGGCGGGTAAGGCCAAGTCATGGCACGCGCGCTCTACATTCATTGGCCGTTCTGCCTCGCCAAGTGTCCCTATTGCGACTTCAACAGCCATGTCCGCGACAGCGTCGATCATGCGCAGTGGCAGGAGGCTTTGCTCGCTGACATGCGATTCGAGGCCGAGCATGCTGGCGGCGAAGCGCTGGACAGCGTGTTTTTCGGCGGCGGCACACCGTCGTTGATGCCGCCGAGTCTGGTCGAACGGCTGCTGATTGAAGCGGAGGCGCTGTGGGGATTCGCGCCGAGCATCGAGATCACGCTCGAAGGCAATCCATCGTCGGTCGAAGCCGCCAACTATGCGGCCCTCGCGAGCGCCGGGATCAACCGCGCCTCGCTTGGCCTGCAGGCGCTGGACAATGACACGCTGCGCTTCCTCGGGCGGCTTCATGATGCTGACGAAGGGCTCGCCGCGCTTGACGTGGCGCAGGAACACTTCGCGCGCGTTTCGTTCGACCTGATCTACGCTCGACCCGGCCAGAGCGCAGCCGATTGGCAAGCCGAATTGGCGCGGGCGCTGGGTATGGGCACCGGACACCTCTCGCTTTACCAGCTCACCATCGAACCGGGTACGCGCTTCGAAACCATGGTGCGGCTGGGTGAATTCGCGCCGCTGGACGATGACGCGGCGGCTGACCTGTTCGCGCTCACTGGTGAAATGACCGCAGCGGCTGGGCTCCCCGCCTATGAAGTCAGCAATCACGCTCGCCCAAGGGACGAGAGCCGCCACAACCTGACTTACTGGCGCTATCAGGACTACGTGGGGATTGGACCCGGAGCTCACGGCAGACGCCGCGGCGCGGCCACGGTGCGGCATCGCAAACCGGAAAACTGGCTGAGCGCGGTCGCTCGCAATGGCCACGGCATTGCCGAGGAACGAAGCCTTGGCACCAATGAGCAAGCCGCCGAAGCGCTGCTGATGGGCTTGCGGCTGCGCGAAGGGATCGACCTGGCGGCCATGACGCGGCGGTTCGGCCTGCCGCTGGCGGAACTGATCGATCAGGCCAAGCTGCAGTTCTATGCATCGAAGGGTCTCGCTTGGAATCAAGACGGGCGGATCTGCATTACGCCGCAGGGCATGCCGCTGCTCGATGGGCTGCTCAGCGAACTGGTTCCTGCCGGATTGGTCGGCGCATGACCCGCGCCGACATACTGGCGGCCTGGCACGATTACCTCAGCGATGGCCGCCGCCGCTCACCGCATACGGTGCGGGTTTATGGCGCCGCTGCCGCAAGGCTGCTTGATGAACTGGGCGAGAGCGATTGGGGCTTGCTGGCCCGGATCGAAGCGCCAGTCTTGCGCCGCCAACTCGCGCTGCGCCGCGCCGAGGGGTTGAGCAATGCCAGCGCCGCGCGCGAACTTTCGGCGCTCAAGCAGTTCGTTTCCTTTGCTCGCGCGCAGGCGGGCATGGTCGATCCTGCGCCGCCGCGAATGCGCGGGCCTCGCGTCAAGAAGGGCATCCCGCGCCCGGTTACCCCCGACGACGCGGTCAACCTTGCCGACACCGTTCACGAAGATGCGGCCGAGGAATGGATCGGCGCACGCGACCGGGCAGTGCTGCTGCTGCTTTACGGTGCGGGCATGCGTATCGCCGAGGCGCTGGCGCTGACCGGCGCGGCCCTGCCGCTGGGCGAGACGATCGTGGTCACCGGCAAGGGCAACAAGCAGCGCGTGGTGCCGTTACTGCCGCTCGTCCGCGATGCGGTTACCGATTACCTCGCCAAAACCCCTTGGCCGACCAGCAAGGCTGACCCACTATTCCGAGGGGCCAAGGGCGGAGCGCTTTCACAAGGCATGGTGCAAAAGGCGATGGCGCGGGCGCGGATCGTGCTTGGCCTGCCGCCCAGCGCAACTCCGCATGCCTTGCGTCACTCATTTGCCACGCACCTGCTTGGCGCCGGTGCGGACTTGCGCAGCCTGCAAGAACTGCTCGGCCATGTGAGTCTCGGCTCAACCCAGATTTACACCAAGGTCGATGCGGCCACACTGCTCGATGTCTATCGGGGTGCCCACCCGCGCGAGCAATAATTATTGTCACACCCGCCAACGCCACACCCGCCACAGCCAGGCGGCGACGGCGACGACAGCGAGCCCGATGATCACCCCGCTCGCGACTTCGTGCATTTTATCGAAATAGGCTGCGAGCCACTTACCGCCATAGATCAGCAGCGTGTTCCACACCGCCGCCCCGGCGAACGTGAAGATCAGGAATTTCCAGTGCTTCATGTGGCTGAGGCCCGCTGGCAGCGAGATCATCGTCCGCAGGAATGGTGAAAAGCGCATCAGGAAAACCACCCATTGCCCATGGCGCTGGAAGAAACTGCTGGCGTCCTCGACATCGCTCCAACGCATCGTCAGCCAGCGGCCCCACCGCGTCACGAATGGTTCGAGCCGGTTGTAGCCCCAGCGGTCGCCGAGCAGGAACCACGCATAGTTTCCCAAGGTTGAACCAATTGTGCCGGCAGCAAGCAGCGGCCAGAATTCCATCGTCCCGCGCGCGACGGCAATGCCGCCAGCGCCCATGATCAGCTCGCTCGGGATCGGGGGAAAGACGTTCTCGATGAACATCAGCAGCGCGATGCCCCAATAGCCGCCCTGCTCAATCAGGTGGATGATCCAGTCAGCCACGGGACATGGTCAGCGCGTGGCCTTCGACAGGCTCAGGCTGAGCGGGCCTTTCTGCGAGACTTATACCCAAACTCCGCTCATGCTGAGGCTGTCGAAGCACACGCGCTGTCATCTGGCCCGTATCCCCACAAGCCGCGCCTCGATTGCATCCCAGATCAGGCCGGGGGTGTCGGTACCGTTGAATTTGTCGATCGCCACGATCCCGGTCGGCGAAGTGACGTTGATTTCGGTCAGCCACTTGCCGCCGATCACATCGATGCCCACGAACACCAGCCCGCGCTTCTTGAGCTCAGGGCCCATCGCGGCGCAGATTTCCTCTTCGCGCGCCGTCAATGTCGTTGCCTCGGCATAACCGCCTTGCGCCAGGTTCGAGCGAAACTCGCCTGCGCCCGGACGGCGGTTAATTGCGCCCGCGATCTCGCCGTCGACCAGCACGATGCGCTTGTCACCTTCGCTGATCTCTTCGAGGAACGGCTGGAACATGTGCGGTTCAACCCAGGCATTGTCGAACAACTCGATCAGTGCGCCAAGATTGCTGCCGTCCGCCGGAATGCGGATCACCGCCTTGCCGCCGTTGCCGTGGAGCGGCTTCATCACCAGGTCGCCCGGATAGCGGGCGTGGAAGGCACGCACATCCTCGATCCGCCGCGCGATCATGGTGGGCGGCATGTACTTCGCGAAATCGAGCACGAATACTTTTTCGGGGGCGTTGCGCACGCTGGCCGGATCGTTGACCACCAGCGTCTGACCCTGAAGCCGTTCAAGCAAATGCGTGGCAGTGATGTAGCCGAGATCGAACGGCGGATCCTGCCGCATCAGCACCACGTCGACATCGTTGACCAGATCGATCTGGCGGCGCGCATCGGCGGCGTAGTGGTTGCCCGCCTCGCGCTGGACAGTGACCGGTGCGGCCCAAGCGGTAAGCCTGCCGCAATCGTAGGCCAGCGAGCCAACGTTGTAGTGGAACAGCTGGTGCCCCCGCGCCTGTGCCGCGAGCATCAGCGCAAAGCTGGAATCCCCGGTGATACTGATAGTTTCGAGCGGGTCCATCTGGACGGCGACGCGCAGGCTCATGGCAATCGGAAACTCCGCTCAGGGCATCAATGCATTCGCCATGTGGCGAGGGAAGCGCCGTGGCGCAAGGAGGATGACATCGATCCGTTGCTCATCGCCTGCCTTGGCATAACGATGCCCGACCGCCTCGGCTGCTGCCAGCACCCGGCGCAAGCGGTAGGCATCGATCGAATGATCAAGCTCGGCAGCCGACGCGCGCCATTTTACTTCGACAAATGCGACCACCTTGCCGCGCCGCGCGATCAGATCGATCTCCCCGCGCGGCGTCTTCACCCGCTTGGCCACGATGCGCCAGCCCTTGAGCCGCAAGTACCATGCCGCGAGCACTTCGCCGCGGCGCCCGCGTGCCTCGCGTTCAGCCCGGGTGCTCACTTGAGCTCCAGCGCCCGCGCGTAAAGCGCCTTGCGATCAAGGCCGGTGGCGCGGGCAACTTCAGCAGCGGCCTGCGAGGGTTTGAGGTTTTGCAAGGCAGCGACCAGCAAAGCTTCGGCATCGGCGGGATTGATCGCCACTGGACCGGGCGGGCCGATCACCAGCACAATCTCGCCTTTGGGCGGATGCGCGGCGTAATGCGCGATCAGCTCCTCAGGAGTGCCGCTCCGGCATTCCTCGAACTTCTTTGTGAGCTCGCGCGCCACGGCCACGGCGCGGCCCGGCAGCACTTCACCAATTGCGCCAAGCGAGGCGGCAAGCCTCGGCGCGGTTTCGTAGAACACCAAGGTAGCCCGCACGTTCGCCAGCTCGTCCAGCACTTCCCGCCGGGCTTTGTCTTTACTCGGCAGGAACCCGGCAAAGAGGAAGCGGTCGCTGGGCAGACCGGCCAGGGTGAGCGCGACGATGGCTGCGCTGGGCCCAGGGATGCTGGTCACTGCGATTCCCAGCTCGCGTGCACCTACGACCAGCTGATAGCCCGGATCGGAGATCAGCGGTGTGCCTGCATCGCTGACCAGGGCGATCGGAGACGTCGCGGCCAGGCCTAGAATATGATCGCGGGTCGCCTCGCTCGCGTGATCGTCATAGCGGATCAGCTTCTGCTTGATCCCCAGATGATGCAGCAACTTGCCGGTAACCCGGGTATCTTCACAGGCCACCGCAGCTACGCCACCGAGTACCGCCGCCGCGCGGGCGGTTATATCGCCCAGATTGCCAATCGGCGTCGCAACAATGTAGAGTCCCGGATCAAGTGCCATGGCCTCAACCATGGACTGACCCGAGGGGAGCGACAAGGCATGTTCGAAACGCAAATGGGGCGCCGCCGGCTGCTGATGCTCGCTGCGGTCACCGCGCTTGCCGGGTGCAAGGTCATACCCAAGGGGCCCGCCGCAACCCCGCCGCCCGCGCCGACACCAGAAGATAACCTGCCGAGCGACCAGAAACGCCAGCGCATCGCCCTGCTGGTCCCGCTGACCGGTCCTCAAGCGGCCTGGGGGCAGTCGATTGCCAATGCCACGCAGATGGCGCTGCTCGATACCAGCGCCAAGACCATTCGCATCACCACTTACGATACCGGTGAAGGACCCGCAGCAGCGGCGACCAGGGCGATGGCCGATGGCAACAAGCTGATCCTCGGCCCGCTTTCGGGTGACGATATTCCGGCGGTGGCGGCGATTGCCCGCGCGTCGCACGTGCCCCTGATCACTTATTCGAGCGTGGCCGACATGGCCGCGCGCGACGTGTTCATGATGGGCACCAGCAGCACCGGCGCGATCGAGCGGGTGGTCGATTACGCCCACTCGCGCGGAGTGAACCGCTTCGCCCTGCTCGCCCCCAAGGGCAGTTATGGCAGCCGCGCGGGTGCAGCCTATGCCGCTGCGGTCAAAGCCGCTGGTGGCACGCTGGTCAGCACGCAAAGCTATGATCGCTCGAACAGCTCGATCATCAGCGCCGCGACCCGCCTGCGCACGCGCGGCGGCTACGATGCCGTGCTGATTGCGGATTCGGGCAAGTATGCCGCGATGGCAGCGCCGCAGCTCAAAACGGCTGGCGCTGCGAGCCCGCGCATTCTCGGTACCGAGCTGTGGAGCGGAGAACTTACGCTCAGCAAATCCCCGGCGCTGCGCGGCGCCTGGTTCGCGGCGATCTCCGACACGCGCTTCCCCCGCTTTGCCGATAGCTACAAGTCGCGCTTCGGCACCGCCCCCTACCGGCTTGCGACCTTTGGCTATGACAGCGTGCTGCTCGCGGTGCGGATCGCGCGCGACTGGCGGATCGGCACCGCCTTCCCCACCGCGCGGATGACCGATCACGATGGCTTCCTCGGACTTGATGGACCGTTCCGCTTTGCGCCGAACGGGATCGGTGAACGTGCGCTCGAAGTGCGTGAGGCCCGCGCCGGCGGGATCACCATCGTCAGCCCAGCAGCGGAAAAATTCGTCGACTAGGCGCGCGGGGACTGACGAAAACCGGCAGCCCCCGCTTGCTTAGGCGAATCCGCTCCGCCTATAGCCGCCGCCATGTCCGAAGACCTGTTTGACAAGATGCCGGCCAACACCGGCGAAACCTATGACGGTAGCGCCATCGAAGTGCTTGAGGGGCTCGAGCCGGTCCGGCGCCGCCCCGGCATGTACATCGGCGGGACAGACGAACGTGCGTTTCACCACCTTGCCGCCGAAGTGCTCGACAACGCGATGGACGAGGCCGTCGCGGGCCACGCCAACCGGATCGAGGTGACGCTGGAAGAAGGCAACCGGTTGACAATCGTTGACAACGGCCGCGGCATCCCGGTGGATGAGCATCCCAAGTATCCGGGCAAGTCCGCGCTCGAGGTGATCCTCACTACCCTCCACTCGGGCGGCAAGTTCTCGGGCAAGGCCTATGCCACCAGCGGCGGCCTGCACGGGGTTGGTGTGTCGGTGGTCAACGCGCTGTCGAGCCTGACCCGGATCGAGGTTGCGCGCGCCAAGGAGCTCTACGCGCAGGAATTCTCTCGCGGGGTGCCGCTCGGTCAGCTCCAGCATCTGGGCAGCACGCCCAATCGGCGCGGGACCAGCGTGACCTTCGTCCCCGATACCGAAATCTTCGGCACCGACGCCGGGTTTAAACCCGCACGACTGTTCCGCCTCGCGCGGTCGAAGGCCTATCTATTCGCCGGGGTGGAAATCCGCTGGAAGTGCGCGTCCAGCCTCACCAGCGAAGACGTTCCGGCCGAGGCAACTTTCCAGTTCCCCGGCGGTCTCGCTGACCACTTGCGCGAGCAGATCGGTACGCGCGAATGTGTGACCACACAGTCGTTCGCCGGTTCGCAGGATTTCCCGGGCGAGCAGCAGGGCCGGGTCGAATGGGCAATCGCCTGGCCGCTGTGGTCGGACGGGTCGTACTCCTACTATTGCAACACCATCCCCACCCCCGATGGCGGCACGCACGAACAAGGTCTGCGCGCTGCATTGACCAAGGGCATCCGCGCCTTCGCCGACCTGATCGGGCAGAAAAAGGCCAAGGACATTGCGCCCGAAGACGTAATCACCGGCAGCGAGGTGATGCTCTCGGTGTTCGTGCGCGAACCGCAGTTCCAGAGCCAGACCAAGGACCGCCTGACCAGCCCCGAGGCGGCACGGATGGTCGAGAACGCGGTGCGCGATCACTTCGATCATTTCCTTTCGAACAATCTCGAACGCGGCAAGGCGCTGCTCGGCGCAGTGCTCGAGCGGATGGACGAGCGGCTGCGGCGCAAGGCCGAGCGCGAGGTCAAGCGCAAGACCGCGACCAACGCGCGCAAGCTGCGCCTGCCCGGCAAGCTCACCGATTGCTCGGGCGAAGGCGACCGCGAGACCGAGCTGTTCATTGTCGAAGGGGACAGCGCGGGCGGGAGCGCCAAACAGGCGCGCGACCGCAAGAGCCAGGCGATCCTGCCGATCCGCGGCAAGATCCTCAACGTCGCCAGCGCCACCATGGACAAAATCCGCGCCAACAACGAAATCGCCGACCTCGGCCTCGCGCTCGGCTGCGGCACCCGCAAGGATTGCAACCCGGACAACCTGCGCTACGACCGGATCATCATCATGACCGATGCCGACGTCGATGGCGCGCATATCGCCACGCTGCTGATGACCTTTTTCTTCCAGGAAATGGCAGAAGTGCTGCGGCGCGGGCACCTGTATCTGGCACAACCCCCGCTCTACCGGCTGACCTGCGGCAAAGAGAGTGCCTACGCCCGCGACGATGCCCACCGCGCCGAGCTGGAGGCGGGCCAGTTCAAGGGCAAGAAAGTCGAAGTCGGCCGCTTCAAAGGCCTCGGCGAAATGAACCCGCAGCAATTGCGCGAAACCACGATGGCCCCCGCAACGCGCAGCTTGCTGCGGATCACCCTGCCCCCCGAATACGAAGGCCGTGCGGCGGTGAAGGACCTGGTCGATAGGCTGATGGGGCGTGACCCGGCGCAAAGGTTCATGTTCATCCAGAACCGTGCGGGGGAAATCGATCCGGAGCTGATTGACGCCTAGGCGATTTAATCAAGCCGTATCCCTGCCGAAGCCGTAGCCGAAGGTTGCGACGCCAAAGCACAGTGCGGCTATTATTGCCACATACGCAATAACGTCGAAAAAGCGTTTCTTGTCCTCCATCGTTCTGCGGACGCCCTCGGCCAGCCCTGGCGATCCGGCATCGACCTCGACCGCGACCGATGACCAGTTGACCTTGGTGGTCATCATGTGACCAACAAGTCTGCGGACAGAGACTTCGCTCGCCGCTTGCATTGGTATGAGGACATTGCTCCTTTCCCCTGATTGGGAGATCAGCCCGACATCGAAAACCCCGCCAATGGTCTTGCGGTGGCTCACCTGGACTGTCTCGACGCGTCCCGACACGGTGAGGAGCGAGCTGTCGCCGGGAATCGTCATTATCCCGAGCAAATACATGCCCGCCGCGATCACCAGACTTTGCGCCCAAAGCCACTTTGGCGAGAAAGAAAACATGGCACGCCCCTAGCTGATTTCCGGTCGCTGCAATTGCGAAGATCCCGGAGGCTTAGCAAAAGACGATGAACGAGTCCTTCTCCACCCAGCTTTATTGGAACTCGACTCTCGCAGTCATCACCGAACAATTTCTCGCGCCTCGTAAATCTTCATTTCCGGTGCGCCTTTGGCCCAGCCACCTAGCTTCCGCACGAATTCACCCGACGCCGGCACGGCGAAGTGCGTTTTCACCGCCGCCATATCGGTCCATTCCTCGACAAACACGATCCGCAGCGGGTTCTCTGCATCGACATGGCAGTTGTGCGCGATGCAGCCGGGCTCGGTGCGTGAGCGGACTGAATGTTCCACCCCCAGCTTCAGGGCTGCATCTAAGTGCTCGGGGCGGATTACGGCGCTGCCGGTGATGATGATCATCGTCCTGCCCTAGTGCAGGGACGGTAATTCGCCAGTCCAATTCTTGTTCATTGCGCTGAAAGATTGGGATGTTACGTTGTATCACAATTGTTAAGAGGGGATCACCACCATGCCGCGCTACGCCACGATGCTTGCTGCCTCGATGATCGCCCTGTCAGCCGCAGCATCAGCCGAGACCGGGGTCGACATCACCATCTACGCGGACAATCAGGCGCTGGTGCAGGCCGTGCGTAATGTCACCTTCACCGGTGACAAGCAGCGGATCGAGTTCAAGAACGTTTCGGCGCAGATCCGCCCCGAGACCGCGAGCCTGGTGGCGACCGACATGGGCATCATCGAACAGAACTTCGACTATGACCTGCTCTCCCCCAGCAAGATCATGGAAAACGCGGTCGGGCAGACGATCACGCTGGTTCGCACCAATCCCGCATCCGGCGCAGAAACGCGCGAGCAAGCGGTGGTGCTCGCAGCGAACGGCGGCGTGGTGCTGCAGATCGGCAACCGCATCGAAGTGCTGCGCGATGACGGCCTGCCGGTGCGCGTGATCTTTGATCATATCCCGCCCAACATGCGCGCGGATCCGACGCTCTCGGTCACGGTCCAGGCCAAGGCGGGAACGCGTGAGGCAGCTTTGCGCTATCTTACCCCGGGGCTTGGCTGGCGCGCCGATTATGTCGCGCTTTATGATGAGGGCAAAGGCACGATCGACGTCCAGGGCTGGGTTACCCTGACCAATAATTCGGGCACGACTTACAACGATGCCCGCACCTTGCTGGTCGCCGGCAGCCCGCACATGCTGAACCAGGGCTACAACAATGACGGTTATCGCGGCGGCAACCAGGGCGGCGATGATACCATGGTCGAAGCCGGGACCGAGAGCGGCACCCGCGAACGGCTGGGCGACTATTACCTCTACCCGCTGGGCGATCGGACGACGATTGCCAACCTCCAGACCAAGCAGGTCAGCTTCCTCGACGTCCACGGCGCCCCGGCCCAGCACGGCTACCAGCTGCGGCTTGGCTGGCTGCAAACTTCGGACACCCCGATCAGCGCGGCAACGATGTACAGCTTCAGCAACTCCGCGCAGGGCGGTCTCGGCGATCAGCTCCCGGCCGGGATCGTACGGTTCTATCTCAAGGATGCGCGCGGGCAGGCGCAGTTCATCGGCGAACACGCGATCGGCCACACCCCGATGGGATC
>JANXUP010000008.1 GCA_025356175.1 Sphingomonadaceae bacterium | reverse complement strand
TTAGTCACTGATCAAAAATTCCCATATGCCGCGCGGAAATACCGCGCCCTAGTTGCCGGGCCATTGCCGCGCGCAGGCTTAACCGTGGCTGAGCAAGCGCCGATAGCGTTTTTGCGACAGACTGCCAACTTTCTGAATTCGGCAATCACCGGAAGCCAAGATTCCGCACCGCGATATGGATCTGGAAGGTGTTGCCCCGGCGGGCGTCTCCCGTCGCCACATAGTCACGCCGCCAGGTCAGGTCGAATTCGAGGCAATCGTCCTGGTAGGCCACGCCGAGCCGGGTGCGGACCGGCTGGAACCCGTCGACATTGGTGAGCGCGGGATCGTCGCTCTTGCCGGTCAGGTCGAACACGCCTGAGCCGAATATCGACCAGTAGCGCGCAAACCCGACCCGGCCTGCCAAGCGCAGTTCCTCGCGGTCCTTGAGGTCTTCGATCCCGCCGCTGATATCGCGATTGAGGCGCAGGTAGCCGACTTCGAGGTAAGTCCGCTGGGTGCCGACTGCGGCGTCGAATTCATTGCGGCGCACCGCGAAATTGTCCTTGTCGAGCCGGAAGCGGTGCGTGAACTTCACCACATCGCGGAACCGCACCTCGGTCCGCCCGACAATGTCCGAAGTGCGCTCGGACAGGCCGGTGCCGTCGGGCAACAGGGTGGGGAGGTTGGTCAGCCGATAGCTTTGCCCGATCGTGGTGTTGACCCGCCAGCCGGGCCGCTCGAACTGCCAGTCGAGTCCGTAAGTGAAGCGCACCCCGTCCTCGATCCGGTCATACCCGGGGAAACGGTTGAGCGCGAAGAGGTTCGAATCCTCCAGATCGATCGCGCGCGCATCTTCATTGGGCACGACAAGATTGCGCAGCGTTGGGCTGGCAACGATCTGGAAGCGCGGCGTCAGGACCTGCGTCCCGCCCAAGAAACCGCCGACCAGCGGCCACTTAACGTCCAGCGCCAGCGTCGCCACGCCGCGGGTTTCCCAGCCCGGATTGCCGCGATAGCTGACCGTGGTGGTCAGCGCGTTCTCGTCCGAATGGTAGATATCGCCGCGGGCCAGCGCGGTGAGTGTTACTTCTTGGCCCAGCGGGGTGATCCGGCGCAGGTCCCATTGCGCGCTGGCAAAGGCGCGCTGGGTGTCCTGCCCGCTGGTGCGGGTGGTTGCCAGGCTGTTGAACTGGAGCTGGATCTTGCCGCCCAGCACCGGATCGGTCAGGCGGCGGCGATAGTCGATCTCGGGGATGGCGAAGGGCACCTGACCCTGGCGGTCGCCCACTCGCAAGGTCTGCGTCGCCCAACCGGCGAGCGAGAAATAGCTGTCGGGATCAATCCGTACGAGCGTGACGTTGGAGCGCAGTCGATCGTCGCGGCTGATGTCGTAGCGGCGCAGGAAGGTGCGGTCGGATGCAGCGCGGATGCTGAAGTTTACGCTCCAGTTGGGGCTGAACTGGAACTTGCCGTTGGCATAGAGATAGCCGCGAAAGTCGGTCTGGTTAGTCGGCGAGCTGCCACCGATCGGAATGCGCGAACTGCGGGTGGCATAGCCCGTGATCTGGAACGCTCCGTTGGACAGCAACTGGCGGTACTGCGCCGAAACCATCGGCAGCGCCTTGGTGAACAAGTACCCGGTGACCGCCAGGTCGCCCGAATTGCCCAAGCGCTGGTACCAGGTATCGGACAGCTGGACCCCGTTTGAAGCGTTGAGCTGGATATCGGGGATCAGCAGTCCCGAAATCGGCCGACCATTGGTGGCGATCGTGATCGGCGGCAGTGGCAGCAGGCGCACGCCGAACAGCTCGATCTGCGAGCCATAGAATTTGACGGTCTTCTTGTCGGGATCGAAGACCACGCGCTTGGCGGTGATCCGCCAGCTCGGCTGGTGCGGGCAGCCCTGGCTGTCTTCCACCGCGCAGGCCGAGTAAGCTGCGTTGGTCAGCACCACCTGGCCGTTTTCGCCCCGCTCCCCGCGCTGCGCGGCGAGGCGTCCGCCTTCGCGCAGAACGTAGAGCATGTTCTCCATCGCCCCGGCTTTGAACTCGTCGGTCAGTTCGAGCCGTTCGGTGAACAGCTGGTTGCCGTCGGCATCGACGAAGCGGATGTTCCCTTCGGCGACGATTTCGCCGCTGGTGCGGTTCCACACGATCTTGTCAGCGCGAACCGACTGCCCGTCGCGGCGCAGGATGACGTTGCCCGAGACGGTTACGGTGCTGCTGGCATCGTCATAGCTGGCGCCGTCAGCCTCGAAGCTGACCGGGCCTGCGGTGGGTAGTGGATCGTTCGCATCGGCCGGAATTGCTTCCACCGGCGGATCGCCTGCGCGCTGCTGCGCCTCGGCGGCCAGAGGGTGTCCGGCGAGCGCAAGCGCGAGCGCAACGCGGCAGGCATTCGCGCGGATGGCAGGCATTACGGCATGCGGCGCAAGGCACCGCGGGAGAGGGAGCATGACTTGCCTATCGCACCGCCCGCGCCTAACTGCAATCCACGCTGTCACCGCCGCGCATCGCTTTGGCGCGACTGGACGATTTTCCTTTCAGGAGAAACCATGCAAATCGAATTTGTTACCGCTCCGCTTGCCGCCTCGACCAGCCCGCTCGCCCTGCTGGTCCAGCAGGACAAGCTGCCAACAGGGCTTGACCCAGTAGTGACTGCGGCGGCCATTGCCAGCCGCTTTACCGGCAAGGTCGGCCAGCTTCACGAAAGCTTCGTCGCCCACGGCGGGGCCGTGGTACGGATGGCGCTGGCCGGCACGGGCGAGGCCAAAGCGAAGGATCGGCTGGCCGCGCTTGAACGCGCCGGGGCGGCGATCACCGCCAAATATATCGCTTCGGGCGAAAGCCGCGTGACGATCGATCTTGGCGCTGCAGGGCTTTCAGCGCAGGAAGCCGCCGCAGTGGTGCTCGGCGCGCGGCTGCGCGGCTGGCGTTATGACAAGTACCGGACCAAGCTGCCGAGCGACCAGCAAGCTTCGCTCAAGACGATCTGCGTCGCTGGCGCGCCCGACGGCACCGAAGCCGCATGGCAGGTCGAAGCAGCGCTCGCTGACGGGGTCGAACTGACCCGCGAACTGGTCACCGAACCTGCCAACATCATCTATCCCGAAAGCTTCATCGAACGCGTGCGCCCGCGCGCCGAAGCGGTCGGGCTCAAGGTTCGCGTGCTCGACGATGCCGATATGGCCAAGCTTGGCATGGGCGCGCTGCTCGGTGTGGCGCAGGGTTCGGTCCGCCCGGCGCGGCTCCTCGTACTCGAATGGAATGGCGGCAAGCCGGGCGAAAAGCCCTCCGCCTTCGTCGGCAAGGGCGTGACCTTCGATACCGGCGGGATCAGCCTGAAGCCGCCCGCTGGCATGGAAGACATGAAGTGGGACATGGGCGGCGCTGGTGCGGTCGCGGGCGCAATGCTGGCAATCGCCGGGCGCAAAGCCAAGGCCAATGTCGTCGCCGTCTGCGGCCTGGTTGAAAACATGCCCGATGGCAACGCGCAGCGTCCGGGCGACGTCGTTACCTCGATGTCCGGCCAGACCATCGAAGTGATCAACACCGATGCCGAAGGGCGGCTGGTGCTGTGCGATTGCGTGACCTGGGTGCAGCAGGAATACCAGCCCACGCGGATCGTCGATCTGGCGACGTTGACCGGAGCAATAATCATTTCGCTGGGGCATGAGCAGGCCGGGATCTTCTCGAATGACGACGCGCTGGCCGGCCAGCTCATCGCAGCAGGCGATGCCTCGGGCGACAAGCTGTGGCGCATGCCGCTGGGCGCGGCTTTCGACAAGCTGATCGACAGCCCGATCGCCGACATGAAGAACGTCGGCCCGCGCGAAGGCGGCTCGATCACTGCGGCGCAGTTCATTCAGCGCTTCGTTGATAAAGGTACCCCGTGGGCGCACCTCGACATCGCCGGCATGGCTTGGTCGGCCAAGCCCGGCGCAACCTGGGACAAAGGTGCGACCGGCTACGGCGTGCGGGTGCTCGACCGGTTCGTGCGGGACAATCTGGAAGGCTGAGGGGCTTGAGGGTTGATTTCTACCAGCTGAGCGAAAGCCCGGTCGAAACCGCGCTGCCCGCGCTTGCGGTCAAGATGCGCGAAGCCGGGGCCAAGGTGGTGGTGGTCTCGGCCGATGCGGCGCAGCTCGCGCGGATCGGCGATGCCCTGTGGGCGCCCAAGGGCACGTTCCTCGCCAATGGCCCGGCGGGCGGCCCGCATGATGCCCGCCAGCCGATCTTGCTGGCGGACAGCCTTGAGGCTGCCAACGGCGCGACTTACCTAGCGCTGGCCGACGGGCAGTGGCGCGACGGTGCAGAGAGCTTTGAGCGGGTCTTCCTGCTGTTCGACGAAACCAGCATCGAAAATGCCCGCCAGACCTGGCGCAGTCTCGATGGTAACGAAGAGGCCACGCGCAACTATTGGCAGCAGACCGGCGGCCGCTGGGAGCGCAAGGCCTGATCTTGCGGCCCTGCTCGAACCCGGCTAGGGGCGCGCCAACTGAACACCCTCCCAACCAGTTCCAAGGAATGAGACATGGCGGTTACCCGCACCTTTTCGATTATCAAGCCTGACGCCACTCGGCGCAACCTGACCGGCGCGGTCACCATGATGCTGGAAGCAGCGGGCTTGCGCGTCGTTGCTTCGAAGCGCATCCACATGACCCGCGAACAGGCGGAAGGCTTCTACGCGGTGCACAGCGAACGCCCCTTCTTCGGTGAACTGTGCGATTTCATGATGAGCGAGCCGGTCGTGGTGCAGGTGCTCGAAGGCGAAGATGCCGTCACCCGCAACCGCGACGTGATGGGTGCGACCAACCCGGCCGACGCAGCCGAAGGCACGATCCGCAAGGCCCATGCCCTGTCGATCGGTGAAAACACCGTGCACGGCAGCGACAGCGACGAGAACGCCGCAATCGAGATCGCTTATTTCTTCAAGCCCGAAGAAATCGTCGGCTGATTTGTCTGTTCGCGATGAAAAGGGGCCGCGGGAGCAATCCGGCGGCCCTTTTCTTTTGCAGGCAATGAGACCATCCTTGCCGCAGAGGAGAGCAATGATGCGCGGCATGGGCGGTGAGGGGGGCGACGATTGCCCTTTTGCATTCAACTTTGAACCAGCCAGCTTCAAGATCGGCGATACGGTGAGCTACCGGGTCAGCACGATGGAAGACTGGCCATTCGTCGGCACGCTGCTCGAGGTGCACAGCGATCACGTGATTATCTCGCCCGGCCCGGCCGAACCCGATGCGCGCTACATGGGCACTCGTGAAAGCCGCCCGCTGGTGGATGGCGCCGAGATCTGATCGGCAAGTCACCGAAGTTTTCAGGCTTGCAAGGTCCGTTCGCCCTGAGGGGGCGAAGCCGTCTCGAAGGGTCAGACCTCGCCCGCGGTCCTTCGAGACGCGGCAAAGCCGCTCATCAGGACGAACAGCTGTGGTCCGGATTTTCGGGTTTTGACTTAGAAGCTGTCCGCAACATCCATCATCGCGGTCAGCTTTTTCGGCGCCACGCTGCGCCATGACCGGGCCAGCCAGTCGGCAATCGCATCCCAATCGGTGTCGCCCAAATCAAGCCGGATGCCGATCCAGCCATCGCCGAAATAGGCCGGGCGGTAATAGTGGTCGGGATCAGCCTCGATCAGTTGGGCCTGCTCGTCCACGCCCGAGATCTTGACCAGCAGCGCGACTTTGTCGTCGCCGTGGTGATCGTTCGAGATGTAAGCGAACTTCTTGCCCTTGATTACCCCGAAGCACGGCATGCCATGGCTCGTCACCTCGTCGGCCTCGGGCAGGATCATGGCGCGGCTACGGACCTCGGCGATCAGGCGATCGGGCGATTTGACGGCGGCGACCAAGTCGGCCAGGCAGCGCGCGTAAAGCTGGTGCTCGGCGATCAGCACCCGCGCGGCGAGACCGTCGGCATTGTCGCCGGGGAGGATCGCCACTGCCGTCTGGCCGAGCAGCGGCCCGGCATCAAGTTCTGCGATGACCATGTGCACCGAGCAGCCGCCGTGGCTGTCGCCGGATTCCAGCGCGCGGTCATGCGTGTGCAGTCCTTGGTGTTTGGGGAGCAGTGAAGGGTGGATGTTGACCATCCGGCCATGCCACCCGGCGACGAAGTCTGGGGTGAGGATGCGCATGTACCCGGCGAGCGCGACATATTCGGCGCCGCTGGCGCGGATCGCGGCGTCCATTGCGCCATCGTGCGCCGCACGGTCCATGCCTTTGTGCGACAGGGCAAAGGTCGGCACGCCCTCGGCCTCGGCCAGTTTCAATCCCCCCGCGTCCGGATTGTTCGAAGCGACGAGGCAGATCTCGAACGGGCAATCTTCGGCCCGGCTGGCATAAAGCAGCGCCGCCATGTTGGTGCCGCTGCCCGAGATGAGCACGGCGATGGGGGTGCGGGCAGTCATCAGGTCCTCTCCATTTTCGCGTTAGCGCAAATGGGGAGGCGGTATTTGCGCAGCAAATGACGGAGGGGTTTCTGCCCTTGCGCCATTACTCCTCCGTCAGCGGCTTGACGCCGCTGCCACCTCCCCATTTGTGGCATTCGCCAAAAATGGAGAGGATCGAGGCTAGGCAAGATGCGCTGCTTCCCACGCGCCGCGTGCGCGCCACACTTCGTCGGCGCCTTGCACGGTGCAGCCGCGCGGGCCCGGTTCGACTGCGCCGATCACGTGGACGGTCTCGCCCGCCGCCTCAAGTTCAGCCTGAATCGAAGCAGCGTCGCCCGCCGCGACGGCGACGACCATGCCGATCCCGCAGTTAAAGGTCCGCGCCATTTCCGCAGGCTCGATATTGCCCTGTGCCTGGAGGAAGGCCATCAACCGCGACTGTTCCCATGCCCCGGCGTCGATCCGCGCGTGAAGGCCTTCGGGCAGTACCCGCGGTACGTTTTCGAGGAGGCCGCCGCCGGTGATATGCGCCAGTGCGTGAATGCGCCCGCCGCGCACCACCGGGAGCAGGCTCTTTACGTAGATTTTGGTCGGTTCGATCAGCGCGTCGATCAGCAGGCGTTCGGGATCGAACAGCGCCGGGCGGTCCATCCGCCAGCCCTTGTCTGCGGCCAGGCGGCGGACCAGCGAATAGCCGTTCGAGTGAACCCCGCTGCTGGCGAGGCCGAGCAGCACATCGCCCGCCGCCACCCGCTCGCCGGTCAATTGCTCACCGCGTTCGACCGCGCCGACGCAGAAACCGGCCAGGTCATAGTCGCCTGCAGCGTACATTCCCGGCATTTCGGCCGTTTCGCCGCCGATCAGCGCGCATCCAGCGATCTTGCTGCCTTCGGCGATCCCCGCGACAACCCGCTCAGCCACTCCCGTTTCAAGCTTGCCGGTGGCGAAATAATCGAGGAAAAACAGTGGCTCCGCGCCCTGGACAATCAGATCGTTGACGCACATCGCGACCAGGTCTTCGCCGATCCGGTCATGCCGGTCATGATCGATCGCCAGCTTGACCTTGGTCCCGACCCCGTCGTTGGCTGCGACCAGCAATGGATCCTTGTAGCCCGCCGCGCGCGGATCGAAGAACCCGCCGAAGCCGCCGATCTCGGCATCGGCTCCGGGCCGCGCGGTCGCTTTGACCAGGGGACCGATCGCTTTGACCAGCGCGTTCCCCGCAGCGATCGAGACACCGGCTTGCTCATAAGTGTAGCTCTTTTCAGACATCGCCAGTCGCGTAACGCTTTACGGCTTGGATTTCCATGCACCTTTGGGCAAAAGGCACCCTGTTTTCCCCGATGGCCAGTGCTCCACCCTTCCTGAACCTCGTGCCGAGGCGCTCCGCGACTGCCGCGACCGTGATTTGCGGCGTGGCGCTTGCTGTCTTGCTTGCACTCACCGGGCCGCAGCTGTGGGCGCAGATCGAGGGCGATCGCGGGATCGTGCCGCTCGCCAGCACCAGCGACATCCAGGTCAACGGGATCGCGGTGAACACCACCGGCGATAACGGACTGGATGCGCGCGACAAGGGCTGGGCGCTCGCCGCGCGCGATGCGTGGAAGAAGGCTGACGGGCCGAGCATGGATGAAGGTTCGATCCAGTCGATGGTTTCTGCGATCGTGGTCGAGAAGGAGCAGGTCGGCCCGCACCGTTACATCGCCACGCTGAGCGTGGTGTTCGACCGATCGCGCGCCGGGCAGTATCTGGGCGGGAACGGCGGCAGCGGGGTCAAGCATTCGGCGCCGATGCTGGTTATCCCGGTGCTTTATTCGGGCGGCACCGCGCAAGTGTTCGAGGTTAAGGGCGCATGGCAGAAAGCCTGGGCCGAATACCGCAGCGGGACCAGCGGGATCGATTATGTACGGCCAATCGGGGCGGGCGGAGATTCGCTGCTGCTGACCGCCGGTCAGCCCGGTCGCCGCAGCCGCGCCTGGTGGCGCAACGTGCTCGACCAGTTCGGTGCAAGCGACGTGGTCATCGCCGAAGCCCGGCTTGAACGGCAGTGGCCGGGCGGACCGGTGCGGGGCACCTTCACCGCGCGCTATGGCCCCGACAACACGTTCCTCGGCAGCGTGACGCTGACCGCGAACGATGAAGCCGGTGTACCAGCCATGCTCGCTGATGGCGTAACGCGGATCGACCAGCTGTATGCGGCCGCGCTTGCCGATGGGCGGTTGAAGCCCGACAGTTCGCTCAACGTGCGCCCGCAGCTTGATCCCGGCCTCGCCGCGCTTATTGCCTCGGGCCAGACGCCCAGTCAGACTGTCACGCCCGGCGCTACGCCAAGCGATGGCGCGAGCCCGGCCGCCAGCGCGGTGCCCAGTGCAGCGCCTGCCGAAACGCACACCTTCACCGTCCAGTTCGCCTCGCCCGATGCGAGTGCGGTCGATGCCGCGCTCAGCGCGGTGCGCTCGGCTCCGGGGGTCAAGGGTGCCTCGACCACCAGCCTTGCGATGGGCGGAACCTCGCTGATGCGGGTGACGTATGAAGGCGAGATCGGGACGCTGGCCGATGCGCTGCGGGCGCGCGGGTTCAAGGTTTCAGTCGGGGCAAACGCGCTCTCGATCAAACGTTAGAGCGTGAAACCGTGGCATTAATCCACCTTGATTGCAGCATGGAGCCCGGTGGGGAGGCGCGACGTGCGGCAGGGGTTGGCAGCCCTTGCAAGCGACGCAACGCTGCCACCGGGCTCCACGCTGCAACCCATCGGGCGGGCCGATTTTGCCCCGTGGGAGCGTTGCTCATCGATCACGATGCTATGGCATCGCTCACTCCTCGCGCCGCCCCACGGACCAAAATCGGCTCCGTCAAGGCGGGTCAATGCCACGGCTTCACGCTCCTATGAGCCAGATCGCGCTGCCGCTGAAGGCGGGGCAGGGGACCCCGCGCCATGTCGCCCTCGGCAATGACAACCGCGCGGTGCTTGAAGCGCTGCAAGTCGCGCCCGGCTGGTCGTTCCGCACTGCGGTACTGAGCGGACCGCCGCGCTCGGGCAAGTCATTGATTGCGGCGCTCTTCAGCGAAATGGGCGGCGGCGAGGCAATCGACGATGCCGACCTGATCGACGAGACGGTGCTGTTCCACCGTTGGAACCGCGCGCAGGAAAATGGCGTGCCGCTGTTGCTGGTCCGTTCGAGCAGCGCGAGCGAATGGCGGATTGTGCTGCCGGACCTTGCCTCACGGATGGGTGCCGCGTTGGCGCTGGCGATCGGCACGCCTGACGACGAGCAGCTTGCCCAATTGATTGCCGTCCATGCCGAGAACCGTGCGTTGGCGCTGGGCCCTGATGCAGCCGAATACCTTGTGCCGCGCGTGGAGCGTACCCATCTTGCCGTCGAACGGCTGGTTGAGACGATCGACCGGCTGAGCCTCGAGCGCAAGGTGGCCCCAACCCTGGGGATCTGGCGCGAGGCACTGGAGACACTGCAGGGGCCGGCGGAGCCGCGCTTGCTTTAGGCGGCGCTGCATGGGAAAAGGAGGGGCAAGATGTTTGACGAACTGACCCGTTATCTGGACTCGATCGTGACGCGCGATCCCAGCCCGCGTTCGCGCTGGGAAGTGCTGCTTTATCCGGGCGTGCTGGCGCTGGGGCTGCACAAAGCGGCGCACTGGCTATTCGAGGCGCAGCTGTTCTTTGCAGCCCGGCTGGTCAATACCATCAGCCGTTTCCTGACCGCGATCGACATCCACCCCGGCGCGAAGATCGGGCGCAATTTCTTTATTGACCACGGCTTCGTAGTGATCGGCGAAACCGCCGAGATCGGCGACAACGTCACCATGTACCAGGGCTCGACGCTCGGCGGGACCAACCCGACCAACGGGATGGCCGGTAAACGTCACCCGACCATCGGTGATGATGTGATTGTCAGCCTTGGCGCGGCGATCCTCGGCCCGATCGAGGTGGGCCGCGGCGCGCGGATCGGGGCCAATGCGGTGGTGACCAAAGACGTGCCCGAAGGTGCGACCATGGTTGGCATCCCCGCCAAGGCCACGCTGGTCGAGGTGAAGCCCGAAACGCAGCACTTCGTCCCCTATGGCACCCCGTGCAGCGAACGCTTCGATCCCGCCACGCAGAAGCTCGAATTGCTCCAGTGCGAGATGGAAACGATGCAGAAGCGGCTGGCGCAGTTGCTGGAAGAACGCGGTGCGCTCGCGGCCAAGGCTGCGGTCAAGAAGCGCGGTGGAGCGAAGCGCGCTTGAGCGCGATCATCACGCCCTTTCCCCGCCCGGCCCGCGTGGTGCAAGTGGGCTTTGGGCGCGAAGAACTGCAACGCATCCTCGATCTCTACGGCCGGATGGTCGCCGCGGGCGAATGGCGCGATTACGCGATGGACTTCACCGCCGATGCTGCTTCATTCAGCGGCTTTCGCCGCGCCGCCGAGCGCCCGCAGGCGCGAATCGAGAAGCGCCCGGCTCTGCGCAGCAAACAAGGCATGTGGACCCTGTTCGGCGAGGGCGACCAAGTGCTCAAACGCGGGCACGAACTGGCCGGCGTGCTGTTTCCGCTCGAACGGCGGCTACTCAAGGTGGTGGTCGGCTAGGGTTTCAGAGCCCCTGAGCCACGGCCAAATGCATCTTTAGCGTGGGAAGGGTCTTGGTGGCCATGCCGGTAAGACCCGCAGGGTCCTTGCTTTGCGCTTCGGCCTGGTACTTGGCGATGTCCTTTTGGTGATCTTCGACCATGTGCTGCTTGAACGCCGTGTCGAATGCATCGCCCTTCAGCGCCTTGAGCATGGCGTAGGCCGAGTCAGCCTCGGCAGTGACGGCATCGGTCTTGGCGACGCCCATTGCCGTGCCGAGGTTGGCGAGTTCGCTGGCATGCTTGCCGTGATCGGTGACCAGCATCTGGCCGAACTTTTTCACCGCGTCGCTGCCGCCTTGTTCGGCGGCGAGCTGGCCCAGCTTCACTTCACTGTTATCGCCTTTCATGGCATCCATCAGGAACTTGGCACCATGGCTGTCGGCGGCCAGCTGCTCGCCGGGCATGGCGCTGGCATTTGCATCGGGCACGTCAAGCGCCATCGAATCGGTTGCCGCGCTGCTGGCTTCGGGGGTCATGTCAGAGTTCTTGGAACAGCCGCCAGCGGCAAGACCGAGCACCGAAACTGCGGCAAGAATAGTAAGGGTAGGACGGGTCATGTCGGTCTCTCCACTTCGTCCCCCGTCTCTGCCAAACTAGGCGGCGGCGGATAGGTTCCGTTAAATGTGAAAGACTTGCGCTGGGCTGGCCTACTTTCCACTCAGGCAAAAGTGTCGCCAACCTGCGTCGTGCTGCGCTGGGCCACGGTGATCCCGCGCACGATACGGATGAGATTGATGGCAGCCAGCGCCAGCATCGCGGTGCCAAAGCAGAACAAGGCGTAGTTCGCACCGGGCAGGTTGGTGACGTGGATCCCGGTCAGGAACGGCAGGATTACCACGCAGGCGAGCAAGCCGTGAACCAGGCAGCCGATCAAGAAGCATGACCACCAGGCGGTGACTAGCCCGACGGTCTGGCGGGCCAGCTCGGGGATCTCGCCGTCGCTGAGGTTCCACAGTTCGCGCATGATCTGTGCCGGGGCGACAAGGTTCACGCCGGGCACCCAATAGGCCAGCGCCACCCACGCCGGGGTATAGCTGAACCCGCGAATGTCCCAGTCAAGCAGGTTGGCAGCTGCGCGCCAGGTCCATAGCGATACCGCGGCCATACTGGTCAACCCGGCACCCACCAGGAACACCAGTGCGCCGGCGTCAAAAGCATAGAAATCGGTGCTGACAGTGTAATAGCTGGTCGAACCCCACCGGATCACCAGCA
>JANXUP010000007.1 GCA_025356175.1 Sphingomonadaceae bacterium | reverse complement strand
TCACGCCAAGGCGCAAAGGCGCCAAGGAAAAGAAGGGGCTACGGTTGACTGACGTTCCGCGCGAGATTGACGCCCTCGCCACCATTGCAGTCGACTGCGGGTTCAAGCTGCATATGGCCTTCGGCCCGGGTCTTCTTGAATCGGTTTATGAAGCAATACTCGCCGATAGTCTGACCAAGCGCGGGCTGCGCGTTGAACGTCAGAAGCCGGTTGATATTCATTACGAAGGCACCATTCTGCGCGAGGGCTTTCGTATTGATCTGCTAATCGAAGACCAGCTCATCATCGAACTCAAATCAACCGAGCGCACCGCGCCCGTGCACAAGAAGCAACTCCTCACCTATCTGCGCCTGACCGATCGCCCACTCGGCCTGCTGATGAACTTTGGCATGGAAACCTTCAAAGAAGGCATGAGCCGCGTGATCAACCAGCACATGCGGAAGCCATGAACCAGCTTCTTTGCGCCTTTGCGCCTTGGCGTGATTAATTGCTGGCCTAATGATCCAACATAGATGCAGTCGAACTCCACTAGCAGGCCAATCAACAATGCCACTTCTACTCCGCCCCTTCATCGCAGCACTCTCCCTAATCGCCACCACCGCAACCGCGCCCGCCCCTCCCGCCGCACCCCAGCGCCCCGACCCGGTCCAAGCCGACTGGCACGGGCACAAGGTCTGCGAAGTTCTGGTCGACAACCCGCAGGTCCGCACCGCGCGCTGCACTTTTCCGCCGGGCGAGGGGCATGAGCGGCACTTTCATGCCGCCCATTGGGGCTATGTCCTCGCCCCATCGATCATGCGGATCACAACTGCGAGCGGCACCGTGACGCGCGAGCTCAAGGCTGGGGACACATGGTGGAGCGACGGGGTGGCGTGGAACGAGGTGTTTAATGTGGGGAAAACCACCGGCGTCTACCTGATCGTCGAGCCCAAACGGGCGGACGCAAACGGCCCTTCGTAAATCCGTCAAAGCCATGCTAATCGATCGACGCGCGGGGGAGGCGAACGGTTATGGAATTGTGGAACCAAACGCAGGTCAAGCCTGCCACGATGCTGGTCTTCCTGATCGGATCGGCGCTGTTCATCGGCGCAGTGCTGCTCAAACGGCTGGGGCAGGCACGCGTTGAAGCAGGCGCGGACAGTCCGCCGGTGCGGCGCGACTGGGGTTCGCTTGGCGGGGTGCTGTTGCAGTCGATCGGCATTGGGCTGGCGGGCGGACCGTCGCGCGGGGTGGGATCTGGCTTGCTCGACGGGATCGGTGACTTGCGCACCTGGCTGACGGCTGCCGCCCTGGTTGCGGCCTCCGGACTATTTTTATGGGCGGCGCGGACGATGGGGGCGAACTGGTCAATCGTCGCGCGGATGCGGCAGGGGCATGAGCTGGTGACCAGCGGTCCGTTCGCGCTGGTGCGCCATCCGATTTACCTTGCGATGTTGTGCTTTCTGCTCGGTCTGGCCGCCGCCACCGCGCACGAACGCGCGCTGTGGCTGGCGCTGCCGGTGTTCGTGATCGGCACGCTGATCCGCACCACGCGCGAGGAAGCGCTGCTGCGCGCGCAGTTCGGCACGGCCTATGAGGCCTATGCCGCCCGCGTGAAACGGTTCATCCCCGGAGTGCTGTGAGGGCACCTGCCGCCGGACGGAGTGCGGGCGTCCTCCATCGAACCGGGCATGACCGCGCGCGGCCCAGCCGCTAGCTCGCGGCCATGTTGCAACCGGGGAGGGCTCTGCGGTGAGATCGCAATTCAGTCGCAGGCAGCTCGCGTTCGAAGTGGTGCTGTTCTTCGCGCTCAACTTCTATGCCGCGAAACTCGCCGGAATGGCCGCTTCGGCGCTGGGGATCACGCTGCCCGACATGCCGCTGCTGCGGCACACTTATATCGCCTTTTCGGCGATCCTCCTGCTGATCCTGTGGCTGTGCTGGCGCGGTGAGCCGCTCGCGCGGTTCGGCCTGATCCGGCCAAGGCTGCGCGATCTTGGCTGGGGTATCGCGCTCGCGGTGGCCATTCTCGTGGCGGATAGCCTGGTGCGGTCGGTCACCACGCCGCTGATCGTCGCCTGGACCGGGGCCAATCCGCACCTCGATGCGCAGACTTTCGCGGCATTGAAGGGCGACCTGCCGCTGTTCCTTGGCGTGCTGCCGTTCGTCTGGTTGTTCGCGGCTTTCGGTGAAGAGTTGCTCTATCGCGGCTATCTGCTCACCCGGTTTTCGCAAGTGCTCGGCGGCGGGCGGCTGGCGCTCGCCTTGGCAATCGCGGGGCAGGCGGTGCTCTTCGGCCTGGCGCACTGGTATCAGGGTCCGGTGGGCATGGTTCCGATTGGCGTGGTTGCCGTGCTGACCGGGATCGCCACCACCGCGTGGAGACGCAACCTGTGGCCAGCGATGGTGGCTCACGGCCTGGTCGATACGCTGGGCTTCACGATGCTCTATCTGGGCCAGCCGCTGAGCTGAACGACGTCCTGCACTGCGCCTGCACCGAATGCTGACTCGCCCGATCCGCGCCGGACCGATAGCCTTGGTGCCTGTTCGATGGACTGGAAGGGGACTACCATGAGCGAAGAAGTCAAACCGCGGCGTGAATGGTCGGCCGGGATGCGGCTATTGTTTGTCGCGCTGATCGGGGTGGTGCTGGTGGTACCGCTGATGCTGGTTTACGCGCTGGTCTACGACCGGCAGAACCAGGCACAGACCGCGCAGACCGAGATCAACGCCGGCTGGGGCGGGCCGCAGGTGGTGGCCGGGCCGGTGATCGTAGTCCCGTTCCGCACCACCCAGACCCAGAACGAGGAAGTTAACGGCAAGACCACCACCCGCGTGGTCGACGTTGAAAAGCTGCTCTACATCTCGCCGGTCTCGAACGCGGTCGGCACCGAAATCGTGCCACAGGAACGCTCGAAATCTATCTACCATTCAGTGCTGTTCGAGGCCAAGGTTTCGGGCAAGGCAAGTTTTGCACTGCCGCCCGACCTGACCCGGTTCGGGGTCACCCGCGAGCGGCTGATGTGGGACCGCGCCGAGCTGCGCATGGGCGCATCCGATGCGCGCGGGCTGACCGCCGGGGCGAGCATGAGCGCTGATGGCAAACCGCTAGAAGTTCAGCCGGGCAAGGGCCCTGCAGCAAGCGGCGGCGAGGGCTTCTTCGCCTTCCTCAGCTGGAACGGCGAAGGGACGATCACCATCGATTATGCCTTTGGCCTGCGCGGCAGCCGCTCGCTTAGCCTGGTGCCGCGCGGCGGGCGGACCGAATGGGCGGTCAAGTCGCCGTGGACCAGCCCCAGCTTTGGCGGGGCGTTCCTGCCTGACCGGCGCGAGATCAGGGACGGCGGCTTCACCGCCAGCTATACGATCGACAAACTGGCGCTGGGCGCAGCGCCGGTGGCGATGGAAGACCCGGGCTTTCCCGAAATCGACGATGGCGGCGATGGCAGCCGGGTCTCGTCCTATGGCAGCAAGGGCGAAGCGGCTGCGGTTGCGGCGGATGCGGCTTCGGCCGGCAACCCGGCCGCCGGCGGCGCAGCAGAAGTGGTCGGCGGACCGGCCCGCGCGGTGACCGTCGGCTTGGTCGAACCGGTCAACCTCTATTCGAAGGTCGATCGCTCGGTGAAGTACGGGTTCCTGTTCATCGGCTTCACCTTCCTCGCCTATTTCCTGTTCGATGTGGTCGCGGGCGCGCGGGTGGCGGCGGCGGAGTACCTGCTGACCGGAGCCGGGCTGGTGCTGTTCTTCGTCATGCTGCTCGCCTTTGCCGAGGTGATCGGCTTCACGCTGGCCTATCTGGCAGCGAGCGCGGCGATCATCGGGCTGCTTACTGCCTATGGCGCTGCCGTGCTCAAATCATGGAGGCGGGCGCAGTTCATGGGCGCGCTGCTGGTCGGGCTTTATGCGCTATTGTTCGTCCTCCTCAACCTTGAGGCATGGTCGCTGCTGATCGGTGCGCTGCTGCTCTTCGCCGCGCTGGCCGGGGTGATGTACGCCACCCGCCAGGTCGATTGGGGCGCGGCCCGCAAGCACGAAGGGTGAGTCCGGACTGCGCTGCTCATTCACCCGCCGTTCACGTTTACAGACGTAACCGATTACGACTGTAAACGAGGATGGCGGGATGAGCGACGAACCCGATACCGGCGAACGCATCAGCGAGGCCGAACATGCAGTGATGACCGCGCTGTGGGACCGCGCGCCGCTTACCGCGAGCGAGGTTGCCGAAGCGGTCGGGTCGCGCGCGTGGAGCCTGGCCACGGTCAAGACGCTGCTCTCACGCCTGGTCGCCAAGCAGGCGGTGACGACCGAGCCTGACGGCAAGCGCTTCCTGTACTCGCCCGCCTTGGCGCGCGAGGCCTATCTTGGCGGGGAAAGCCGCCGCATGGTTGACCGGCTGTTTGGCGGCAGCGCGGCAGGCCTGTTCGCGCACCTTGCCGAGAGTGAGGCGCTGACCTCATCGGACCTCGACCAGATCGAGGCACTGCTCAAGGCGCTGCGAAAGTGAGCTGGCTCACCGACACCGCGCTCTACACCGGGCTGCTGATCGCACTGGTGCTGGTGCTGCGCCGCCCGGTGGCGCGCATGTTCGGGCCGGGCCTCGCTTATGCGCTGTGGGCGCTGCCGCTGCTGCGGCTGGCGCTGCCGCCGCTCGTGCTGCCGGCCAAGCCCGTCAGCGACATTATCGTGGTCACCGCCGCGGCGCTCTCCCCAGCGCAGCCTGCGGCGGTGGAAGCCCCCGTCTGGTCAACCGTCTTGGCTTATGCCCCTTTGTTTGAGGCGGCGTGGCTGGCGGGGGCGTTCCTGTTCCTCGTCTGGCGGATTGGTTCGTACCGCGCGATGCGGCGCAATCTGTTGCGCGGTGCGGTCGCGGTGGGCCGTCAGGGCAAGGTGCGCCTGATCGAGAGCCCGGTCACTCCTGCACCGGTCGCCTTCGGGGTGTTCGACAAGGTCGTCGCCCTGCCGCTTGGGTTCATGTGTCAGCCGGTCCAAGCGCGCGATCTCGCCATTGCGCACGAGCTTCAGCACCACGCCGGGCATGACCTCGCGGTCAACTTCGCGATGCAGCCGCTGCTCGCGCTGCATTGGTTCAACCCGCTCGCGTGGACGGGCTGGCGCGCGCTGCGCCGCGATCAGGAGGCTGCCTGCGATGCCCGCGTGCTCGCCGGACGCGATGCCGCCACCCGCGCCGACTACGCCCGCCTGATCACCAGTTTTGCCAAGGGATACCGCCAAAATCCGGACCTTGCCCTGGCCGCGCCGATGGCCTGCCCGGTGCTCGGCGAGAAAAGCATAATCCATCGTTTGAGGAGCCTGACCATGAGTGAACCGACCAAAACCAACCGCCTGATCGGCCGCTTGCTGATCGGCGCGGGGATCCTCGCGCTGCCGCTGACCGCTTCGGTCACTTATGCGGCGCCGGATGCCCCGACCCCGCCCGCGCCGCCCACCGCGCCCGATGCGCCGACGCCGCCGGATGCGCCCGATGCACCGCAGGTGGAAACCCGCGTGATCATGATCAAGACGGACGGCAAGCATGGCGACCACGCGATGACGATGGGTGATGAAGCCGGAATGGCCACCCGCACCGTCACCCGCGACGGCCGCACTTATGTGTTCAAGACCACCAAGCCGCTGAGCAATGCCGAAGTCGACCAGCGTATCGCCGAGGCCGAACATTCCATGCCGCCGATGCCGCCCGAGGCCCCCGGCGCTCCCGCCGCGCCGCATCAGGTCCGCACGATCGTGATGCAACACGATGGCATCGGGATGGAAGCAATGAGCATGGCTGGGCCGGACAAGGCCATGGCGACGTGCGATGGCGGGCAGGCGACCAACGTCAATTCGGACCAGGTGGTTGACGGCAAGCACCGCGTCACCCGGATCGTGATGTGCAACAAGGGTGGTGACAAAACGCATACCTTGGCCGCGCTGCGTGTCGCGCGCGATCAGGTTGCCGGCGATGCCAATATCCCGGCCGAAGCCAAGGCCAGCGCGCTCAAGCAGCTCGATGAGCAGATCGCCAAGCTGGATTAAGTTCTTGGATCCTCCCCATTTTGCGAAGCCAAATGGGGAGGTGGCAGTGTGAAGCACTGACGGAAGGGTATCAGGTCTGGCGTCGATACCCCTCCGTCTGGCCCTTACTGGCCATCCACCTCTCCATTTGCGCCATTCGGCGAAAATGGAGAGGATCCTAATTCCGCCAGCGCAACCTGTCAGGGGTCAGTTCGGTGACGGACTTGACCCCCATCAGCTGCATCCCGCGGCGGATCTCATCCTGCAGTATCGCCAGCGCGCGCTCGACCCCGTCCTGCCCGGCAGCGGCCAGCGCATAAAGGTACAGCCGACCGCCCGATGCCGCAGTTGCGCCGGCGCAGAGACTTTTAAGCGCATGGGTGCCGCGGCGGACCCCGCCATCGCAGATGATCTCGATCCGCCCGCCGACCGCGTCGACGATCTCGGGGAGCTGGTCGAACGGGCTGCGGCTGCCATCGAGTTGCCGCCCGCCGTGGTTGCTGATCATGATCGCATCGATGCCCATGTCAGCCGCGCGGCGTGCATCGGCGACGCTCATCACGCCCTTCAAGGCGAACTTGCCGCCCCAGTCATCGCGGAGCTGTTCCGCCATCTTCCAGTCGAGCGCTTGGTCGAGCATGGTGTTGAAATAGCCCGCTATCGAGACCGCTTCACCAGTCCCCTCGCGAACATGCGTGTCGAGATTGGGCAGCGAGAACTTCTCACGGAACATATAGTCCAGCGCCCAGCGCGGTTTGACCGCGTAGGACAGCGCCGACGCTGCGGTAAACTTGGGCGGCGAGGTGAAGCCACTGCGGGCGCAGCGCTCGCGCTTGCCTGAGACGATGGTGTCGACCGTCAGGGCAATCGCATCGAACTTGGCGGCTTGGCAACGCTCGATCATGGAGCGGTTGAGGCCGCGGTCCTTGTGATAATAGAACTGGAACAGCTTGGGCGCTTTGCTCATCGCTCCCACTTCCTCGATGCTCACTGTGGCGAGGCTGGAAATTCCGCACCACAATCCGAACTTCTCCGCCGCGCGCACCACGGCGCGTTCGCCTTGCCAGTGGAACACCCGTTGCAGCGCGGTGGGCGAGAGCAGCAGCGGCAGTGCGGACTGGCGGCCCATGATCGTGCACGAGGTGTCGATCTCCGCCACCCCGGCGAGCACGTCGGGCACCAGGTCGGCACGCGCGTAAGCCTCGGTATTGCGCGTCTTGGTCAACTCGTCGTCGGCGGCGCCATCGATATAATCAAACACCGGCCACGGCAGCCGCTGCTTCGCGAGGCTGCGGAAATCGTCGATATTGTGACAGTCGCTGAGCCGCATCGTGCCGCGTTAGCCGAAGGCGCGGTGCGGCGAAAGATCAGCGGTTCTTCTTTTCGGCCTCGGCACGCTCGCGCTCGGCCTTGTCGCGGGCGGCCTGGGCTTCGAGCGCGGCGAGTGCGGCCGGAGTCACCTCGCGCGCCGGGTAAGCGCAGCCGCGCGCCTGGCCGTAGCCCTTGAGGAACGAGCGCCGTGCGGTGCCCGCCTCGACCGCGTCGCCTACCGCGCGCTGGCGCTTGTTGGCGCCGCTGACCTCACGGATGACCCCGCGGAACGGGATGAAATAGCCGACGGCAGCTTGCGCAACGCGGCCTGCGCTCAATTTTTCGGCGCGGTCCTGCGGGATGTCGCGATCCGGGCCGAGGACCACGTCGAGCTCACTCACCGCGCCGGAAATCTGCGCGCAGGTGCGTAGTCCGCCAAGGTCGTACGGATCGGCAACCGCCGCTTGGAGCACCGGCGGAATCTTCGCGCCTCGCAAGCCCAGGTCCTCGACCGGGGTCGCCACCACGTCGACCGCGTTCGGCTCCTTGTTCTTTATCGAACGGGGAGGTGCGGGCTGGCCTTGATCTCGCGCAGCGGCGGGCATGGGCGCGAGCAGACAGATGCCCAGCAGGGCGGCGGAAATCGGACGCATGGCGGTTCTCGCTTGGCAGGGTGACGTGACGTGCCTTGCAAACGAGCCGTCACCCGAAGCGTTCCGCCGCCGCCTGCGCCTATTTCTGCATGTAGACGTTGCAGGTGTTGTCGTCAGGATTGTCCATGCCGCGGCGCAGGGCTTCCATGCGCTGTGCGCTCGACCCGTGGGTGAACGAGGCTTCGTTGGGATTGCGTCCCGCGCTGCGCATCAGGGTATCGTCGCCGATCTGGTGCGCGGCGTTAAGCCCGCTTTCCATGTCGCCCTTGTCGAGCCGGTCCTTGTTCTTCGCTGCCCAGACCCCGGCGTAACAATCGGCCTGCAGCTCAAGCCGCACTGACAGTTGGTTGGCCGCGCGCGGGTTCTGCTCCTGCGCGCTGCGGATCTGGTCGGAGATGCCCTGCAACTTCTGGAGATGATGGCCGTATTCGTGCGCAATCACGTAATCGCGGGCGAACTGGCCGGTGGCACCCAGTTCCTGGTCCATCTGCTGGTAGAAGGTGGTGTCGAGGTAGATCTTTTGGTCTTCGGGGCAGTAGAACGGCCCCATCGCGCTCTGCGCCGAACCACAGCCCGACGAGCCGACGTTGCTGTAGAACACCAGTCCGGGCGACTGGAACTTGGCGTTGGAAGCAGCAAAGATCGGCGCCCAGGTCTTGTTGAGCGAGGACAGCGCGTTGCACGATTCAAGGCTCGCCTGGTCGATCTTGCAGCTTTCGCTGGCGTTTGACCCGGCGGCAGGCGCGCCGGTCTGCTCCTGCGGGGCCGCTTGCTGGAGCCCGCCGAGCAATTGCCCGGGATCGACGCCCAGAACGTAAGACAGCACCAGCGCGACAACCAGTGTGCCGCAGCCAACTTGACCGCCACGGCCAGCCGGAAATCCGCCGCCGCCACTGCCGCGCTGATCTTCGACATTGACCGAGTTGGGATCGAATTCGTCCAGGCGCATGCAAGTATCTCCGCTGTGCTGGACAATTCTTTATCCAACCGCAATGGCACCTGCATAGCGGATAAATCATGGACTTGGAGTCGGATATGAACCTTGCCGGAAAACGTGCGCTGGTGACCGGGTCGACTTCGGGGATCGGTTTGGCGATCGCCCGCGCGCTGCACGCCGATGGGGCCGAGGTGGTGCTCTCGGGCTTTGGCGAGGCGGAGGCGATTGCGGCGCTGTGCGATGAACTGGGCGCAAAGCATGTGCCCGCCGACTTGTCCAAGCGTGAAGGCGTCGAGGCGCTGATGACCGGGGCAGGGCCGGTCGATGTTCTCGTCAACAACGCGGGCATGCAGTACGTTGCCCCGGTCGAACTCTTTCCGGTTGACAAGTGGGACCAGATCATCGCGCTTAACCTGACCGCGGCGTTCGATGCCTGCCGGCTCGCGATCCCGCACATGAAGGCGGCCGGGTGGGGGAGGATCATCAACACCGCGAGCGCACATTCGCTCACTGCATCGCCGTTCAAGTCGGCTTATGTTGCGGCCAAGCACGGTCTTGCGGGCCTGACCAAGACGCTGGCGCTCGAACTCGCCACGTTCAGGATCACCGCCAATTGCATCAGCCCGGGCTATGTCTGGACGCCGCTGGTCGAGAACCAGATCCCCGGTACCATGGCGGCGCGCGGCCTGACCCGCGAGCAGGTGATCAACGACGTGCTGTTGCAGCGCCAGCCGACCAAGCAATTCGTCCAACCGAGCGATGTCGGGGCGATGGCCGCGTTCCTGTGCGGCGATGCGGCAGCGCAGATCACCGGTTCAAACATCAGCATGGATGGCGGCTGGACTGCGGAGTGACGGCCGCAGGTGTAGCTTTCGTGTCACCTGCAGCGAAGATCGTCATCGCCAATTCATCGGAGGCTTGCGATGGGTCGGCGTTTGGTGTGAAGTCTCAGCGATGAAACGTTTCTTGTCAGCGATGAATCGAGTAGTTCTGTGGCTCATCGCCGCATCGCTGACGTTCGAGCCGCTGGCCGCCGCCTCGCGGCAGGACAAGGAAGCCGCCGCCTTGCGCGGCCAGCTTCTGACCCATATCACCATCCTCGCCAGCGACGATTTCGCCGGGCGTGAACCTGGCACCGAAGGTGAAGCCAAGACGCTGCGCTACATTGGCCAGAACTGGTCCGATTTCGGCATGGTTTCGGGTACCAATGATCCAGGTCACCCGTGGTTCGCGCCGGTTACGCTAGTTGGACGCCAGCCTGATACCAGCCGCGCGGTGTTCACCCGCCGGGGCAAACGGGTGTTCGTGCCGCAGGACCAAGTGCTGGTGATCACCTCGGGCAAGCGTGCGCTGGTTGAAAACGCCCCGATGACCTTCGTCGGCACCGGAGAGGTGATCCCGGCGCGGGCGGAGCTGGCTGGCCGGATCGCCGTGTTGCTCGATGGCGGGCGTGAAGACAGCAAGCGCCAGAATGCGTTGCTCGCCGCGGGCGCTTCCGGGGTGCTCACCGTTCTGGATGGCGATCGTTCGCTCGACCATGTCGCTGCGACGCGCCAGCGCGAGGCCTATGCGCTCGCCGGGGCTGAACTGGGCGGCGACATCGACGCGTTCATCTCCGCCTCAGCGCTGAGCACGGCGCTGAACGGGACGAAATTCAACTTCGCGATGCTGACGGCGGCGGCGGCCGATCGCAAATTCTTCCCACTGCCGCTCGACCTGACTGTTTCGCTTGAGGCGACCAGCCGCGAGACTCGGATCCACACCCACAACGTGATCGGCAAGGTGCCGGGCAAGCGGCCCGAATTGGGCGCGGTGCTGCTGGTGGCGCACTGGGATCATTTCGGCACCTGCGCCCAGCCGCCGGCCGAGCACCTGATCTGCAACGGCGCGATCGACAATGCGAGCGGGCTGGCGGTCTTGATCGAGGTTGCGCGTCGGCTGAGCAAAGGTCCGCAGCTTGATCGCGACGTCTATTTGCTCGCCACCACGGGGGAGGAGCTGGGGCTGCTCGGGGCGCAGGCCTTTGCCGAAAACCCGCCGATCCCGCTCGCCCAGTTTGTTGCCGCGTTCAACATCGACAGCGTGGCACTGGCCCCCGCTGGACGCCCATTCGGGATTGTCGGCAACGGCATGACCCGGCTCGATGCCGATATTGCCGCGGTGGCCAAGCAGCAGAAGAAGAATCTTGCGATCGACGATAAGGCCAACGCCTACGTCAAGCGCCAGGACGGTTGGGCCCTACTCCAGCACGATGTGCCGGCGGTGATGGTGTCGAGCTCATGGTCCGATCTCGCGCTGGTCGAGCACTTCTTCGACACCGATTACCACCGCCCGAGCGATGTGGTGAGGCCGGGGATGGAGCTGGGCGGCGCAGCGGATGACGTCGAATTCCTCACCGCGCTGGCACGCTGGTTCGGTGACGCCAAGAAAGTGCCCAAGCGCCCCTGACTCCGCGCGAGGTCTTTCGAGACGCGCCAGAGCCGCTCCTCAGGACAAGCCAGGGTGGCTCATATCGTTGGGTTATCCTCCCAATCTCCGTTCACCCTGAGGAGGCGAAGCCGTCTCGAAGGGCCTGGCGCGGCGCACTGTCCTTCGAGACGCGGCAAGCCGCTCCTCAGGACGAACGGACGTGAGTTGGATCTTCGGATTTTCGTCCTAGCCCTGTGCAGTCACTGCGGTTACATGGGCCGCCACGAATCGAACCGTAAGAGGTACTGTGGCTGATCTCGACATTCCGCTTGGGCTGACCTTCGACGACGTTCTGCTGCGTCCGGCGGAGTCCGAAGTGCTGCCCTCGATGGCCAATACCGCCACGCGGCTGACGCGCGATATCGCGCTTAACATCCCAGTGATTTCCTCGGCGATGGATACCGTGACCGAAGCCGACATGGCGATCGTCATGGCGCAGCTCGGCGGGATCGGGGTGTTGCACCGCAACCTGACGGTCGAACAGCAGTGCGCCGCAGTCCGCGCGGTCAAGCGCTTCGAAAGCGGCATGGTGGTCAACCCGATCACCATTTCGCCCGATGCGACGCTGGGCGATGCGCGCGCGCTGATGGAGGCCAACCGCATTTCGGGCATTCCGGTGGTTGAGCACAGCGGCAAGCTGGTCGGCATCCTGACCAACCGCGACGTGCGCTTTGCCGACAATCCCAAGCAGCCGGTGCGCGAACTGATGACCCACGAAGGACTGGTCACGGTGCAGGCCGGGGTCAGCCAGGGCGAAGCCAAGCGCTTGTTGCACCAGCACCGCATCGAAAAGTTGCTGGTGGTCGATCAAAGCTTCCACTGCACCGGGCTGATCACGGTCAAGGACATGGAACGCGCGGTAACTTATCCGGCCGCGACCAAGGACGCGACCGGCCGCCTGCGCGTCGCCGCAGCGACCACCGTGGGCGATGCGGGGTTCGAACGGACCGAGGCGCTGCTCGCTGCCGAATGCGACGTGGTGATTATCGATACCGCACATGGCCACAACAAGGACGTCGCCCGCGCGGTCGAGCGGGTCAAACGCTTGTCCAATTCGGCGCAAGTGGTGGCGGGCAATGTCGCGACGTATAATGCAACCCGCGCGCTGATCGATGCCGGGGCCGATGCGGTCAAGGTCGGGATCGGACCGGGCTCGATCTGTACCACGCGGGTGGTTGCCGGGGTTGGCGTTCCGCAGCTGACCGCAGTGATGGACGCCGCCCGCGCCGCGCGCGACAGCGGCGTTCCGATCATCGCCGATGGCGGCCTGCGCACTTCAGGCGATGCAGCCAAGGCGTTGGCAGCTGGCGCGAGCACGATCATGGTCGGCTCGATCCTGGCGGGCACCGAAGAGGCTCCGGGCGAGACGTTCCTCTACCAGGGCCGGGTCTACAAGAGTTACCGCGGCATGGGCTCGGTCGGGGCGATGGGCCGGGGCAGCGCGGACCGCTATTTCCAGGGCGACATCAAGGACCAGATGAAGCTGGTACCCGAAGGGATCGAAGGCCAGGTGCCTTACAAGGGTCCGGCCAAGGACGTGGTCCACCAGCTGGTCGGCGGGATCAAGGCGGCGATGGGCTATACCGGTTCGGCCACGATTGCCGATCTGCAGGAACGCGCCGAATTCGTCCGCATCACTGGCGCGGGTCTGCGTGAGAGCCACGTCCACGACGTGACTATCACGCGCGAGGCGCCCAATTATCCGACGCAGTAAGTGACCCCCGCCGCCCGGGTCCAATCGGCAATCGAGCTGCTCGACCTGATCATTGCCGCAGCGCGCGCGCAGGGGGCCAGCGCTGACCGGATCACCGCCGACTGGTTCAAGCAGCGCCGCTACATGGGCAGCGGTGACCGGCGCGCGGTGCGCGAATTGGTCTATGGTGCCATCCGGGCTTGCGGCGAGGTGCCTGAAAGTGGCCGCGCGGCGATGCTGCGGCTGGCCGAAACGGACCCGGTGATCGCGCCCTTGTTCGACGGCTCACGCCACGGACCCGCGCCGATTGAGCCAGCAGAGCGTGCGGCAGAGGCCGGAATCGCGCCGGGCTGGCTTGGGCAACGGCTGGCCCAGAGCGGCATCGGCGGCGCGGAAGCGGCGGCATTGCTTGGCCGCGCCCCGCTCGATCTACGGGTCAACACCCTCAAAGGCGGCGCGGCGGATTTGCCGCAAGCAGGCGAGCCGACCCAGGCTCCTGATGCCTTGCGCTTTGCCCCCGGAACCCCGGTCGAGCAGTGGGACGCGTATCAATCGGGGCGGATCGAGGTGCAGGACACCGGTTCGCAGCTGTGCTGCCTGGCACTGGGGGCCGAGCCGGGCGATACGGTGGTCGACCTGTGCGCCGGGGCCGGGGGCAAGACGCTCGCACTGGCCGCCGCGATGCATGGCCGGGGCCGCCTGATCGCCTCGGACACCGACCGTGCGCGGCTTTCGCGCCTTGGTCCGCGAGCCGAGCGGGCAGGCGCGATGAATATCGAAACTCGCCTGCTCGATCCCGGCCGCGAAACCGAGGCGCTGGCCGACATTGCGGGCAAGTGCGACGCGGTTCTGGTCGATGCGCCGTGCTCCGGCACTGGCACCTGGCGGCGCAACCCGGAGGCGCGCTGGCGGCTCTCCGAGCCCGAACTGGCGCGACTTACCGCCCTGCAGGCGCGGCTGCTCGATCTTGCTGCAGGGCTGGTCCGGCCCGGCGGACGGCTGGTCTACGTCACCTGCTCGCTGCTCGACGCGGAGGGCGCAAGCCAAGCCGATGCCTTCCTCGCGCGGCATCCGGGATGGACTGCGCTCAGCCTCCACCTGCCCGCCGGAACCCCGCACGGCACGGGCATCAGGTTGACCCCGCTGGCCGATGCAACCGACGGATTTTTCATCGCCTGTTTTGGTTCGCCATGATAACAGACGAGCAAATGCCAACGCTCAAGGAGCAGATCATGCGTTACACTCCGGCCGCCATGGCACTTGCTCTGGCCGCACTGCTGACCGCCAGTACCGGGTTCGGCGCGCCGCCGGCTCCGCTCGAGCCGCGCGCAGCGGCGCTGGTCGAGCAGGGCCGCACCGCGCTATCCGCAGGCAGCACCGATGAAGCGGTAGCCGATTTCGAGGCTGCACTGGCGGTCCAACCGGGGCATGTCGCGATTTACCTCAACCTGGCCGAAGCCGCGCGCAAGCAGGGTATGCAGGGCAAGGCGCTGCACTATTACCGCGTCGCGCTGAAGCTTGACCCAAGCAACCAGTACGCCATCGCCGGTGAAGGCGAAGCGCTGGTCGAAAAGGGCGCGGTGGAGAAGGCGAAGCAGAACCTGGCGCGCTTGCAGCAGGTTTGCGGCAGCCCGACCTGCCCGGCGGCGCAGTCGCTCAGCGCCGCAATTGCGCGCGGACCCGCACCCCAGGTGGTGACCGCCGCGCAGGTTGAGGTAAAGCCCGTAGCTACCTCGAACTAAATCCTCCTCCTTGGGAGAGGATCAGATCAGCTCGCGAAATTCATCCAGAACAGTGCGGTAGACCCGTTTCTTGAACGGGACGATGAGATCGGGCAGCGTGTCCGGCTCAACCCATTTCCATTCTTCGAATTCGGCCGGATCGTGCGCGTCGAGCTTGATAAGCGCGTCATCCCCAGCAAACCGTGCTAGTATCCAGTGCTGGCGCTGGCCGCGGTAGCGTCCCTTCCACAGCTTGCCGATCAGGTCATCGGGCAGGTCGTAAAACAGCTCTTCGCGGGTCTGGGCGATCAGGGTGACATGCTCCGCTTGCACCCCGGTTTCTTCAGCAAGTTCCCGGAGCGCGGCGTCATGAAGGTCTTCACCATCATCGATCCCGCCTTGCGGCATTTGCCAGTAGACCCCGCCTTCGTCAGGCTGGCCGCGCGTGTCGATGCGCCGGCCGACGAACACGTGGCCGGCGGCATTGACCAGCATGATGCCCACGCAAGGGCGGTAAGGTAAAGTTGCTGGATCGTCGCTCATCGACGCGCCCTTGGCCGATCAGCGCGCATAGATCAACGTCCCAGCATCAACTTCATGGCACCCATGATCTTCTCCATGTCCGCTTGGGCGCTGGGCAGCGCCTTGCGCGTGGTCGAGAAATCGTGCGTCAGGCCGGGGAAGTGGAGGTACAGAGTATCGACCCCCGCCGCGACCAGCTTTGCCGCCATGCGCCGGCCCTGGTCCTGCAGCGGATCGAGCCCGGGGGTGGCGACGATCGCGGGGCACATTCCCGCAGCATCCGCCAACAGCGGGAAGGCGCGCGGATTGCCGCTTTCGGGCTTATAGAGGTCATAGAACCAGTCCATCGCGCCCTTGGTCAGGAAATGGCCTTCCGCAAAGGTGTCCATCGACCCGTCCTGCGATTCGTCGGTGGCGGGATAGAGCAGCACCTGCAGCAGCATCGGCGCGGCGGCGGGCTTGGTGCAGAGTGCCCGTGCGGTTACCGTGGCCAGGTTGCCCCCCGCGCTTCCACCGATCGTGACCAGCCCCGTAACCGTGCGGCCCAGTTCCGCCGGGCTCGCAGCAAGCCAGCGCGCGGCAGCTTCGCAATCGTCAGGCGCGGCGGGGAAGGGGTGTTCTGGGGCAAGCCGGTAATCGACCGCCAGCACCGGCAGGTCGAGCACGTGGCTGAGTTCGGTGCACAGCGAATTGTGCGTATCGAGATCGCCGATCACATAGCCGCCGCCGTGGAAGAACAGGATCACCGGCGAAGGATCGCGGCTTTCGCGCACGTCGTACAACCGCACCGGGATATCGCCCGCAGGCCCGAGACAGGTAAGGTTCTTGATCACCGCCATGGCGCGCGGATCGGCCTCAGTCATCTGCTTCATGACCAGATACCCGGCGCGCTGCTCTTCCGGGATCAGCGCTTCGGGCTGCGGAACCGAGTTCACCAGGGCGAGGAAGCCCGCCACATCGGGGCGTACATAGATCGAATCATCGGCCATCGGGGAACCTCTCGCTTTGCTGTTTAAACGAGAGGTTAAATTGCCAATTGCCACTTGACTAGCCCGGCGCACACTTCTCTTGTCGTGGGGCTAATTGGCAGTGCAGCAGTTTTTCTTGATTGCACGCCGCTGAGGGAAGGAACAAGGCGCCCAGCAAGGCCGAACACGGCCCGTTTCGCGCCTCGCAAGGAAGATCGATGGCTACCACGCTCGCCGAACCCGAAGTTACCACCTTGAACCACCCAGAAGCCGTCGTTGTCCGCTTTGCCGGCGATTCCGGCGATGGCATGCAGCTGACCGGGGGCCAATTCACCCTATCGAGCGCGCTGGCGGGCAATGATTTTGCCACCTTCCCCGATTTCCCCGCAGAAATTCGCGCGCCGCAGGGCACGCTGTTCGGGGTTTCCGCATTCCAGATCAATTTCGGCTCGACCGATATCGAAACCGCAGGCGATGCGCCCGATTTGCTGGTGGCGATGAACCCGGCGGCGCTCAAGACCAACGTCGATGCGCTCAAGCCGGGCGGGCTGATCATTGCCGACACTGGTGAGTTCACCAAGCGCAACCTCGACAAGGCCAAGTACGAGGTCAGTCCGATCGACGATGGCAGCCTCGCCAAATGGCAGGTGCTCGCGTTCGACATTTCGGCGCTGACGATGGAATCGGTCAAGCCGTATGGCCTTGGCAACAAGGAAGCGCTGCGCTGCAAGAACATGTGGACGCTGGGTCTCGCACTGTGGATGTTCGACCGTGAACGCGGCCCGCTGATCGACTGGCTCAAGGCGAAATTCGTCAAGAGCCCGGTGCTGGCGGATGCCAACATCGCCGCGCTCAATGCCGGGCACGCCTATGGCGAAACCGCTGAGCTGGGCGGGCAATTGCACAAGGTTCATGTCGATCCGGCGGTGGCGAAGGCGGGACTGTACCGCACCATCACTGGCGCGGAATCGGTCGCCTTGGGACTGGTTGCGGGTGCGCAGCTCGCGGGGCTGGAGATGTTCTTCGGCGGTTATCCGATCACCCCGGCGAGCTCGATTTTGCACAGCCTCGTGCGGCTCAAGGAATTCGGCGTCACCACTTTCCAGGCCGAGGATGAAATCGCCGCGATCGGTGCCGCGATCGGCGCGAGCTATGCGGGCAAGCTGGGGGTTACCTCCAGCTCGGGTCCGGGCATCGCGCTCAAGACCGAGGCGATGGGCCTTGCGGTGATGACCGAGCTGCCGCTGGTGATCGTCAACTCGCAGCGCGGCGGGCCGTCGACGGGCCTCCCGACCAAGACCGAACAAAGCGACCTCTATCAGGCGATCTACGGCCGCAACGGCGATACGCCGATCCCGGTGGTCGC
>JANXUP010000002.1 GCA_025356175.1 Sphingomonadaceae bacterium | reverse complement strand
CCCGGGCTAGCGGCAAATCATGGACACAACCGACACCAAGCCGCACGGCGGCCTTCCGCTTGCGCTGGGAGCTTACCTGATCTGGGGCTTCATGCCGCTGTACTTGCGTCTGATACACTGGGTGCCGCCGTTCGAGTTCATCGGCTGGCGGATCATCTGGACCTTGCCGCTGTGCCTGGCGGTGCTGCTGTGGCGCGGACAAGTCGGCAGCGTTATCGCGGCCCTGCGGCGCCCGCGCAACGTCGCGCTGCTGACGCTGAGTGCGGTGCTGATCGCGGTCAACTGGGCGGTTTATGTCATCGCGATCCAGTCCGGCCATGTCTTCGCGGCGAGCCTAGGCTATTACATCAACCCGCTGGTCAACGTGCTGGCGGGAACGCTGCTGCTGGGTGAGCGGCTGAGCCAGCGGCAGTGGCTGGCGGTGGCGCTGGCGGCGGCGGGGGTTTCGCTGCTCGCCTGGGATGCACGCGACATGCTGTGGATCAGCCTGGCCTTGGCGGTGAGCTTTGCCTCCTACGGACTGGTGCGCAAGCTGGTCGCGGTTGAATCGCTGCCCGGACTGACGATCGAAAGCCTGATCCTGCTGGTCCCTGCCGCGCTGACCGCATGGTATTTTGCCGGCGGGCCCGATGGTTCGGCGATGACCCGCTCGCTCGGCTCCGGTGCGCTGCTGATGATGGGCGGCGCGATCACCGGGGTACCGCTGCTGCTGTTCGCTGCGGCAGCCCGGCGGATGGACTATTCGAGCCTCGGCATGGTCCAGTTCTGCGCGCCGACAATCGTCTTTCTGCTCGGCGTGTTCGTGTTCGGCGAGCCGCTGCGCACGGTCCAGCTCGCCTGCTTCGTGCTGATCTGGTGCGCGATTGCGGTGTTCGTCTGGGATATCTTCGCCCAGCGCCGCGCGAGGTCAGGCGTCGAGGCTCCAGCCTAGCGTCTCGCCGGCGTGGAACGGCACAATCGCGGTGCCGTTCGCATCGATCACAGCAGGCACCAACACCGGCTTGCGCTCCAGCATGACCCGTCCGGGATTGACCGGAAGGCCATAGAACGCCGGGCCGTTGAGCGAGGCGAAGGCTTCGAAGCGGTCTAGCGCATGTTCCTCGTCGAACACCGTGACATAGCTTTCAAGCGCATAAGGCGCGTTGAAAATCCCGGCGCAGCCGCAGGCGGTTTCCTTAGCCGCTACCGCATGGGGGGCGCTGTCGGTGCCGAGGAAGAACTTGGGGCTTCCCGATGTCGCCGCTGCCCGCAGCGCCAGTCGGTGCAGCTCGCGCTTGGCCACCGGCAGGCAATATGCATGTGGCCTGATCCCACCGGCAAACATCGCGTTGCGGTTGATGTGGAGGTGCTGCGGGGTGATCGTCGCGGCCAGGTTTGCGCCGCCTGCAAGCACGAAATCGGCCGCGTCCTTGGTGGTGATGTGTTCGAACACCACCTTGAGGGCGGGGAAATCGGCAACGAGGCCAGCCATTACCCGGTCGATGAACACCGCCTCGCGGTCAAAAATGTCGACCGCCGGATCGGTGACTTCGCCGTGGACCAGCAGCGGCATCCCGATCCGCTCCATCGCGGCGAGCGCCCCGCGGATATTGGCAACATCGGTAACACCGTGCGCCGATCCGGTGGTGGCATGCGCTGGGTAAAGCTTGGCGGCAGTGAACACGCCTGCTGCAAACCCGCGCTCCAGCTCACCCGGATCGATATGGTCGGTGAGGTAGCAGGTCATCAATGGGGTGAAGTCAGAGCCCGCCGGAAGCGCGGCGACTATCCGCGCGCGATATGCCTCGGCTGCGGCCACCGTGGTGATCGGGGGTGACAGGTTGGGCATCACGATTGCCCGGGCGAACTGGCGCGCAGTATGCGCCAGCACTCCCGCCATCACCGGGCCATCGCGCAAATGCACGTGCCAATCATCAGGGCGGGCGATGGTCAGGGAATCGGCAGTCATCGCACTCGCCCATGCCATAGCGCACGCGCCTGCGCACCCCTGTCATTCGTCGGGCCGACTTGGCTGCTGATCGAAGGTGCCGCGACACACTGCCTCGTTGTATTATGGCACTAATACAGAAACCTGCCGCGATGGCCAGGTTCGGGGAGGATCAAATGAACTTGCGGATGGGCGTCAGCGCACTGGCCATGGCACTTGCCAGCACTCTGGCAGCTGCCCCCGCCATGGCTCAGTCGAGCACCGACAGCGCGGTGGAAAACGCCGAAGATGCCTTCGGCACCTCGACCAGCCACGAAAACATCGGGGTCTATGACGAAAACAACGTGCGCGGCTTTTCACCCGGAACTGCGGGCAATTTCCGCATGGAGGGGATGTATTTCGATAATCAAGGCGGGCTTAGCGGACGGGTGATTGACGGCGAGACAATCCGGGTCGGTCCGGCCGCTCAAGGTTACTCCTTCCCAGCCCCGACCGGGGTGGTCGACCTGCAGCTCAAGAAAGTCGGCGACAAGGCCAGCGTCGCGCCGTTCTTCTCGGTCGACAGCTTTGGCGGCCAGAGCGCCGAACTCGACGCGCAACTGCCGCTCGCGGGCAAGACCTTCGGGATCTCGACCGGGATCGGGGTTTTCAACAACAAGTACAACGATGGCGGCGGCTCGGTCGGATACAATCTGGGGCTGGTGCCGCGCTGGAAACCTTTTCCCAACGTCGAGGTTCTGGCCTTCGCCAATCACCAGCAGTTCAGCGACAACACCAGCAACGCGATCTTCATCGCCGACGGCAACTTCCTCCCCGCGCGGCCCAAGCGCGGGACTTACATCAGCCCGGACTGGACCCGCAGCGCCAGCTATTCGAACAGCTTTGGCCTCATCAGCCGGATCAACCTGGGCGACTGGACCATTCGAACCGGCGCATTCCGATCGGCCTATGCCGATGATGGCGGCTATTCCAACCTGGCCTTTGTCGATGCACTGGGTGGGACCGATCGCCAGGTCTATGCGAGCCCCGCCAGCAAGGCGGCCTCATGGAGCGGCGAATTCCGGATTTCGCGGCATTTCAATGACGGGCCGCGCCTGCACCTGATCACCGCCACGCTGCGCGGCCGTTCGGTCGATAGCCACTATGGCGGCGGCGATCTCGTCGACCTTGGCCCGGCGGGGCTCAACGATGTGCTGAATGTACCGAAACCCGCCTTCGCCTTCACCGCGCTGACCGACGACCATACCCGCCAGACCACCGGCGGGCTGTCCTACAGCCTCAAGTGGAAGGGCATCGGCGAGTTCACCGCCGGCCTGTTGCGCACGCATTACGTCAAGGAAATCACCGCTCCGGCCTTGCCGCTGGCGCGCGGGACCAGCGACGTGACCTTGCCCTACCTCAGCGCCACCGTGACCTTGACGCCGCGCCTCGCGCTCTACGGCAGCTATGTCCGCGGGCTGGAGGATGCGGGGTCGGCGCCCGGCTATGCCACCAACGCCAACCAGATCCTGCCTGCGATCCGCACCAAGCAATACGACCTTGGCCTGCGCTGGAGCCCGTTCAAGGACATGACGGTGATCCTTGGCTATTTCGAGATCGAGAAGCCATACATCGATATTGACCGCAACAGTTTGTACGGTGTGCTCGGCGCTCAGAAGCACAAGGGCATCGAATTCAGCGTGACCGCGCAGCCCGCTAAGGGCCTGCGGATCGTGGCGGGCGGCGTGTGGCTCGATCCGCGCGTCACCGCCTCGCCGCTGATCGCGCAGCCGCTGGGCGCACGCCCGGTCGGCCAGCCGCAGCTGCGCACTCGTTTCAACCTCAACTGGACGCTGCCCTTTGCCAAGGCGGTTACGCTGGAAACCTATGTCAACCATGACAGCGGTGCCTATGGCACGATCGACAATTCGGTTTACGCGCCGGGCTCAACGCGGGTCGGCACGGGGGTGCGTTACAAGTTCAAGCTGGGTGGGCGCGACTTCACCGCCAAGGTGACGCTGTACAATATCTTCAACGTGTTCGAATTCGTACCCTTCGGCAACGGCGTCTATGGCACCAACACCCAGCGCAACGCCCAGGCCTATATCGCCACCGAGTTCTGACACCGCGATTGCCAAGCGGCACGTGAGACCCCACCTAAGTTCGCATGAGTGCCACCTTGCTGACCAACCGCGCCGTGATCCGCCTGTCGGGTGAGGATGTGCGCGGGTTCCTCAACGGGCTCGTCACTAACGATGTGGCTGGAGACTTGCCGGTCTGGGCGGCGCTGCTCACCCCGCAAGGCAAAGTGCTGTTCGATTTTGTAGTCTGGGCCGACGGTGAAGATCTGCTGCTCGATTGCGAAGCGGATCAGGCCGAGGCACTGGCCAAACGGCTGACCATGTACCGCCTGCGCCGCCAGATCGCGATCGCCGCCGATTCGGCGCTCGGCGTGCACTGGCAGGCAGGTGAAGGTCCCTCTTCCGATCCGCGCCTCGCTACACTGGGCCAACGCTGGACCGGGAGCCGCGACGGGGACCCTGCTGACCAAGCCTGGCTCGCCCATCGCCTCTCGCTCGGCGTGTGCGAGGGGGCGGCTGAACTCGCCGATCTGCTCTGGCTCGAATGCAATGCCGCCGAACTGAATGGCGTATCCTTCACCAAGGGCTGCTACGTCGGCCAGGAAAACACCGCTCGGATGAACTGGCGGGCCAAGGTCAACCGCCGGGTTGTGGTGGTGCCACTGGCGTCCAGCGATCCGGCCCGGCAGCGCGCGGC
>JANXUP010000204.1 GCA_025356175.1 Sphingomonadaceae bacterium | reverse complement strand
TCTTCGCCCAGATCGGTCGAATAGACGTTGAAGCCTTCGGTAGTCAGCATCAGTTCGATAGCCCGGGCCGTGGTCGGCTCGTCCTCGATCAGCAACACGCGCATGGGTAGTCCCCTTCTGCCCCGTTTCGAACGATAACCCGTTGGTAGGGGTCATTGCTCGCCATTAACCATATGACCAATGAAGATGAAAGGTTAATTTCTCGTAAACGGCAGAACTGCGCGAGTCGTTTTGGACAGGGTCGCTTACTGGTTCTCCCGCCCCGCCTCGGTCCGGTCGCGGCTGTCCTTGCGGTCGAGCATCTCGGTCTGCACCTTGGTCTTCGGATCGAGGATCGAGGCGAAGAACATTCCGAAGGCGAGCGCGAAGGAATTCGGCTTTCCCCGTTTCACCCTTCGATCACCCGGGTCTGCGGGTGGTGCTTGTCGAGATGCCTGCGAATGATCTTGAGGTTGCGGGTGTTCGAACGGAAAGCAAAGTCGAACAGGTCGCCGGCAATCGGGACTGCTCCGACCAGGCTGTCAATCCCGACATTGCCGGCCATGCGCCATAGCTGCCAGCGCGGCATGCCGAGGTTGCGCGCCTCCCACACCATGTACAGCCCCATGGCTGCGGTGATCAGATCACCGGCGACCGGGATCAGACCGACAATGGCATCCAGCCCGATCCGGCGGCCGCCCATGCCGGGCACCTCGAACAGGCCTTCGAGCAATTTCTCCATCGCTTCAACCCGCTGCCGGACCGAATGCGGATCGGTCCCCAGCGGCAGTTGCGCGGTAATCGGCTGCGGTTTGACTGGCATCGGTGCGGCACCCCGGCGCGGGGCAAGGCGCCCGCACCACTCTATTTGGGAATGAAGGCCAGCGGCATCAAGGGATGCAGCCCCCAGCGGTTCGGAGCAAAGCCGCTGCTGGTGCTCACCAGCGACCAGCGGATCGGCGCGCCAAAGGGGATATAGGTGTTGTCAGTCGTGAGTTGGGCTTCCGCCTGCGCATAAATCTCGGAACGCTTCGCCATTACCGGTTCGGCCTGGGCCAGCGCCACCAGCTTGTCCGCCGCCACGCTGCACAGCGCGTGGGCGTTGGCGCAGCTGAGCTGGTTGAAGAACCAGCCCGGCCGATCATAGCGGGCCATGCGGTCAACGAGGCGGAGATCAGCATCGGCTGCCGCAGCAACGCGCTGCAGATCGAGTCCGGCGGCCTTGAGATCAGTGCCGAGCCGCTCGAACAACAAATCTGCTCCCGGCCCCGCGGGCAGCGCGATGCGCAAGGTCACGGGCCCATGCGCGGCCTTCCATTGCGCGACCCGGGCGGCGGCCTGGCTGCGGCGTTCCTCGATGCTGCGACCAGCCCAGCGCTCGCCTACCGTCCCGTTGTCGCCTTCAAGCCCCGGATTGAGTATCCTGGTCGTTGCGGTCCAGCCGCCGATGTTGAAGGCACCGATCAGCGCGTCGCGATCGAGCGCCATGGCGATCGCTTCGCGATTTTCAGGCTTGGCGAGGAAGCCGTCACCGTGGACCACGACCAGGCCGAACAGGCCGGCTACGGGGTCAAGCCTGATCGAACCACGCCCGATCCCGGCCACGTCCAGCCGGGGGAAATCGGCAAATCCACCGCCCAGGACCAGATCGATGTCACCTTGGTTGAACAGCTTGATCGCGCGCGCTGCCGGTGCCGCCGACAAGCGTAGCGGACGGACCAACTTGGACCAGTTCTCCTGCTGGGGCAGGCCGCGGTCTTCAGGTGCAATCGCGCGGAGCAGAACGCCATCAAGCCCGCGCTCCTTGTCGGCAGCACGCTTTGCCTTCATCGGCCCGGCGCCGCGTCCACCATAGCTGACGCCAAGCTCTGGCTGGGCGAGCAGCTGCAGCAGGTCGGGCATCTGGCGGGAGAGACGAATCTCGATGACCCGTCCTGCCATGGCCCGGACTTCTTCGATCGCATCGAGGTCTGCGCCAAGCGGCTGGCCCGATTGACCGCGGATCGACTGGAGCAGCGCGCCGCGCGCATTTTCGGCCTGGATCGGACTGCCATCGGGCCAAGTCCCGTCGCGCAAACGGAAGATATAGCTGAGGCCATCGTCGGTGACGATCCAGCGGTCGGCCAGCGCCGGCACGACGCGGCCTTGTTCATCGAACCCGACCAGCCCCTCATTCGTCGCCCCACGCAATAGCTGCGCGGCCAAGGGAAGTTGAGCTCCGCTGGCATAGATCGATGCAGGATCACCGATCGCCAAAACCTCGACCGGGCGATCATCGCCGCCAAAGCACGCGCCCAGAGTCAACGGCAAGGTCAGCGCACAGGCTGCGAGCAAGGAGCGAAGCACCGCCATGGCGGTGGGCTTTAGCTGAAATTGATCGGACGGCCCAGTCGCATTGCGACCGCGCCGGGGAGTCGCATTGCGACAGTGACAGCTGCGCTCAGAGCTTGCGCAGTGTTCCCGGCTCAAGCGTGGCGAGCGGTGGACGCACAAACCGCGGCGTACCGCCGTCCGGATCGGCCTGCGCCGGGGCACGGGCAACCAGCGGATCGATGTCTTCACGAAAGGCGATGCCAAAGCGGCTATCCTGCACCCAGGCCACCGAACCTTCGACCCAGCCCACATTGCGCAGTTGGACCCATGCAACCTGACCGCGCTGAACCGCAGGCCCGCCTTCGGCCATCAGCCCGCCAGCGGAAAAGTTGCGCACCCGAATGCGATGATCGCCCTCGATCCCGTCAATCCGCAAGTCAGCCATGACGAACAGGCTGTCACGAGCGATCTGCCGGTGGTCATTAGCGGACATGGCGGTATCATCTCTCCTTGCGCGGCGATTGCTGAGCGAACCCGCTTGGGCGAATATAGCATCGGCAATCTGACGAATACCTAAACCCTAGTAGCAAAAAAGCGGTTAACGCCGCGCAAGGGTCTTAGTCATCGCGCGAGATTTTTTCGCGCCGTTCGTGCGCTTCCTGTGCCTCGACCGTCATCGTGGCAATCGGGCGGGCAGAAAGGCGGCCGAGTCCGATCGGCTCCCCGGTCACTTCGCAATAGCCGTATTCGCCTTCTTCGATCCGCCGCAGCGCCGAATCGATCTTGGAAATGAGTTTGCGCTGCCGGTCGCGGGTGCGCAGTTCGATGCCCCAATCGGTCTCGCTCGAGGCGCGGTCGTTGAGGTCGGGCTCACGGATCGGCCCATCCTGAAGCTGCTGCAGCGTATCCTTGGAAGCCTCATGGATCAGCTTCTTCCATTCGAGCAGCAGCCGCCGATAATAATCGAGCTGCGGCTCGGCCATGTAAGAATCGGCTTCACTGGGCGCATAATCACCCGCAATCGCGCGCTTGGCCTTGGCCAGGACGTCAATCTCATCACCGAGAACCGTCGCCATAAACTCTCCACACAAAAACCAGTCCTGCCCCAAGGGTCCTGCGGCTTCGAGTTTTCCCGATAGCCCCGCTGGTGCCGGTCCGAGCGCGCCTATAGTGCTGCGTAAATTCCCGCACAAGCGCCAATCCGCGAGCCCTTTAGATTGCGGTCGATTAGGCCTTGATGAACGGCCAAACGCTCGGATCACCGCCGTTTTGCGGGTGTCTCGGTGCATTTCCCGCCCCGCTTCGCAACAAATCTGGTCCCCTCGTTAACCTTTTGTTGAGTATGTTCGGGAAGGTTCAGGCTTGTCGGCAGGCTTGAGGGCTTGCCCAATGGGGGTAATTCGAGATGAGCATAGCCTGGATCAACAACGGCGCGGTCACACCCGCCCACGAAACCAACGAAGACCTGCTGGTCGCCAGCTGCCTGGCCGCCGCCGCGCAAGGCGACATCAACGCCTACTACGATCTTGGCGTGGCCTATTCGACCGGCAGCCACGGCGTCGACTGCGATCTGATCGAAGCGCACAAGTGGTTCAACCTCGCGGCGGTATCTGGCCACGGCGAAGCGCAGATGTGCCGCGCCGATATTTCCGATGAAATGACCGCACGCGAAATCGCCGAAGCCCAGCGCCGTGCGCGCGAATGGATCGCCGCCTCGCAGCGCCGCGCTGCCTAAGCTCAGATCCGTTTGAACGGGGTCCGCTCGCCCAGGTAAAGCTGGTCCGACGCAACCCCGGCGCGTTCGCGTTCGAGGAAATCGGACACGGCCTCGCGAAAACCGGGGTGGACGATGTAGTGCGCTGACCAGGTCTGCACCGGCTCATAGCCCCGCGCCAATTTGTGCCCGCCTTGCGCGCCCGCTTCGACCCGCGATAGTCCCAGCGCAATCGCCGCGTCGATTGCCTGATAATAACACAGCTCGAAATGCAGGAATGGCCTGTCGGTTGTCGCACCCCAATAGCGGCCGTAGAGTGCATCCCTGCCGATGAAGTTGAGCGCGCCGGCAATCGGTGCCTCGCCATCGAACGCCAGCACCAGCAGGATATCCTCGCCCATCCGCTCGCCCAGCAGGTCAAACGCCTGGCGCGTGAGGTAGGGCTGCCCCCATTTGCGGGCACCGGTATCCTGATAGAAGACCCAGAACGCGTCCCAGTGGTCGGGCAGGATTTCCGCGCCACGTAGCGCCTTGATCGTCAGCCCGTCCTGAGCCGCCGCGCGCTCTTTGCGGATCGCCTTGCGCTTGCGTGATGAGAGTGCTGAGAGGAAATCTTCAAAGCATGCGTAATCGCGGTTTTCCCAGTGAAATTGAATGTCACTGCGCATGAGCCAGCCAGCGGCTTCGAACAGCGGGACCTGCGCCGCTTCGATGAAGGTCGCATGGGCCGAGGAAAGCCCGTTGGCCTCGCACAGCTGTTCGGCGGCGCGGAGCAATGGCACGCCAAGCGCTTCATCGGCCAGCAGCAGCCGCGGGCCGCTCGCCGGGGTAAACGGTGCGGCGATCTGCAGCTTGGGGTAATAGCTGCCCCCCGCCCGCTCCCACGCGTCGGACCAGGCATGATCGAACACATATTCGCCCTGGCTGTGCGCCTTGAGGTAAGCCGGTAAGGCGGCGATCAGCGTCCCGTCTCCGCTGGAAATCGTGATCGGTGCGGGCGACCAGCCAGTGCCGGGGCCGACGCTGCCCGAATCCTCCAGTGCGGAAAGGAACGCGTGGCGCATGAACGGATTGCCTCCGCCAAGCGCATCCCACTCAGCAGCCGCCAATTCTCCGACCGAGCTGCCGACCCGCGCCTCGATCACGCCACGCCCGCCCCTTCCGCAATCGGCGCATCGGCGTAGCGCGCGGCGCGTTCCCGCAACTCTTCGCTGCGCACGGTCCAGGTGAGCACGGGCAGACCGCGCTGGCGCTGGGCTGCGGCAAAGCGGCTCGGCAGGTCGCGAATGTCATAAGCGAGGAAATCGGGCCGGGCGTGCCACAACGACAGCCGCCGCTTGATCATCCCGGGCAGCGTTTTGCCACCCCCCTCGGTCACCACCAGCCCGCGCACGGTCATCGGCGAATGTTCCGCGAACCAGCGCACTGCGCGCGGATCGAAGCTCATGATCGCGTGCGGGCCACGATAACCCTCAATCGCACGTTTCACCGCGAGGCACAGCGCCCCGATACGGTTGCGGCCATGGCCTGGCGACTTGATCTCGATCAGCAGCGGGACCTTGCCGCCGATCTGCGCGAGCAGCTGCGACAGGGTCGGGATGGTGTCCGCGCTCCCTGACAGCACGATCTGGCCAAGTTCGGATGCGGTGCGGACCGAAAGCCGTCCGGTCTCGGCGGTCAGCCGATCGAGCTCGGCATCGTGAAACACCACCGCCTGCCCATCGCGGCTACGCTGGACGTCGCATTCGATCCCCATGCCTTTCGCAATTGCAGCGGCCCAGGCACTCAGAGAATTTTCGGGCGCACTGGCGGTGTGAAGCCCGCGGTGCGCATAGTTCGCCTGCCCGAGCCACTCGACCTTGGCGCGCTTGGGCGGAGGCGACAGCCAGCGATCAAGCGGGGCGAACAGCAACGATCGCGTCCACTTCAACCGCGCAGCCCAAAGGCAGACATGGCACGCCGACAGCGGCACGCGCATGTTTTCCGGCATCGCCGAACACCGCCACCATCAGTTCGGACGCGCCATTGGCGACCTTGGGCTGGTCGGTAAAGTCACCCGTCGAATTGATGTACGCGCCGAGTTTGACCACCTGTTCGACCCGGTCGAGCGAACCCAGTGCGGCCTTAAGCTGCGCCAGGATCATCAGCCCGCAGCCGTGTGCCGCCGCGATCCCCTGATCGACATCCATATCTTCGCCCAGCCGCCCCTTGACCAGCGTTCCATCGACGAATGACACCTGTCCCGAAACGTAGGCCAGCCCGCCGGCGATCACCACCGGGACATAGGCGGCGACCGGCGCAGCGGCGACGGGGAGCGTCAGCCCCAGTTCGGCAATTTTTGCTTCAGCACTCATCATCTACTCCTGAATTCGTGTCAGCAGCCAGGGCAAGGCATGTGCCCAGTTGTCGATCCGGGCATGGGCATGGCCAGCCTCGAACGCGCAGGTAATATGCGGCGCGAGGGTTGCCTCGCCGCACAGGTGGAGCCGGTCGATGTGCGGTACGCTTTCTGCGGCCGAGCCGTGATGCTGGGCGAGATCGTCGATAAACACCGCCTTGCTTGGCTGGTACTGCGCCATGATCGCCTCAAGCGCGGGCCCCTTGGGTCCCTGATTGGTGAACACCTGCGCATCGATCCCGTGTGCGAGGAGCTGCTGACGCCGCGCCTCATTGTGGCGATCGGACAGGTTGGTGAGGATCACCACGTCGGCGTGGTCCATGAGCGTGTTGATCGCCTCCACCGCGCCGAGGATCGGGGTCTGGCGGTGCATTTCATTGTCGAAAAACAGCCCGAGCAAGCGCCAGATCTCTTCGGGCGGGACCGGCTCGCCAGTCTCCTTGCTGCGGATTGCATGGGAAAAATCGTTGCCGATAAGCTTGAACGACACGTCCTGCGTCTCGTCGAGCCATTGCCCGAACGGCACGATCATGTGCAGCAGCACTTCGTCGCAATCGCTGATGATGAGGGGCCGGTTCATCGGGACAGACTTTCGCGGGCGGCGGCAAGCTGCGCCGGGGTTACATTCAGGGCCTCGGCCGCCGCGACCAGATCGGGTTCGTGTGCACAGAGGAAATCGAGCACTGCACCCAGCAGCGCCGGATCGCCGAGCCCGGCGCGCAATTCGTCGGCGGTCAGCCCGGTCAGGCTGAGCAGGCGTTCGGCGCGCGGTCCGTCGCCCAGCACCCAGCCGAGTGCGCCGAGCGCGAGGGCCGCCGGGTCTGGCACGGGGGATTGGGGTTCGCGAAGAATTGTCAGTCTCACCGATAGTGCGTAGGGCTGCGCCATGGCAAAGCGCATCCTTGTTGTCGAGGACAACGACCTCAACCGCAAGCTGTTCTGCGATGTGCTGAAGAGCCAGGGCTACGCGGTCGAGCCCTGCGCCGACGGGATGCTCGCGCTCGACGCGGCGCGGCAATTCGTCCCCAACCTGATCATCATGGATATCCAGCTGCCCAACGTTTCGGGGCTAGACCTGATCGAGGCGGCCAAGAAGGACACTGTGCTGCGGTCAATTCCCGTGCTGGCGGTCACCGCCTATGCCGGCAAGGGCGACGAGGACCGGATCAGGGATGCGGGAGCGGAGGGGTACCTTGCCAAACCGGTTTCGATCGGCCCGTTCATGGCGGCGGTGCGGGGGCTGGTGGAGCGGACCCCCGCTTAACATCATGCCTCGCCCCTTTTCCGCCCCATTCATCGGCCATTGCGCCGCCAGACCTCAGGAGCAAGTGACCCGATGAACCGCGAAGAAACTGCCGCCAAGATCGCTGTGTTGATTGCGCCGTTCAACAAGAAAGGTGTGGCGATCACCGATGCCACGACCTTTGCCGGCGACCTTGAATTCGACAGTCTGACGGTGATGGATTTCGTTGCCGAGATCGAAGATGCGTTTGACATCATCATCAGCATGAACGCGCAGGCCGAGATCGAAACTTACGGCCAGCTGGTTGATGCTGTTGTAAAGATGCAGGGCTAATACGATGAGCGAAGGTATCGACGAAGCCGACCGTCCGCAGGTGCTCGAAGGCGCGGGGACCGACCTGTTCTCCAAGTTCGACCCCTTGATCGAGCTGCGCCGCAGCTTGCTCGCGACGGGTCAGGAAGACCCGTTCAGCCTGGTGATGGAGCGCGTGCTCTCGCCCACGGTGGCGGTGTGCAACGGGCGCGAGACGATCCTGCTTGGCACTTACAACTACATGGGCATGACCTTCGATCCCGACGTGATCGAGGCGGGCAAGCAGGCGCTCGAGGATTACGGCGCGGGGACCACCGGCAGCAGGGTGCTCAACGGGACTTATGCGGGGCACAAGGCGGTCGAGCAGGCGCTCATTGAATTCTACGCGATGGACCACGCGATGGTCTTTTCGACCGGGTACCAGGCCAACCTCGGGATCATTTCGACCATCGCCGGCAAGGGCGATTACATCGTGCTCGACATCGATAGCCATGCCTCGATCTGGGATGGCTGCAAGCTGGGCGACGCCGAGGTCGTGCCGTTCAAGCACAACGATATCGAGGCGATGGAAAAACGCCTCAAGCGCATCCCTGAGGGCGCGGGCAAGCTGGTGATCCTCGAAGGCGTCTATTCGATGCTGGGCGACATTGCCCCGCTCAAGGAAATGGTCAGGGTCGCCAAGGAGAATGGCGCGATGGTCCTGGTCGATGAGGCGCATTCGATGGGCTTCATTGGGGAGAACGGGCGCGGGGTGGCCGAAGATCAGGGCTGCCTCGACGATGTCGACTTCGTGATCGGCACTTTCAGCAAAAGCGTCGGCACGGTCGGCGGCTTCTGCGTTTCAAACCATCCGAAGTTCGAGATCTTGCGGCTGGTCTGCCGCCCATACGTGTTCACCGCCAGCCTGCCGCCCAGCGTGGTCGCCACCGCCGCAACCTCGATCCGCAAGCTGATGCACGGGTCGAACAAGCGCGCGCACTTGTGGGACAATTCCAAGGTGCTGCATCAGGGACTGCGCGACGCCGGGTTCACGCTGGGCACCGCCGAGCCGCAATCGGCGATCATCGCGGTGATCATGCCCGATCTGGAACGCGGCGCAGCGATGTGGGAAGCGCTGCTGAAGGAAGGGCTCTATGTCAATCTGGCGCGCCCGCCCGCAACCCCGGCGAACATGACCCTGCTGCGCTGTTCGCTCTGCGCCGAACATACTGCCGAGCAGGTCCAGACGATCATCGGCATGTTTGGGTGCGCCGGGGCCAAGGTCGGGATCATTGGTTAGGTGGCTGCTGGCGGCCCTCGCTCTGGCGCAGCTGGCTGCTCCGGCGATTGCTGCTGATCCGGTGAGCGTGTTGCCCGGCATGAGCGAAGCGCCCTGCCCGGCCCCGGCGGCTGGACAGTTCGCGCTCGACGAACATCTGCTCAAAACCGACTGGGCCTGGCTCTGCCGCTACCGCGCCGCCAATGCCCTGGTCGATCCGGCGCATCCGCCGCACGTGGTGTTCATCGGCGATTCGATCACCGAGAACTGGCTGGGTGCAGACCCTGAGTTCTTCGCGCAGGGAAATTTGGGTCGCGGGATTTCGGGCCAGACCAGCCCGCAATTGCTGGTCCGCTTCTGGCAGGACGTGGTCGCGCTGCATCCGCGCGTCGTCCACATCATGGCGGGCACCAACGACATCGCCGGGAACACCGGTCCGACCAGCCCGGAGGCTTACCAGAATGCAGTGCGGGCGATGGTCGACATTGCCAAAGCCAACCATATCAGAGTGATCCTCGGCTCGATCCCGCCTTCGGTAAGCTTCGGCTGGCAGCCGGCGGTTCAACCAGCCCCGTGGATCGCGCGGCTTAATGCGTGGCTCAAGGACTACGCGGCGCAACGGCACCTGGTTTTTGCCGACTATCATTCGGCGCTGGCCGGACCTGCTGGCGAACTGCCAGCCGAGTTCGGCCCCGACGGGGTGCATCCCAACACGGCTGGCTATGCAGTGATGCGCGGCGTGGCCGAACGGGCCATCAAGGAGGCGGGCGCGCATGACTGAGCGGCTTTCGGGCAAGCGCGCGGTGGTGACCGGCGCGGCACAGGGGATCGGGCGCGGGATTGCTGAGGCTTTCGTGGCCGAGGGTGCCGCAGTGCTGCTGGTCGATGTGGACGCTGAGCGACTTGCCGCGACAACGCAGGAACTTGGCCAGCAAGGGCTGGTTGCCGATGTTTCTCGCAAGGCCGAGATCGAACGCATTTTCGCGCATGTTGCGGCCAAGTGGGGCGGGCTCGACGTGCTCGTCAACAACGCCGGGGTGACGCACGCCGCCGAACTCGATGACCTCGCCGAAGAGGACTTCGACCGGGTCTTCGCGATCAATTTGAAGTCGGCGTTGTGGGCGACCCAGAGCGCGGCGCGGCTGATGGGACCAGGCAGCGCAATCGTGAACATGAGCTCGGTCAACGCGGTACTGGCGATCCCCAACCAGATTCCCTACGCGATTTCCAAGGGCGCGATGAAGCAACTGACCAATGTCACTGCCCTGGCGCTCGCTCCCAAAGGCATCCGGGTCAACGCGATCGGCCCGGGTTCGATCATGACCGACATGCTGAAGGGCATCATGAACGACAAAGCCGCCGAACACCGCATCATGAGCCGCACTCCGCTGGGCCGCTGCGGCGAGGTTTCCGAGATTGGGGCGGTGGCAGTGTTCCTCGCCTCCAGCGAATCGAGCTACATCACCGGACAGACGATCTACCCGGACGGCGGACGATTGGGGCTCAATTACACCGTCCCGGTCAGGCCATAGCCGGCGCGGCTCTGGGCAAACGCGCCAGACAAAATGAACCCCGCCGAACCCGCCAAACGAAGCGGGGTAGCGGGGTCCAGTGAAATAGGACCTGACCGCCGGGTCGCAGACGGCCAGGAACGGCAGCGCAAAGCGAACCGTGCAACTGCATGGCGTCCAATGCCCCCAAACGCTGTGCGACAACAGGGCGTGAGGCCGATGATTTGCCGATGATTTGTTGGGCGGCTGGCGATGATTCGTCCGAAAAGAGCGACATTCTCTTTGCGCTACCGACACTTGTAGGTAAATCGTGGCGCGATGAACGATAAGGTGGTCGCGATTGCTGAATGGACCGGAGCCAACGCCGCTCCGGAATTTGATGCGCCAGTCGATCTTGCCAAGTCGGAGCCGTTCAATCTGGGTGAGCTTCAAGTCGAACCGCGGCTCCGCCAGCTGACTTACGCCGATGGCACAAGCGAAACGCTCGAACCCCGGATCATGGAAGTGCTGGTCGCGCTCAGCCGCGTGCGCGGCGCCGTGGTGTCTCGCGCGGACCTTTCAGCCGCGTGCTGGCGCGGTACGGTGGTTGGCGAAGACGCCCTGCAACGGGTGATCCAACGCCTGCGCAAGGTCGCCGCACGGTCGGGTTCGTTCGAGATCGAGACCATCACCAAGGTCGGGTACCGGCTGTCCTCGCCCGAAGCGGAGATGGGCGCGGCGCGAGGCGGTGTGCCCAGCCTTGCCCTGCTGCCGTTCGACGATCGTTCGGGGGAAGGCGGAGACGACAGTTTTGCCCGGGGCCTCGTTGACGACATCATCGACGCGCTGTCCGAAGGCGTGAATGTGCGCGTTCTGGCCGGCTCCGCCACTGCGCGGCTGCGTGCGTCGCCGCCAACCGACCTCGTGGCGACCGGTCTGGCGATGGGCGTGCGGTACTTCCTGGGCGGAAACCTTCGCCGGGTTAGCGGACGTCTTTTGCTTAGCGCGCACCTGATCGAAGCGGCGAGCGAGGCGATCGTCTGGACGCAGAAGTTCGAACGACCGGTCGGCGAACTCGCCGCGCTGGAAACCGAACTGGTTTCCGAACTGGCCGCATGGCTTGGCGCGACGATCTTCAAGCTCGAAATGGACCGCGCCCTGCGCAAGCCATCCAACCTGACCGCGTGGGAATGTACCGTGCGGTCGCTGGCGGCGATCCGCGAGTACGGGCTCGAGCCGCTGACCCGGTCGATCGCCGAGGCGCAACGCGCGGTCGATATCGCCCCCGATTACGGCCTGGCGCGGGCCTATCTCGCGCTGACGGTCTCTGGCGCTTACCTGTCGGTATCGCTGCATGATCCCGTGCAAGAGCGTGATATTCGCAACCACATCGAACGCGCGTTCGTGCTCGATCCAGACAATGCCGCGGTGCTTTCCGCCATTTCCTCTGCAAGTGCCTACATCGGGAGGCCCGCCGATGGCCTGCCCCGGGCACTCAAGGCGATCCGCCTGCGCCGCGGCCATGGCCTCGCGCACTATGCCGCCGGGGTCAACGCGCTGCTCCTCAGCATGGAAAGCGATGCGCTGCTCCACCTTGAAAACTTCCTGACGGTCGAACCCGAATCGCACCTCCATTACATCACCCACGTCTGGCGGGGGATCTGCCACACCCGCCGCGGCCATTTCGACGCGGGCCGCGCGTGCTTTAACGAAAGCCTGACGCTGTTTCCGACCAACTTCATCGCCAAGCTGATGCTGGCGGCGGTCGATGGTCATGATGGGCGGACCGAGGCTGCGACCCGGCACCTTGCCGAAGCGTTCGAGCTCGAACCGACTGCCGGACTGCCACTTTACCATGCGCGGCTCGATCGGTTCCTGGCGGGATCGGACCTGCACCAGCCGCTCGTCGACGCGGTGACCGAGGCCTGGTCGGAGCTGCGCTAGCTGGCGATTGCGCCTGACCCTTGCGCTGCCTTGGCGCGCTGGAACCCGTCGCGCTGGCTGAGCCGCTTGAGATAGTCGGCCATGCCCGGCGTCACCTGCTCTTCCAATCCGATCGCCTGTGCGAGCATCACCGCGTAGCCCAGCGAAATATCCGCCATGGTGAAGCGTCCGGCACAGGCAAATTCGCCTTGCAGCATCGTTTCGGCCGCGCGCAGCCGCGCTCCGAACCACAGCGCGTAATCTTCCGCCGCTTGCTCCACGCGGCGCTCGGGCGGTTCGAGCCGGGTGTAGCGCAGATGGATCGTCTGCGGGAACGTCAGCGTCGCCTCGCCCATGAAAAGGAAATTCATGTAAGCCGCGTAATCCGGCTCATCGGCTGCGACCGCGAGGTCGCTCGGCCCGAACTTCGTTGCCAACACGTGCGGGATCGCCGCGCTTTCGGTCATCAGCGCCCCGTCGATGAAACAAGCCGGCACCGTGCCGAGCGGATTCAGCTCCTTGTATCCCTCAACCCGGAAGCGCGGCGGGAACGGTATGACCTCCAGCTCATAAGGGAGGCCCAGTTCCTCCAGCGCCCACAGCACCCGGAACGAGCGCGCATCGGCGCAGTGGTAAAGCTTGATCATCGCGCCGCGACCACGATGGTGGCGCCATCGCACTTGTCGCTGGTCTTGTGGCCCTCGCCGCTGAGCATCGCGAAGGCGACGTATCCGCCGACCAAAAGCGCGACCAGGGCGAGCGTGAGCCAGACCAGGTATTTGTCGATAAACGCCTTGATCGGCGCGCCGAAGATCCGGAACAGAATGCCGATGGTGACGAAGATCACCGCGCGTGAGGCAAGGCTGGCGGCGATGAACAGGCCCAGCGGGAAGTTGATGAACCCGGCGGTGAGCGAGATCAGCAGGAACGGGATCGGCGTCGCCGCCTTGAACACGATGATCTGCCAGCCATAGGCGCGCAGGTAGCAGGCCGCCTTGGGGAACGATTCGGTCAGGCCCAGCGCGCCGAGCAACTGGCCGCCCAGCGTATCGTAAAGGAAGTGGCCGATGGTATAGCCAAGCAGCCCGCCGAGCACCGAGGCGATCGTGGTGATCAGCGCAAAGCGCACCGCCTTTTTGGGCTCGGCCAGGCACATCAGGCCGAGCAAGGGATGCGGCGGGAACGGGAACAGTCCGCCATCCATGAACGACAGGGCAGCCAGGTACCATTCGGCATGCGGATGCGCGGCCTTGGCCATGGTCCAGTTGTACAGCGGGCGAAGCATGGAAAGTCCTGTGTCAGCGAATGGCGCTGCTTTGTCCGAGCGCGGCGCGAGGCGCAAGCACCGAGGCTGGCCTAGCGCTGCTTTGCGTCAATCAGCACCGCCTGTTGCCAGCGGCTGGGGGCCTTGTCGGTGCGGTGCACGCAGCCTGCCCAACAGCATGGCCGACGCTTGCCCTCACGCAGTTCCTCACCGGTGCGCACGATCCGGCGTGCGCGCGTGGCGGCTTGCTTGGCATCGAGGACCCAGCAAACGAACTCGTTGCGTCCCAACGGAGTGAGCCCCTGCCACAGCGCGAGCAGCGCCGAATCTGCTTCGATCGCGGTTCGCAGGTCGCTTGGTGATCGGTGCACGGTGCCGTCGGGGAATGGCGCGGTCATGGGCGGAGGTTACGGAGGTGGTTCAGCGATGACAATCCCAATCATCCAACGAACCGATTTGGTTCTTAGCGCTTGACATCGTCACGCTGTTTGGGTACATAAGTGGCGATTGTGTCTCTTACAAACCCACCGGGGATAACTGAACCGGACTGACTCAACACTTCTTGCAAGCCCTTGTATTTAGGCTGCGAGCCATCGCCCCTTAAACCGGGCCGCCTTGACCGCCGCGAGGCGCGCTCGGCGCTTCGGGGGTGCGGCTCAACCGCTCGCGCTCGCAAGGAGAAATCCAATGAGCAAGCAAGAGCACGAACGTGGACGTGATGCGCGCACTGGCCGCATCATTACCGTTCAAGAGGCTCATCACCGTCCTTCCACGACGGTCGTTGAGTCTTACAAGGTAGGCGAGAAGGGTCCGCGCAACTAGCGCCCTTCAAGTCTTCTGAGGGGGTCGCTGGGGGAAACCTCGGCGACCTTTCGCCTTGAATCAGAGCGCGAGTCCGGCGTCAAGGTCACCCGCTAAATTTTTGGCGAGTTTATCTAGCGGCTATGGTCGTTGAATGCAGTGCCCGCTTGCAAAATCATGAGGTTGATCAAAATTTGCGTCAACCGTGTTGCGGGTGAAGGCCCCAGTAGTCTTGTCGATTGCAATTACGAATGCCGATACCAACGGCTTGCCTCCGGCTATCTCACTCCAGCTAGCAGCAGCGATTAGGCCGACCGCCGTTTCTCGAACGACACCGTATTCCAAACCCCCACTGGAAAACGTCCCCCGTGAGGTGCGGCGAAAAACGACAGTTATGGGTTGGTGGTCTGTGAAGCCGGGATATGTGCAGGCCCAGGCCGACGGCCAGACCGCAGAACTGGCCAGAGCAAGTGCAATGGTAATCATTCAGGCCTCTCGACCGGTTTCTGCTTCGCCAGCTTCCCCAGCCTATCCTTGAAGCGCTTGTCGTCGTCGTCGCATTCAAGCTCGCGCGCGGCTTGCTTGAATTTGTCGAGTTGCGGTTTCTGGTCGTCGGTCATGTCCTACCCATAGCACAAAAAAAGGGACCGCCGAAACGGTCCCCTGAAAGGCGTTGATGCCGACCGCGCTACCGGAGCAGCGGGGTTA
>JANXUP010000196.1 GCA_025356175.1 Sphingomonadaceae bacterium | reverse complement strand
GATCCTGTCGGATCGGGGCGGCGCCGAAGACGCCAAGACCAAGCGCGTGATCCTGTGTTCGGGCAAGGTCGCCTATGACCTGATGGAAGCGCGCGACGCGGCCGAGATGACCGACACCCAGATTATCCGGCTCGAGCAGCTGTACCCCTTCCCCGGCGATCCACTGGCGCTGCGGCTCTCGAAAATGCCGCAGCTCGAAGACGTGGTGTGGTGCCAGGAAGAGCCGCGCAACAACGGTTCGTGGTTCTTCGTCGAACCGTTCATCGAGGAATCGCTGATTGCGGCCAAGGCCCCGGTTACCCGCCCGCGCTATGCCGGCCGGGTCGCCAGCGCCTCGCCCGCCACCGGTCTCGCCACCCGCCACCAGAGTGAGCAGGCCGCATTGGTCAGCAACGCGCTCGGGCTGTCGGTTCGGAACGAAATCCGTCGCAGGAAAAAGACCTGAGGAACCAGAATCATGTCAACCGAAGTTAAAGTTCCTGTCCTGGGCGAATCAGTCGCCGAAGCGACCATTGGCGAATGGCTTAAGCAGCAAGGTGAAGCGGTGTCGCTCGACGAGCCGATTGCCAGTCTCGAAACCGACAAGGTCGCGATTGAGGTGACCGCCACGGTCGCGGGCGTAATGGGCCAGCAGATCGCCAAGGTCGGTGACAATGTCGCGGTGGGTGCGGTGATCGCGACGATCGAGGACGGTTCCCCCGCCGCCGGGGCCGAGCCAGTGGCCGAGCGCACCGGTGCGCCAGTGCCACCCGCCTCTAATACCATGCCCAAAGCTGGAGCGTCTGCTCCAAGCGATGCCGCCACCTCGCTGTCCCCGGCAGTGCGCCGCGCGGTGCTCGAAGCCGGGATCGACCCCGCCAGCATCAAGGGCACCGGCAAGGACGGCCGCCTGACCAAGGAAGACGTTGTTGCTGCGGCGCAGGCCAAGACCGCCTCCCCGGCCCCAAGCCCTGCTCCCGTCACCGCTCAGGCTGAGCCTGTCGCAGCCCCCGTCGGCACTCGCGGCGAAGAACGCGTCAAGATGACCCGCCTGCGCCAGACCGTCGCCCGCCGCCTCAAGGAAGCGCAAAATACTGCCGCCCTCCTCACCACCTTCAACGATGTCGATATGTCGGCCGTCATCGCCGCGCGCGACAAGTTCAAGGACGCGTTCGAGAAGAAGCACGGGGTCAAATTGGGCTTCATGAGCTTTTTCGCCAAGGCCGCTTGCCTCGCGCTCAAGGACTTCCCCTCCGTCAACGCGCAGATCCAGGGCGATGAGATCGTCTACTTCCCCTACGTCGATCTGTCGGTTGCGGTCTCCGCCCCCAATGGCCTCGTCGTGCCGGTGGTGCGCAATGTCGATACAATGGGCTTTGCCGAGATCGAAAAGGCCATCGGCGACCTCGGCCGCCGCGCCAAGGACGGCAGCCTCACCCTCGCCGACATGCAGGGCGGGACATTCACCATCTCCAACGGCGGCGTGTTCGGCGGGCTGATGTCCACCCCGATCATCAACCCGCCGCAGAGCGCTGTGCTCGGGCTGCACCGGATCGAAGACCGCCCGGTGGTCCGCGACGGCCAGATCGTGATCCGCCCGATGATGTACCTCGCGCTGAGCTACGACCACCGCCTGATCGACGGGCGCGAGGCGGTGACTGCGCTCAAGACGATCAAGGAAGCGATCGAGGATCCGACGCGGTTGCTGATCGATTTGTGATACTCGTCGTCCCGGACTTGATCCGGGACCGCTGGCCGCAAGGTCGGACCTGGAGGCCCGCGATCCCGGGTCGAGCCCGGGATGACGGAGAGAAAAAATGGCTGACTACGATTACGACGTCCTGATCATCGGTTCCGGCCCCGGCGGCTATGTCGCGGCGATCCGTGCGGCGCAGCTGGGTCTGAAGACCGCGTGTGTTGAGGGGCGCGAGACGCTGGGCGGGACTTGCCTCAATGTCGGGTGCATTCCAAGCAAGGCCATGCTTCATGCCTCGGAATATTTCGATGCCGCCGCCAACGGGACGATGGCCATGATGGGGGTCGAGGTTACCCCCAAGCTCAACCTGCCCGCGATGCACGCCCAGCGGCTTGATGCGGTCAAGCAGCTGACTGGCGGGATCGCGTTCCTGTTCAAGAAGAACAAGGTCGACTGGCTCAAGGGCTATGCCAAATTCGTGAGTCCCCGCGAAGGCGGGGACCTCGGGCAATCTGGCGCTTCATCGCCTGAGGCCCCCGCCTTCGCGGGGGCGCATGTCGTGGAAGTCGCGGGAAAGCGCTATACTGCAAAGAACATCGTCATCGCCACGGGCTCCAGCGTCACGCCCCTGCCCGGCGTCACGGTCGATCAAAAGGTCGTGGTGGATTCAACCGGCGCGCTTGAACTGCCCAAGGTCCCAAAGAAAATGGTCGTGATCGGCGGCGGGGTGATCGGGCTCGAACTGGGTTCGGTCTGGCGGCGGCTTGGCGCGGAAGTGATCGTGGTCGAATTCCTCGACCAGCCGCTGCCCGGCATGGACATGGACATTCGCAAGGAAGCCGCGAAGATCTTCAAGAAGCAGGGCATGACGCTCAAGCTCGGCACCAAGGTCACTGGGGTTACGGTCAAAGGCAGCAAGGCCACGCTGACGCTGGAGCCTTCCGCTGGCGGCGCGAGTGAAACGCTCGAAGCCGACTGCGTGCTGGTCTCGATCGGCCGCCGTCCCAACACCGAAGGCCTCGGCCTCGACGCGATCGGGCTCACCCCCAACGCGCGCGGGCAGATCGAAACCGACCACGATTTGCGCACCTCGGTCCCCGGTATCTGGGCCATCGGTGACGTGATCCCCGGGCCAATGCTCGCGCACAAGGCCGAGGACGAGGGCATCGCGGTGGCTGAAAACATTGCCGGGCAGACCGGGATCATCAACCACGCGGTGATCCCCGGGGTGGTCTATACCTGGCCCGAGATCGCCGGGGTCGGTCTGACCGAAGACCAGGCCAAGGAGAGTCTTGCTGCTACTGGGGGCGAGATCAAGGTCGGCAAATTCCCGATGCTCGCCAATAGCCGCGCCAAGACCAACCACGAGCCCGACGGTTTCGTGAAGATCATCGCCGACGCCAAGACCGACCGCGTGCTCGGCGTGTGGTGCATCGCCAGCGTGGCCGGGACGATGATCGCCGAGGCCTGCATCGCGATGGAATTCGGCGCGACTTCGGAAGACATCGCCTACACCTGCCACGCCCACCCGACCCACAGCGAGGCGATCAAGGAAGCCGCGATGGCGGTGACCGGGAAAGCCATTCACATCTGATTTCAAGGAATTACGCATGGCCGAAACCGTGTCCATCAAACTTACCCAGGACGAGCTCGAAATACTGGTCGATGCGCTCGAAGCCGATATGGAAGGCTATGTCGAAGCCGCCAAGGAAGCCCGCGGCAACACCCGCCGCGACGAAGTTGCGACCTACACCGAAGCCGCGACCCGCATCCAGGGCCTGCTTACCCGGCTGCAGGATTTGATCGAGGACTAGGATGGCGCTCGCCGCCATTCCGCAGATTCCGGAGGTGCTCGACCTCGCCGGCACGGCAGTCTTCGCGCTGACCGGGGCGCTGCTCGCGGCGCGGCTGCGGCAGACCTTCGTGACGATGAGCTTTTTCGCGCTGGTGACCGGGGTTGGCGGCGGCTCGGTGCGTGATCTGCTGATCGGCGCGCCGGTGTTCTGGGTGCGCGATCCCTGGGTCGCCCCGGTGTGCCTCGGCGTTGCCCTCGCCGCCTGGTTCACGCCGCGTCACTGGTGGGAGGGCAAGCTGCTCGAATGGGCTGATGCAGCGGGGCTGGCGTTCTACACCGTGCTCGGGACCGCCAAGGCGCTCGCGTTCGGCTTGCCGTTGGTTCCGGCGATGCTGATGGGGGTCATCACCGGCTGCGTCGGCGGGATCATCCGCGATGTTCTTGCCGGGCGCCCGTCGATCCTGATGCGGCCGGAGATTTACGTGACTGCGGCGGCGCTGTCGTCGGGGCTGTGCGCGCTCGGGCAGACGCTGGGGCTCCCGCGCGAGCTGGTCTGGCCGCTGGCGGCGCTCGCCGGGTTCGCCCTGCGCGGCATGGCGATTGCCAAGGGACTGAGCCTACCCGCTTATACCAAGGCCGACGACTAAGTCTTGCGCTAGCCCCGCCCCGCGCTACCTTCAGCACACAGGGAGAAGTGCGCATGAACGGGGCCGAAGCCTTTATCGGGACATTGAGCGACTGCGGGGTCGAGGTGTGCTTCGCCAACCCCGGCACCTCGGAAATGCAGCTGGTCGCAGCGGTTGACCGCCAGCACGGGATGCGCGCCATCCTCGGCCTGTTCGAAGGCGTGGTGACCGGCGCGGCGGATGGCTATGGCCGCATGGCGGACAAGCCAGCGGTGACGTTGCTGCATTTGGGGCCGGGGCTCGGCAATGGCCTCGCCAACTTGCACAATGCACGCCGCGCCGGGTCACCCATCATCAACATGGTCGGCGATCATGCGACTTACCACCTGCACTACGATGCCCCGCTGACGTCTGACGCACTGGGCGTGGCGCGGCCGATGTCGGATTGGGTGCGGGTGTCGAAAAGCGAGCGCGATCTTGCCCATGCCGGGGCCGAAGCGTTCGCCATGGCGCAGAGCTATCCGGGCAAGATCGCCACCGTGGTGGTGCCTGCCGATCATGCCTGGACCGAAGGCTCCGCCAAGGTGGCAGCGCCAGTTCTACCCCAGCCTGCCAATGCCCCCGCCGAAGCCGTCGCCGCCGCCGCCGAAGCGCTGCAGGGCGATGGCCCCAAGGCACTGTTCCTGGGCGGGCGGGCCTTGCGCGCTGATGTGCTGGTGCAAGCCGGGCGGATCGCCGACGCAACCGGCGCGCGGCTGATCACCGAAACTTTCGCCGCCCGCCTTCAGCGCGGCGCGGGGCGCGTGGCGACCGAGAAACTGCCCTACTTCGGCGAGCAGGCCGAAGCGTTTCTCGCTGAATTCAAGACCATCGTATTCTGCGGGACCGAGCCGCCGGTTTCGTTCTTCGCCTATCCGGGCAAGCCGAGCTGGCTCTCCCCGCCGGGCGCAACGCTGGTCCGGCTGGCTTCGATGCGCGAGGATGCGGGCGCGGCGCTGGAAGCTTTGGCGGATGCGCTCTCAGCTCCCGCTGCACCCGCATTGGTGCAAGCCCCGACCACCTTCCCGTGGGAGCCAGGCAAGCTCAATTCGGGCAACATCGGCGCGGTGCTGGCCGAGCTGCTCCCGGCCAATTCGATCGTCTCGGACGAAAGCGCGACCTCCGGCGGCGCGGCCTATGCGATGTGCGGCGGCGCGGCGCAGCATGACTGGCTGCAGCTGACCGGCGGGGCAATCGGCCAGGGCCTACCGCTCGCGGTGGGCGCGGCGGTGGCCTGCCCGGAGCGCAAGGTGATCGCTTTGCAGGCAGACGGCGGGGGGATGTACACGCTGCAGGCGCTGTGGACGATGGCGCGCGAGAAGCTCGACGTCACCACGGTGATCCTCAACAACGGCTCCTATGCGATCCTCAATATCGAGCTGATGCGCGTGGGCGTGCAGAACCCCGGACCCAAGGCGCTGTCGATGCTCGATCTGACCAACCCGGCGATCAACTGGTCGCAGCTTTCCGAGGGCATGGGCGTGCCGGCGGTGCGGGTGGATACGGCGGAGGGGTTCCATGCGGCGTTGAAGGATGCACTGGCGGTGAAGGGTCCCCGGTTGATCGAGGCGCTGTTGTGACTACGCGCGCAACCCTTGAAGCCCTTCCCCGGTGGGGAAGGGTTGGGATGGGGGTTCTGCCCTATCGAGGGTGGACCCCCCACCCGCCGAAGGTGACCGGTGGCACCGTAGGGCCCTCCCCCACGGGTAGGCGCTAAGAAATGGGCGATTCCCTCAACCTCCTCCCCGCCAGCTTCGCCGATTTTCGCCGCAAAGCCGAACGCCGCCTGCCGCGCTTCCTGTTCGATTACTACGACGGCGGCGCGGGCGCGGAAGTGACCTTGCGCAGCAACACCGCCGATTGGGAAGCCATCCGGCTGAATCAAAAGGTCTTGGTCGACGTCTCGAACATGGACTGCGGGACCGAACTGTTCGGCGAAAAACTCGCCATGCCGCTGGTGCTCGCGCCGATCGGGATGGGCGGGATGAGCGCGCGGCGCGGCGAGGTTCAGGCCAAGCGCGCGGCGGATAAGGCGGGCATCCCGTTCTGCCTCTCGACCGTCGGGATCTGCACGATGGAAGAGCTGGGCGCGGCGGGCGACAAGCCGTTCTGGTTCCAGCTTTACATGCTGAAAGACCGCGGGATCGTGCAGGAAATCCTTGAGCGCGCCTGGGCTTCGGGCGTGCGGACGCTGGCCTTCACGATAGACCTCGCGGTGCTCGGCACGCGGTACCGCGACATCCGCAATGGCATGGCCCGCGGGTTGGGCCCGTGGGGCAATTTCCGCTCGGGCGCGCTCGACTATGCGCTGCACCCCGACTGGGCCATCGACGTTGGCCTGAAGGGCGGACCGCACGGCTTCGGCAATCTCTCGCGCTATGTAAAGCAGAGTAAAAACCCGCGCGATTACCTGCACTGGACCGGCAGCCAGTTCGACGCTTCCGTGACGTGGAAAGACATCGAATGGCTGCGCGGGGTGTGGCAGGGCAACCTCGTGCTCAAGGGCATTCTCGATGTTGAAGATGCCAAGCAAGCGGTGGCAATCGGCGCGGACGGCATGATCGTTTCCAACCACGGCGGGCGGCAACTCGACGGCGCAGCCTCGACCGCCACGATGCTGCCAAGGATCGCCGATGCGGTGGGCGATCAGACCACGCTGCTGGTTGATGGCGGCATCCGCAGCGGGCAGGATCTGGTCAAGGCGCTGGCGCTCGGCGCAAAAGCGGCGCTGGTCGGGCGGCCGTGGGTAATGGCGCTGGCGGCAGGCGGCGAGCCCGCGCTGACGCGGATGCTGGGGCTGTACAAGCAGGACATGCGCACCGCGCTGGGGCTGACCGGGGCGGTCAATGCAAACGATGTGGCCCGCGGGGTGTTGTTGGACCAATGACGCGTCCGCAACCCACCCACCCCCGCTCAGGCTGAGCCTGTCGAAGCCCGCGCGCTAACGCCCGCCCCCGACAATGGCCTTCTACGCCTACCTCCTGCGCTGCAACGATGGCAGCTACTACGCCGGCCACACCGACGATCTGGAATTCCGCTTGGCCCAGCACCAAGCGGGCGCGCTTGGTGGATACACTTCCAAGCGCCTCCCGGTGCAATTGGTCTGGTGCGACACCTTCTTGACCCGCGACGATGCCTTCTGGGCCGAACGCAAACTCAAGGGTTGGGGCAAGGCCAAGAAGGAGGCGTTGATTGCGGGGGATTGGGAATTGATCCAGGTGTTGGCGCGCAATCGGCAGGTTTGATGCGTCTGGATTCGAGGGCAGCGCGTGTGCTTCGACAGGCTCAGCATGAGCGGGGTTTGTATTAATCGGGAAACCCAATTTGAACCAGCCTCCCAAACCCGCTCAGGCTGAGCCTGTCGAAGCCCCCGCGCCAAGCTCACCCCACTACCCCAACACCTTCCCGGGATTCAAAATCCCCTGTGGATCGAGCGCAGCCTTCAACGTCCGCATCAGCGCAATCTCTGCCGCTGACCGCGAAATCGCCAGCCACTCGCGCTTTTCGAGGCCAATGCCGTGTTCGGCTGAAACCGAGCCATTATATGGCACCAGCGCCCGGTAAACAATCTCCTCCGCGCGGTGCCTTGCCGCTGCATCGTAGGGGCGCGGGCCGATGATCAGGTGGAGGTTGCCGTCGCCGATGTGGCCGAACACCACCAGCTTGGCCGCATCGCCCCACGCGGCGCGGACAGTGCGGGTGACTTCGGCGACGTAGGCCTCCATCGCCACGATCGGCAGGCTGACGTCGAAAGTCACGCTGGGCGCGGCGTAAGCGAACAGCCCTTCGATATCGTCGCGCACCCGCCACATTGCGTCGGCTTGCGCGCCGCTGGCGGCAATCGCGGCGTCGGCGGTGATGCCTGCTTCGAGCGCCCGCCCCAGGACCGCTTCAAACCGCGCGGCGTCAGCCTCAGGATCGGTGCCAGACGCTTGGAGCAACACGTAGTGCGAATGGCCGCCCGGTAGCGGTGGGGTGTGGCGGCCCGATGCCACCGCCAGCGGCGCGTAGAAATTGTTCCACATCACCTCGAACGCGGTGAGCCCCGAACCGAGCTGCTGGCCAAGCTCGACAAACAGCGCCTGCACCGCGCCAAAACTATCAAGCGCCAGCAAGGCAGTCTGGACTGAGAGCGGCGCAGGGTGCAGCCGCAGCACCGCGCGGGTGACGATCCCCAGCGTCCCCTCGCTGCCGATAAACAGCTGCTTGAGATCATAGGCCGCGTTGTTCTTGAGCAGCACGTTCATGCTGGAAATGATCGTGCCATCGGCCAGCACCGCCTCCAGCCCGAGCACGGATTCGCGCATCATTCCGTAGCGGACTACCGAATTGCCCCCGGCATTGGTCGCGATCCCGCCGCCGATGGTGGCCGAGCCGCGCGCGCCCCAATCGACTGCGAACTTGAGTCCCTGCGCGGCGGCGGCTTCCTGCACCGCCTGCACGACCACCCCGGCCTCGACCACCATGGTCCGCCCGACCGGGTCGATCGCGCCGATGGCGCGCATTCGTTCGAGCGAGATCTGGATTTGATCAGGGGTGCAATCGGCGCCGTGGACCAGGCCCGTCAGGCCGCCCGCCGGGACTACGCTTTGCCCGGCAGCGTGGCACAGCGCCATGATCTGGCTGAGTTCGGCGGTGCTGGCAGGGCGGACGATTGCCTTGGCCTGGCAGGTGCTGAGCCCGAGCCAGTCACCCGCACGCGCGGCTGCATCCGCGCCGGTGAGCAAACCTTGCGGGCCGGTGATTGCGGCGATCTGGGTGAGCAGGTCGGTCAAAAACGTCTCCCACCCTAACCCGTTCGTGGTGAGGAGGGACTGAGCTCTTGCGAAGGGCCCGTCTCGAACCACCGCCGCGCGCGGTCCTTCGAGACGCGTCTTTGCAAGAGCTCAGCCGCTCCTCAGGACGAACGGGTGGGGAGCAGAGATTAACCCAGCCGTCGTCCTACGTCACCTTTAAATCCGCTCGATAATAATCGCCGGGGCCATGCCGCCGGCCGCGCACATCGTGACCAGGCCATAGCGCCCGCCCGAGCGTTCCAGCTCGTCCAAAGCAGTGCCAATCAAGATCGAGCCGGTCGCGCCAATCGGGTGGCCCAGCGCCATCGCCCCGCCGTTGATGTTGACCTTGGAGCGGTCGAGATCGAGGTCGCGGATGAACTTTTCGGCGACCACTGCGAAGGCCTCGTTGATTTCCCAGACGTCGATATCGTCCTTGGTCAGCCCGGCCTTGGCCAGCACCTTCTTGGCCGCCGGAACCGGGGCGTTGAGCATCAGCGTGGGATCGTCACCCTGGTTGCAATAGGCGACGATCCGCGCGCGCGGCTTGAGATCGTGCGCCTTGGCATATTCGGGCGAGGTGATCAGGATCGCCGCCGCGCCATCGACCACGCCCGACGAGTTGCCGGCATGGTGGAAGTGCTGGATTTCAAGGTCCGGATAGCGGCGATTGATCTGCTTGCGGAAGGTCGTCCCGCCGATGTCGAAATCGGCGATGCCGGTGAAGCTGGGCTTCAATGCGGCGAGGCCCTCAGCGGTGGTTTCGGGGCGGGGGAACTCCTCGCGGTCCAGCGCGACGGTGCCATCGGGGTTCTTGACCGGGATTACCGACTTGTTGAACCGCCCTTCCTTGATCGCCACGTCGGCGCGTTGCTGGCTGACCAGCGCGAGGCTGTCGAGCGCTTCGCGGCTGATCCCTTCCATCGTCGCGATGGCATCGCCGCACACGCCCTGATGGCTCTGCGGGTGCAGCGCGTCGAGCTCTTCGTGGCCCGAGCCCATCAGCCGCGGCGGCAGCCCGGCATTGGCCTGTTCGGCGCCGTGCGCCGTGACATAGCTCATCATTTCGGTACCGCCAGCGATCACGCAGTCTTCCATGCCGGACATGACGGTAGCCGCCGCCATGTTCACTGCGGTAATCCCGCCGCCGCAGAACCGGTCAAGCGTGGTGCCGCTGGCCGAGATGTCATAGCCAGCCGAAAGCGCGGCCATGCGGCCCAGATCGCCGCCCTGCTTGCCGACTTGCGAGCTGGTCGACCAGACGATGTCGTCGACAGTCTTGGTGTCGAGGTGGTTGCGCTCCTTGAGCGCGCCCAGCACGGTCGCGGCCAGGTGTTGCGGGTGAAGGTGCGACAGCGCGCCCTTGCCCGGCTTGCCCACCCCGCGCGGGGTGCGGACGGCGTCGATGATGTATGCTTCGGCCATGGGTGTTCTCCTTGGAATGTTCAGACCAGCATGCCGGTGAGGCGCTGGCGGATGATTTGTTCGGCATCGGCAACGATGCGCGTGACGAGGTCGTGACAGGTCGGAATATCGTGGATCAGGCCCTGGATCATGCCGGCCGACCAGATGCCGTGCTGGGTGTCGCCGGTCTGCAGACCCTCGCGCCCGCGTACACCCTTGACCAGATCGGCGACTGCGGCGAAGTCCTTGCCCTCACGCTCGGCCTCCATCACCGCTTGCGAAACCTCGTTGCGGGCGACGCGGGCGGTGTTGCGGAAGGTGCGGAAAATGAGGTCGGTGCCGCGTTCGTCGCCGGCGACCATCGCGTCCTTGAAGGCCTGATGGATCGGCGCTTCGACTGTCGCGGTGAAGCGGGTGCCCATGTTGATGCCGTCGGCCCCCAGCGCGAGCGCCGCAGCCAGCCCGCGGCCATCGCCGAAGCCGCCCGAAGCGAGCAGCGGGATTTTCACCTTGTCGGCAGCGGCGGGGATCAGGATCAGGCCCGGGATATCGTCCTCACCGGGGTGCCCGGCGCATTCGAACCCGTCGATCGAGATCACATCGACCCCGGCGCGTTCGGCCGAGAGCGCGTGGCGCACCGCGGTGCATTTGTGCAGGATCAGGATGCCGTGCGGCTTCATCATCTCCCACAGTTCGCGCACTGCGGGGGTCCCGGCGGTTTCGACGATCTTGATGCCGCTATCGATGATTGCCTGGGCATAGGCCTTGTAATCGGGCGCGTTGATCGTGGGAAACACGGTCATGTTCACCCCGAACGGCTTGTCGGTCATCGACCGGCAGCGTTCGATTTCGGCGGCGAGCGCCTTGGCGTCGGGCTGGGTCAGGCCGGTCAGGATGCCAAGGCCGCCCGCATTGGACACCGCGCTGGCCATCTCGGCCACCCCGACCCACTGCATCCCGCCCTGCACCACCGGGTGTTCGATCCCCAGCATCTCGGTGATCCGCGTCTTGATCGCCATCGGTCCTCTGATCCTTTTGCCAATTGTTATGCGATTCGTGTTTAACCGATCAATTAAATTTGGCAATCGCAATGCGACCGGGCTAGCGGTTCTGCATGACCGAACGGCCTCAATCTCCCGCACGCTATCACTCGGTGGCAATCGTGCTGCACTGGCTGCTGGTCGGCCTGCTGGTGTACCAGTTTGCGCTCGGGCTGCGGCTTGACGAGCTTAAGGGCGGCGACAAGTTCGTCGCCTTCCAGTTGCATAAATCAATCGGGATTACGGTCCTGCTGCTAAGCCTCGCGCGCTTGGCGCTGCGGCTGTTCGTACCGCGCCCAGCCGAGTTCGGTGAAGGCGCGCAAAAGCTGGCCGCGCGGCTGGTGCATTGGGGCTTTTACGCCGTGATGCTGCTGGGTCCGCTGAGCGGCTGGATTATCGTCTCGACCGCGAAGATCAAGCTGCCGACCATGCTGTTCGGGGTGGTGCCGTGGCCGCACCTGCCGCTGCCAGTCGCCTTCAACGCTCCGGCTGACCTGGCACACACCGTGCTCGTCTGGTCGCTGCCTGCGCTGATCCTGCTGCACGTTGCGGGGGTGCTCTATCACTGGCGGCTGCGCGATGAAGTGCCGGGGCGGATGTTTGCGGCAGGCTTGGCCGGGCTCTCCGGGATCGGCGCGGGCCTGGTCTGGCTCGGCGCCAGCGCCGGGCTTGGCTTCGCGGGCCCTCTGCCCAACCTCTGGGCGGTGAGCCCGGCGCCCGCTCCAATTGCGCCACTGCTTCCCGAACCGGCAGCGAGCGAATCTGCCGATGCCGCAAGCGCCGAACCTGCCCCGACTGAGAGCGCTGCAGGTGCCGAAACTGCCCTCAGCTGTGACTGGACGGTCGAATCGGGCAGCCGCCTCGGCTTTGCAACGCAATACGGCGGCACGGCGATCAACGGCACCTTCCGCAAATGGCAGGCGCGGATCAAGTTCTGCGCCGACGACTTGCCCCATGCCAGCATCGCCGCAACGGTTAACCTCGCGTCGGCCGCAACCGGCGACCCCGACCGCGACGAAAACCTGCACGGCGCGAGCTTCTTCGACGCCGCGCAATTTGCGCAGGCACGCTTCACTGCGAGCGGGTTCAAACTGCTCGGACCCGGACGCTACGCTGCAGGCGGGAGCCTGTCGCTGCATGGGGTCAACCGGCCGGTGCGGGTAGTTTTCACGCTTGTGCAAAGCGGTGCCAAGGCGACCGCGCAAGGCACCGCTACGCTCAGCCGGCTCGCCTTCGGGGTGGGCAGCGACGAGTGGGCCGCGACCGACCAGATTCCAGACTCGGTCACCGTGCAGTTCACGATTCGCGCAACCCGCGCTAACTGACCCCCGCATGACGACCCCGATTCGCCCCGTAACGGTAGCCGCGCTGTACAAGTTTGCGCGGCTCTCCGATCCCGATGCACTGCGCGCGCCGCTCGCCGCGCTGTTCAAGGCGCAGGGGATAAAAGGCACGCTGTTGCTGGCGCGCGAGGGTTTAAACGGGACCATCGCCGGGCCCGCCGAGGGGATTGCAGCGGTGCTCGACCACTTGCGCGCCCTGCCCGGCTGCGGCGAAATCGACGTGAAGTACGCGCACGCCGAAACCATGCCGTTCTACCGCATGAAAGTGCGGGTCAAGGCCGAGATTGTGACGATGGGCCAACCCGACATCGACCCGCTGGAACGCGTCGGCCACTATGTCGAGCCGGCCGAGTGGAACGCACTAATCAGCGATCCTGAAGTCGTGCTGATCGACACCCGCAACGATTACGAAGTGGCGATCGGCACCTTTGCGGGAGCGACCGACCCGCATACCTCCTCGTTCCGTGACTTCCCCGCTTGGTTCCGGCGGGAGCGCGAACGTCTGCTTGGTCAAGGCAAAACTCCCAAAGTGGCGATGTTCTGCACCGGCGGGATTCGTTGCGAGAAATCGACTGCCTTCCTCAAGAGCGAGGGGGTGGACGAGGTCTTCCACCTCAAGGGCGGGATCCTCAAATACCTCGAGCAAGTCCCCGCCGATCAGAGCCTGTGGCAGGGCGAATGCTTCGTGTTCGATGAACGGGTGAGCGTCGGCCACGGGCTGATCCCGGGACAATTCGAACTGTGCCGGGCTTGCCGCCGCCCGCTCAGCGCAACGGACCGCGCCTCACCGCTTTATGAAGAGGGCACGAGCTGCCCGGCTTGCCATGACAGCCGCGACGAGGCACAGCGCGCGCGATATCGCGAGCGGCACCGGCAGGAGCAGCTCGCCGCGCAGCGCGGCACCGTCCATATCGGCGCGCCGCCCAAGGAAATCTGAGACCTAAGACCCTGATGACCTTACATTGCTCCACCCTGATTGGACTGCAAAGTCCCGTGGCAAGGCGCGGCGCGTGGCAGGGGCTGGTTGCCCCTGCAAGAGCTGCAACGCTGTCCACGGGATTTTGCAGTCCAACCGCGCAGCGGCGGGCCGATTTTGCTTCGTGGGAGCGTTGCTTGTCGATCTCGATGCTACGGCATCGCTCACTCCTCGCGCCTCCCCACGAAACAAAATCGGCTCCGTCAGGGCGGGTCAATGTAAGGTCATCAGGGTCTAAATGTTGAATTTGAATGATATCACCGTGCGGCTTGGGGGCCGCGTGATCCTCGATGGTGCGACCAGTCGGCTCCCCCCGCGCGGCAGCATCGGCCTGATCGGCCGCAACGGCGCGGGAAAATCGACGCTGGTGCGGGTGATTGCCGGGATGCTGGAGGCGGATACCGGCTCGGTCGACATGCCGCGCGGCGCCCGCATCGGCTATATCGCGCAGGAAGCGCCGGGCGGGCCGGACAGTCCGTTTGAGACCGTGCTCGCCGCCGATCTGGAACGGGCCGCACTGATGGCGGAGAGCGAAACCTGCCACGAACCGCACCGGCTGGGCGACATCCACGAGCGGCTGATCGCGATCGATGCGCATTCGGCGCCGTCACGCGCGGCGCGGATCCTCAGCGGCCTCGGCTTCGACGAAGAAGCACAAGGCCGCCCGCTTGAAAGCTTTTCGGGCGGCTGGCGGATGCGGGTCGCGCTCGCCGCACTGCTGTTTTCTGCGCCGGACCTGCTGCTGCTCGACGAACCTTCGAACCACCTCGATCTCGAAGCGGTGCTGTGGCTCGAAGACTTCCTCAAGTCTTATCCCGCGACGATCCTGCTGGTCAGCCACGAGCGCGATTTCCTCAACAACGTGGTCGATCACATCCTCCACCTGACCGGCGGCAAGCTGACGCTTTACCCCGGCGGCTACGACGCGTTCGAGCGCCAGCGCGCCGAGCGGCAGGCGCAGATCGCCTCGGCCCGGGCCAAGCAGCAGGCCCAGCGCGAGCACTTGCAGGAATACATCGCCAAGAATTCCGCTCGCGCCTCCACCGCCAAGCAGGCCCAGTCACGGCAAAAGGCGCTGGCCAAGCTCCAGCCGATCGCCGAACTGATCGACGATCCTTCATTGAGCTTCGATTTCCCCAGCCCCGAGGAACTGCGCCCGCCGCTGGTCACGCTCGACATGGCTTCGGTCGGTTACAGCGACGAACCGGTGCTGAGCCGTCTCAACCTGCGGATCGATCCCGACGAACGGATGGCGCTCTTGGGCCGCAACGGCAACGGCAAGACCACCCTCGCGCGGCTGCTCGCGGCGCAGCTGACGCCGATGGGCGGCGGGATGACTGCCTCCGGAAAGATGCGGGTCGGTTATTTCACCCAGTACCAGGTCGAAGAGCTCGATCGCGGCGACACCCCGCTCGAACACATGACCCGGCTGATGAAAGGCTCCACTCCCGGCGCGGTGCGCGGGCAACTGGGCCGGTTCGGCTTCTCCGGGCAGAAGGCCACCACCGAGGTCGGCAAGCTCTCGGGCGGCGAGCGCGCGCGGCTGGCCTTGGCGCTGATCACCCGCGATGCCCCTCACCTGCTGATCCTCGACGAGCCGACCAACCACCTCGATGTCGATGCCCGCGAGGCCTTGATTCAGGCGCTCAACGATTACAGCGGCGCGGTGATGATCGTCAGTCACGATCGCCATATGCTGGAAATGACAGCTGACCGGCTGGTGCTGGTCGATGCCGGGACCGCAAAGGATTTCGACGGCTCAATCGAGGATTACATCGCCTTCGTGCTGGCCAAGGACCCCGGCACCGCGCGCGGCGGAGAAGCCAAAGGCCCGGTGATCAACAAAAAGGAACAACGCCGCGCCGCTGCCGAAGCGCGCGAACGCAACAAGGCGCTGCGCGATTTCGCCAGCAAGGCCGAGGCCGAACTTGCGCGGCTGACGCAGGCGCTGAGCGCGGTCGATCTGGCGATGTTCGATCCAACGGTGGCCGAACCGGCACTGGCCAAACTCGCCATGTCGGACCTGATGAAACGCCGCGCCGAAACCGCTCGGCAGATCGAGACCGCAGAGGCCGCGTGGCTGGAAGCTTGTGAGGCGCTGGAAACTGTTCCGGCTTAAGTCCGGCCTACAGGCAATTGATATCCACCACCGCAAGGCCGTGCGCGGCAATCAGGTCTGCCACATCTTCGATCCGCGCCATTTCGCCGTCGTCGCGCATGATCGAGCAGATCACCGCAGCATCACCGGCACCGGCGCGGCGGGTCAGTTCGATCGCCGCTTCCAGCGCGGCGGGGCGCTCGGCAATCCCGCCCGGAGCAGCTATCAACGGGAAGACGTGGCCCGGTGAGACGAGATCATCGGCGCTCGACTTGTCGTCAATTGCCACCGCGATAGTCTGGGCGCGGTCGGCAGCCGAGATCCCGGTCGAAACCCCTTCGCGCGCCTCGATCGAGCGGCCGTGCGGGCGGCCTGACTGGCGGGCGGCGCCGGGGTTGATCAGCCCGATGCCCAGTTTCATCGCCCGGGTCGGCGTCAGCGCAAGGCAAATCAGCCCGCGCCCATGCGTCGCCATGAAGTTGATCGCGGCGGCGTCGGCGTATTTCGCCGCGACGGCAAAATCGATGTCACCGCCGCGCAGCCGGTCACCGGTCAACACCACGATCCGGCCCACCGCCAGCGCAGCCACGGCCTGTTCAAGCCCGCCGCTCATTGTTCACCTTTGGCAAAGGCAGCCGCGCCCCGGCGAACCTGCGCGCCAACCATTTCGAGCTGCATCCGCGCGCGGTCTTCCAGGCATTCGCCATCGGGCGAGAACAGGCCCTGATAGGTTCGGATTGTCGCCCCCATCGGGGTCGGCCAGCCGCGCAGCGCGTGGACGATCGAGCGCAGCGTCTGCAAGGTGCTCATCGTCGCCTGATCGCCGTATGCGGTGGCAATCAGTCCGACCGCGCGGCCATCAAGGTAGGGCCGCTCGTCCCGCGCCAACTCTTCCAGATAATCCAGCGCGTTCTTGACCAGCCCCGAAATCGTGCCGTGATAGCCGGGCGCGGCGATCAGCAGCCCATCGGCCTGGCGCACCGCCTCAACCATGTCCGCGCCATCGGCCAATGTGTGACCCTCGCCCCGGTAATGCGGCAGCGCCCCCAGATAGGAACCGCCAAAGACCTGCACCTCGGCCCCGTCCCTGCCTGCTTCGGCAGCGGCGAGGCGCAAGGCCTGCTCGGTCGTACTGCCTGGATTGACGGTGCCGCCGATGGCGACGATGCGGATAGGCAAAGTAATTTCCTTCGTTAGCCGAAGTCCAGCGGTCCATGCTGGAGCTGCGGCAAGACATGGCGGGCGAACAGGTCAGCTTCGGCCGCGTGGGGGTAGCCCGAGAGGACGAAGGCCTCAATCCCTTCGGCCTGGTAGGCGCGCAGCTTTGCCAACACCTGATCGGGATCGCCGACGATTGCCGAACCGCAGCCTGAACGGGCGCGGCCAACGCCAGTCCACAGGTTTTCCTCGACATAACCGTCGGAATGGGCGGCGGCGCGCAGTTCAGCCTGGCGCTGGACCCCATAGTTGGCGGCATCGAGCGACTTTTCCCGGATTGCCCGGCCGATATCGTCATCGAGCTTGGAGACCAGCCGGTCAGCCGCAGCGCGCGCCTCATCCTCGGTATCGCGCACCACTACGTGGACGCGGTAGCCAAATTTGAGCGTGCGGCCATAACGCGCCGCGCGCGCCGTCATGTCGGCGATGGTTTCGCGCACCTTGTCCATCGTGTCGGGCCACATCAGGTAGACGTCGCAGCCGTCGGCGGCGCATTCACGCGCTTCGTGGCTGAGCCCGCCGAAATAGAGCGCGGGGGGCTTGCCCGAAATCGTGGTCATTCGCGGCGGATCGAGGTCGATGTTGTAGAACTCGCCCTGGTGGCTGAGATGCTCGCCCGCCAGCAACGTCTTGATGATCTTGATCGCCTCGGTGGTGCGCGCATAGCGTTCGGCGCTGCCGATCTTTTCCCCCGGCATGTCGGACGAGATGATATTCACGTTGAGCCGTCCGCCAGTGCCCGCAGGATTGGGCCCAAGGATGCGGTCGAGCGTGGCGATGCGCCGCGCCAGTTGCGGCGGCCAGTCCTCGCCGATGCGGGTTGCCCAGAGCAGCTTGAGCCGGCGCAGGAACGGCGCGATCGCTGCAGCGAACACCGTGGTGTCGAGCCCGAGCGCATAGCCCGAGGGCAGCAGGATGTTGTCATAACCGCCTTCTTCGGCGGTCATCACGATATTGCGGCAATGCTCCCAGCTCGACTGGAGCCGCGGGTCGGGCACCCCAAGGAATTCGTAATCGTCATCGCACAGCGCCGAAAACCAGGCGACCTCGCATTGCTGTTCACTCACGGCAGGCGCTCCCCACGCGCGGCGACCAGCACCGCGTACCAATCCTCACGCGTCCAGCGGACCGTCAGCGCCGCTGCGCCCTCGGCGATGCGCCGGACGTTTTGCGAGCCGATGATCGGGATGATCCCGGCGGGGTGCGCCATCAGCCAGCTGTAAGCGGCGACGCTGCGCGAAACCCCAGCCTGTTCGGCCACTACATCGAGCGCGGCCGCGACTTGCAAGGCGCGGTCACCCGCCGGCGTCGTCAGCCGCCCGCCGCCAAGCGGCGACCAGGCCAGCGGGGTCAGGCCAAGCTCCATCGCCTGGTCGAGCTCGCCATTCTCGAAGCAGTCGATCCGCAGCGGCGAAATTTCCGGCTGGGTCGCGACCAGCTTGTGGCCGAGAAAATGATTGAGCGTCGATACTTGCGCAATGGTGAAGTTCGAGACGCCAAGCGTCCGGATCTTGCCCGCAGCGACGGCGGCATCGAGCGTGCGCGCGACTTCTTGCGGATGCGCGAGGATGTCGGGGCGATGGATCTGCCACAAGTCGATCACGTCGGTCTTGAGGCGGCGCAGCGAAGCTTCGATCGCGGCGTTCAGGTATTCGCTGCTCTGGTCATAGGGCAGCGGCGGCATGATCCCGCCCTTGGTCGCCAGCACCATCCGCGCGCGCAGGCCCGGTTCCGCCGCCAGCACATCGCCAAGCAAGGCCTCGGCATCGCCGAACCCGCCCGATCCGTCGAAGCCATAGATGTCCGCAGTGTCGAGCAGAGTAATTCCGGCGTCGAGCGCAGCATGAACCAGCTTTCCAGCATCGGCGGCGCTGCGCCCGTCTTCGGCGAGCCGCCACATCCCCCAGGCGATCGGCGAGAC
>JANXUP010000046.1 GCA_025356175.1 Sphingomonadaceae bacterium | reverse complement strand
CGGCCGCGGTCCAGCCGAACACGCCTTCAGCCGCGCGGTTCCACGCGATGACCCGGCCATCCAGATCTTTGGCAATGATTGCCGCGCCGGAATCTCCGATCATTGCGGCGAACAATTCGGCTTCGTTCATCGGGCGATCGTCTCTCACGCTTCCCCCACACCCGCTAATGGAATGCCGTGCCGCGCGAAAATTTGCAAGTCATGAAAGTTTCAGATTGGCCGCTACAGACCGCATCTGGAGAGCGCCTGGTCGAGATCCTCGATCAGGTCATCCGGGTCTTCGAGCCCGACGTTGAGCCGCAGCATCCCCTCGGTCACGCCCATCTCTTCGCGCGCAGCGGCGCTGACCGAGTAATGCGTGGTCGAGGCGTTGTGGCACATCAGACTGCGCGAATCGCCGATGTTGTTGGAAATATCGATCAATTGCAGCGCGTTGAGCAGGGCGTAGGCCTGTTTGCGGTCTTCGACCTCGAAGCTGAATATGCCCCCGCAGGCGTCCATCTGCTGCATCGCCAGATTGTGCTGGGGAAAGCTGGCGAGGCCCGGGTGGTTGATCCTGGGCACCCGTGCTTCGAGCATCTTGCCGACTTTGAGCGCATTCTCGCTTTGGCGGCGGATCCGCAGGTCGAGCGTTTCGAGCCCCTTCAAGACCACCCAGGCGTTGAACGGCGAGAGGTTGGGCCCGGTGTTGCGCTGGAACGGCAACAGCTTGTCGTTGATGAACGCAGCCGATCCGGCCACAGCCCCCGCCAGCACCCGGCCCTGCCCGTCCATCATCTTGGTCGCCGAATAAGCCACCACGTCCGCGCCCCATTCGATCGGGCGCTGCAAGGCTGGCGTCGCAAAAGCGTTGTCGACTACCGTGGTAATCCCGTGCGCCTTGGCGAGATCGCACACCGCTCTCAGGTCGACGATATCCATCGTCGGGTTGGCCGGGGTCTCGAAGAAAAACACCCTGGTTTCGGGCTGGATCGCGGCGGCCCACGCATCGTTTTCGCGCGCGTCGATCGTGGTGCTGGTGATCCCGAAGCGCGGCAGCAGCTGATCGACCAGCCAGCGGCATGAGCCGAAAGCGGCGCGGCCCGCAACGACGTGATCGCCAACGCTCAGCTGGCACAGCATCGCCGCAGTCATCGCCGCCATGCCGCTCGCCTGGACCCGGCACGCTTCGGCCTTGTCCATCAGCGCGATGCGTTCCTCAAGCATCGCCACGGTCGGGTTCTGCAACCGCGAATAGGTCATCCCCGGGTCTTCGCCGCGGAACCGCGCGGCGGCGGTTTCGGCATCGTCGTAAGCATAGCCCGAGGTCAGGAACAGCGCCTCGCTGGTCTCACCCTGCTCGCTGCGCCAGGTCCCGCCGCGCACCGCTTGGGTGGCGGCGCGCCAGTTTTGCGTAATCGAGCGATCGGTGCCGGTGGTGCGCTTCATGATTGCCGGGCTGTAAGTGCGCAATATGCGGTGCGCAAGGGCGTTGCACTTGCCTGACCGCGCCACTAATCGCTGCCGCAATGCAGCGCTCTTTCACCACCGAGCACGACCCGGCGCAGTGGTGCGCGGTGATCGCAGTGCTGTTCCTGACGCTGGTGTGGTGGCGGCTGGGGGTGCCGAGCGAGATCTACTTCGACGAAGTTCACTACGTTAACGCCGCCAGAAAGTTCAACGAAGGGCTGCGGGTCAACGCCGAGCATCCCATGTTCGGCAAGGCCGTGCTCGCTGCGGCGCTGCGCTGGCTGGGGGACAGCCCGGTTTATTGGCGAGTGCCGAGCGCACTGATGGGCGGCCTCGGGTTGTTCGCCTTCACTCGGCTGGTGTGGTTTGCAAGCGGGCGGCGGCTCGCCGCAATTTTCGCCGGACTGCTGCTGGCGACCGATTTCTTCTGGTTCATCCAGAGCCGCATCGCGATGCTCGACATGACGATGGCCGCGCTGGCGATGACCGCGCTGTGGCAGCTCGCAGCGGCGCACCGCCTGCCGCATCAAGGCCGCTGGCGGCTGGCGCTGTGCGGCGTACTGCTCGGGCTATCGCTCGGGACCAAATGGAGCGTCGCGCCGCTGCTAATACTGCCCGGGCTGTGGTTTCTCGGCGCAAAGCTGCACGCGCACGGCTGCCGCTTCCTCATCGCTAAAAGCGGCGGGCCGGTTCAGGGGATCACGCTGCTGGAAGCCGCACTGTGGCTTGGGATCGTCCCGCTCGGGGTCTATTGGGCGAGCTTCTGGCCAGCGTTTCACTGGGCGCAGAACCAGGTCGATCCGTGGCATCCGCTAAAGTGGCACAGCTTCATGATCCGCTTGCAAGACAGCGTGGTGCGCCCGCATCCCTATCGCTCGCAATGGTATGAGTGGATAGGGAACTGGCGCGCGATCTGGTACCTCTACAAGGAGGTTGACGGGGCGCAGCGCGGGGTGGTGCTGATCGGCAATCCGTTCACGATGTACGCCGGGCTTGCGTCGCTGGTCTGGGCGGTGTGGGCGCGGATCAAGCTTGGCCGCGGCGATGCAGTGGCCTTTGCCGCAGCCTATTTCGCGGTGATGGTGATGTGGCCGCTCTCGGGCAAGCCGGTGCAGTTCATCTACCACTATCTGCTGCCCAGCACCTTCCTGATGGGCGCGCTGGCGCTGGCATTGGAGGCGCTGTGGCGCAGGCCTGACCGCTGGCGTTGGCTCGGCCCGGCGGCGCTGGTGCTAAGCTGCGCAATGTTCGCGTGGTTCTACCCGATCATCTCCGCCGCCCCGCTGGCCGGCGGCAAGCGGGCCTTCAACGACTGGATGTGGCTGGCGAGCTGGCGCTGAATCCTCCCCGATACGGGGAGGGGAACCACCGCAGGTGGTGGAGGGGTACAGGCCGGAATCCTCGCCGTCGAAGTTGGGCAGAGCACCGCGTGCCCCTCCACCATGCAAGTGCATGGTCCCCCTCCCCGTGCCGGGGAGGATTTTAGGTCAGTACTTCCCCCAGACGAACTTGCTCGACAGTGCGAAATTCCACACCGAGGCCAGCATGATCCCGATCGCGGCGGCGGGATAAGCGTGGAAGCCGATCCGGACCAGCGCGGTGGCAACGCCGATCTGGGTCAGGATGCCGAGCGAGCTGGTCAGCGCGAACTGCGCCCAGCCGCGCATCCACGGGCCGAACCCGCGCAGGCGCTTGTCGGCGTAGGTCAGCTCGTTGTTGAGCACGAAGTTGAAGGTCATCGCCACCATCGCCGCAGCGGTCTGGCCGATGATGAAGACCTTCTCGTTGGGATATTCGCTGACCTGATAATGTCCGCCGAGCAGGCCGAGCACCAGCGCGAGCACGGTGAAGTGGACCACCGCGCCCATCGCGCCAACGGTGGCGAACAGCGCAAACCGCGTCGGGATGATCCGCCCGAGCCATTTATCGTAAAGTCCGACGAGAAATTCGAACACCACCGTGCGGTCAAGCTTGCTCTCGCCCTCGGCGCGCGCGGCGAAATGCATCGGCACTTCCTTGATCCGCAGCGGCGTTTCGACCGTTGCGAGGATATCGAGCAGGATCTTGAAACCAACGCCCGACAGCCGGTGCGCATCGGCGCGCAGCACTTCGGTGCGGAGCATGAAATAGCCGCTCATCGGGTCGGACAGTTCGACGCCCGTCACCTTGTTGGCGATGCGGTTGGCGAAGTTCGAGGCTTTGACCCGGTCGGGCCGGCCCCAGGCTTCGGTGCTTGCCCCTTCTGCGAAGCGGCTGGCGTAGGACAAGTCATGGCTGCCGTCTTCAATCGCTGCGAGCATCCCCGCCAGCAATTCGGGATCGTGCTGGTGATCGGCGTCCATCACCGCGACCACCGGGGCCGAGGTGGCGCACATGCCTTCGATGGCGGCCGAGGACAGCCCGCGCCGCCCGATCCGCTGGATCACGTGAACGCGGCTGTTTTCCTGCGCAATCTGGCGGGCTTCGTCCGAAGTGCCATCAGGGCTGTTGTCATCGACCACGATCACTTCGAACTCGATCCCGGCGAGC
>JANXUP010000045.1 GCA_025356175.1 Sphingomonadaceae bacterium | reverse complement strand
CGGCCGCGGTCCAGCCGAACACGCCTTCAGCCGCGCGGTTCCACGCGATGACCCGGCCATCCAGATCTTTGGCAATGATTGCCGCGCCGGAATCTCCGATCATTGCGGCGAACAATTCGGCTTCGTTCATCGGGCGATCGTTTCTCACGCTTCCCCCACACCCGCTATTGGAATGCCGTGCCGCGCGAAAATTTGCAAGTCATGAAAGTTTCAGATTGGCCGCTACAGACCACATCTGGAGAGCGCCTGGTCGAGGTCTTCGATCAGGTCATCCGGGTCTTCGAGCCCGACGTTGAGCCGCAGCATGCCTTCGCTCACCCCCATCTCCGCGCGCGCCTCGGCGCTGACCGAATAATGCGTGGTCGAGGCGTTGTGGCACATCAGGCTGCGCGAATCGCCGATGTTGTTCGAGATGTCGATCAAGTTCAGCGCATCGAGCAAGCCGTGTGCTTGCTTGCGGTCCTCCACTTCAAAGCTGAAAATCCCGCCGCAGGCGTCCATCTGCTGCATCGCCAGATTGTGCTGCGGAAAGCTCGCAAGGCCCGGGTGGTTGATCTTCGGCACCCGCCCTTCGAGGAACTTGCCGACCACCATGGCATTGTCGCTCTGCCGCTTGATCCTGAGGTCGAGCGTCTCAAGCCCCTTCAGCACCACCCAGGCGTTGAACGGCGAGAGGTTGGGTCCGGTGTTGCGCTGGAACGGCAGCAGCACTTCGTTGATGAACTGCGCCGAACCCGACACTGCACCCGCCAGCACGCGGCCCTGCCCGTCCATCATCTTGGTGGCAGAGTACGCCACCACATCGGCGCCCCATTCGATCGGGCGCTGCAAGGCTGGCGTTGCAAAAGCATTGTCGACCACGGTGACGATGCCGTGTTCCTTGGCGAGATCGCAGACAGCCTTCAGGTCGACGATGTCCATCGTCGGATTGGCGGGGGTTTCGAAAAAGAACACCCTGGTTTCGGGCCGGATCGCGGCTTTCCACTGGTCGATGTCGCGCGCGTCGATCGTGGTGCCGCCGATGCCGAAACGCGGCAGCAATTGATCGACCAGCCAGCGGCACGAACCGAACGCGGCGCGGCCCGCAACCACGTGATCGCCGTGGCTTAGCTGGCTCAGCATCGCTGCAGTCATCGCCGCCATGCCCGATGCCTGGACCCGGCACGCCTCGGCCTTGTCCATCAGCGCAATGCGTTCCTCCAGCATCGCCACGGTGGGGTTCTGGAGCCGCGAATAGGTCATCCCCGGGTCTTCGCCGCGGAACCGCGCGGCGGCGGTTTCGGCGTCGTCGTAGGCATAGCCCGAGGTCAGGAACAGCGCCTCGCTGGTCTCGCCCTGCTCGCTGCGCCAGGTGCCGCCGCGCACCGCTTGGGTGGCGGGACGCCAAGTGCGAGTAATCGAGCGATCGGTGCCGGTGGTGCGCTTCATGATGGAATGGGCTGTAAGTGGCGCTGCGCCAAGGCGCAAGATCAAGGTCCTCTCCATTTTTGGCGAATGCCACAAATGGAGAGGATCAAGATTGCGCCAATCGGAACCGTTGCTTATGCGCCACCCCGATGCACCAGCGCTTCACCACCGAGCAGGATCCCGCCGACTGGTGCGGCGTGATCGCCATCCTGTTTATCACCCTGGTGTGGTGGCGGCTGGGCGTGCCGGGCGAGATTTACTTCGACGAAGTCCATTACGTGAACGCCGCAAGGAAGTTCAACGAAGGCCTGCGCGTCAACGCCGAGCACCCGATGGTGGGCAAGACGATCATCGCCGCGGCACTGCGCTGGCTGGGCGATGCGCCGCTGTACTGGCGGGTACCCTCGGCGCTGACTGGCGGCTTGGGACTGTTCGCCTTCACCCGCCTGGTCTGGTTCGCCAGCGGCCGGCGGCTGGCCGCGGTGTTTGCCGGGGTCCTGCTCGCCACCGATTTCTTCTGGTTCATCCAGAGCCGCATCGCGATGCTCGACATGATCATGGCTTGCCTCGCGGTGACCGCGCTGTGGCAACTGGCTGCGGCGCACCGTCTGCCGCACCAAGGGCGCTGGCGGCTGGCGCTGTGCGGCGTGCTGCTCGGCCTGTCGCTCGGCACCAAATGGAGCGTGGCACCACTGCTGCTGCTCCCGCCGCTGTGGTTCCTGTGGGCCAAGGTCAGAGCGGGCGGGAAGCGCTTCCTTACCTCGCGCAGTGGCGGCCCGGTTGAAGGGATCAGCCTGATCGAGGCGGCGCTGTGGCTCGGTGTGGTTCCGCTCTGCGTCTATTGGGCCAGCTTCTGGCCGGCTTTTCACTGGACCCCCAACCCGGTCGACTGGCGCGATCCGATCGGCTGGCACCGGTTCATGATCCGCCTGCAAGACAGCGTGGTCAAACCGCACCCGTACCGCTCGGTGTGGTACCAGTGGATGATCGATTGGCGCGCGATCTGGTACCTCTACAAGAACGTCGACGGGGCGCAGCGCGGGGTGGTGCTGATCGGCAACCCGTTCACGATGATCGCGGGGCTTGCCGCGCTGGTCTGGGCGGTGTGGGTGCGAATCCGGCAGGGCCGCAGCGACGCGCTGACCTTCGTCATCGCTTATGCGGCGGTGATGGCGATGTGGCCGCTATCGGGCAAGCCGGTCCAGTTCATCTATCACTACCTGCTGCCCAGCACCTTCCTGATGGGCGCGCTGGCCTTGGCGCTGGAAGCGCTGTGGCGGCGCAGCGACCGCTGGCGCTGGCTCGTCCCGGCAGCGCTGGTGCTGAACTGCGCGATGTTCGCGTGGTTCTATCCGATCATCTCCGCCGCGCCGCTGGCAGGGGGCAAGATGGCCTTCAACGACTGGATGTGGCTGGATAGCTGGCGCTAACCATTCGTCAGTACTTGCCCCAGACGAACTTGCTCGACAGCGCGAAGTTCCACACCGAAGCCACGATAATTCCAGCCAGAACTGCGACCACGTCGTGGATCTGCATGCGCTTCAGCGCATCGGTGGTGGCGACGCTGGCGAGCAGGCCGACCGCGCAGGTCAGGCCGAACTTGGCCCAGCCGCGCAGCCACGGCAGCAGCCCGCGCAAACGCTTGTCGGCATAGGTCAGCTCGTTGTTGAGCGTGAAGTTGAAGGTCATCGCGGTCATTGAGGCGAGCGCGTTGGCAATGTTGAAAGTGGTCCGGTCGCTGGTCCAGTGGCCATAGTGGAACGCCTCACCCAGGATCCCGCTGAGCACCAGCCAGAGCATCGCGAACTGCACCACCACGCCCATCGCGCCGACCGTGGCGAACAGCGCGAAGCGGGTCGGGATGATCCGCCCCAGCCACTTGTCGTACAGCCCGACGAGGAATTCGAACACCACGGTGCGATCAAGCTTGCTCTCGCCTTCGGCCCGCGCGGCGAAGTGCATCGGGAATTCCTTGATCCGCAGCGGTGCCTCGACCGTCGCGAGAATATCGAGCAGGATCTTGAAGCCCACGCCCGACAGCCGGTGCGCGTCGGCGCGCAGAATTTCCGACCGCAGCATGAAGTAACCGCTCATCGGGTCCGAAAGCTCGACCCCGGTAACCTTGTTGGCCAGCCGGTTGGCAAAGGTCGAGGCCTTGACCCGGTCGGGGCGGCCCCAGGCTTCGGTGCTCGCACCTTCGGCAAAGCGGCTCGCGTAGGACATGTCATAGTCACCGCTCTCGATCGCCGCGAGCATCCCGCCCAGCAGTTCGGGATCATGCTGGTGATCGGCATCCATCACTGCCACGACCGGCGCGGAGGTGGCGCACATGCCCTCGATTGCCGCCGAGGACAGCCCGCGCCGCCCGATCCGCTGGATCACGTGAACGCGGCTGTTTTCCTGCGCAATCTGGCGGGCTTCGTCCGAAGTGCCATCAGGGCTGTTGTCATCGACCACGATCACTTCGAACTCGATCCCGGCGAGC
>JANXUP010000163.1 GCA_025356175.1 Sphingomonadaceae bacterium | reverse complement strand
AATCGAAAATCAGCTCGCCGAAGCGCAAGGCGCATCGGTCAATGCCCTGCTGCGCGAAGAAGTCACCGCCGACGACATCGCCGCGGTGGTCAGCAAGTGGACCGGCATCCCGATCGACCGGATGATGGAAGGCGAGCGCGAGAAACTGCTCAAGATGGAAGAAACCATCGGACAGCGGGTAATCGGGCAGCAGGATGCGGTAATCGCGGTGTCGAAAGCAGTGCGCCGCGCGCGCGCCGGGCTGCAGGACCCGAACCGGCCCTTGGGCTCGTTTCTGTTCCTCGGCCCCACCGGAGTTGGCAAGACCGAACTGACCAAGGCGCTGGCCGGGTTCCTGTTCGACGATGACAGCGCGATGGTCCGGATCGACATGTCCGAATTCATGGAAAAGCACGCGGTCAGCCGCCTGATCGGCGCGCCGCCGGGCTATGTCGGCTATGACGAAGGCGGGGTACTGACCGAGGCAGTGCGGCGGCGGCCTTATCAGGTCGTGCTGTTCGACGAGGTCGAGAAGGCGCATCCCGATGTGTTCAACGTGCTGCTGCAGGTGCTTGATGACGGCCGCCTGACCGACGGGCAGGGCCGCCAGGTTGATTTCACCAACACGCTGATCATCCTGACCTCAAACCTCGGCAGCCAGTACCTCGCCAATCTTGAAGAGGGGCAGGACGTGGAAGCGGTCGAGCCGCAGGTGATGGAAGTGGTGCGCGGGCATTTCCGCCCCGAATTCCTCAACCGGCTCGACGAGATTATCCTGTTCCACCGGCTCGGGCAGGATCACATGGCGCCGATCGTAGAAATTCAAGTCGGGCGGGTGCAGAAGCTGCTCAACGACCGCAAGATCGTGATCGAACTGACCGATGCAGCCAAGCGCTGGCTCGGCCGGGTCGGCTACGATCCGGTCTACGGCGCGCGGCCGCTCAAGCGTGCGGTGCAGCGGTATCTGCAGGACCCTCTCGCCGAGATGCTGCTTGGCGGGGAGATTCCCGACGGCAGCACGGTGCAGATCGACGAAGGCGACGGCGCGCTGACGATGTCGGTGGGCTAAAGAAAAGGGGCCGGACCATCGGTCCGACCCCCAATCTTGGACAATCGACCCGCGATTAGAAGCGGGCGCGGAAGCCTGCGTAGAAGTTGCGGCCGCGGAACGAGTAGATCGCGCTGCCCGAACCTGTCGCCGTGGTCGCGCCCTGCGGCACGCCCTGGCCCAGGATGTTGTCGACCCCGACATAGAACTTGTACGACTTGGCGACTTCGAAATCGATCCGCACATCGTGGTACCAGACCGACGGGAACTTCAGGTTCGGGAACGAATCGATGTCCGTCGGCGGTAGTCCGTTGATCGAGAACGAAGTGGCGTAGCCATTGAAGAACATCGGGCCGATGTAGTGTGCCCGGTAGCCCAGCGTGACCGGCCCGACGCCGAAGTTGAAGTCCCAGCGGAACTCATCCTTCGGATCGCCCAGCTGACCCAGCACTCGGGTTTCAAAGTTCGGATTGGTCGGATCCTGATAGTTGCTGCTGGTCAGGGTGTGGACGTAGATCAGGCTGGTATCGAAATCGAGCCCGCCGAACTTGTGGCGGTACGAGAAGTCGACATCGATCCCGCGCCGCACGCGAGCCGCAAAGTTGAGCGGTGCGCTGATCAGCGAGTTGCCGAGGATTCGGCCCGCGACTTCACCCAGTGGGCCCGTGCCGGGACCGCGGAAACGGGTGAACTGCGAGCAGAAGATATTGGCCAGCGTCGGCGAATCGTAGCATTGGTTGACCAGTGTCTGCGGCGCGATGTTGGCAATAACACCCTTCACTCGGATGTTGTAGTAGTCGACCGAGAGGCTCATCCCCGGTATCCAGCGCGGCTGGATCACCACGCCGTAGGTGTACGAGGTCGATTTTTCCGAAACCAGGTTCGGGTTCGACCCGCTGACGATCGGCAACGACTGAGTGATGTTCGTCAGGTTAGAGAGCAGCGGTCCAAGATCGGCGAGGCAGTTCGCGGCGCGGACGCCGGTCCCGATATTGGCCGGGTTGCACGGATCGACAAACCCGTTCGAGAAGTTCGGGACCAGCGGGAAGCCGGTTTCCGAAACGTTCGGCGCACGCACCGCGCGGCTGTAATTGGCGCGGAAGCGGATATCGTCGATCGGTGCCCAGTCAGCCCCGAAGTTGTAGGCCCACTGCGTACCGACCTTGCCTTGGTACTGAGCGACGCGAGCAGCGCCACTGAAGGTCAGTTCCTTGAAAAACGGCACGTCCTTGAGAATCGGCAAACGGAGTTCGGTGTAGGCTTCCTTCACTTCGAACGGGGTCGGAGCGAAAGTCGGGATCGAGACGCCGTTGGTAAAGCCGCCGCTGACGAAGGGATCCTGCTCATACCGGGCAGTCTCACGGCGATACTCAGCCCCAACCGCGAAGCCGATCGGGCCGCCCTGGAAGTTGAAGAACCCGCTGGTATCGCCCGAGACGAAGGCCGAGGCAACGAACTGACTCAGGCTCGATTTCGCGGTGAACTCGCGCGCGAAGTAAGCGACAGAGGCGGTGTTGTCCGGGGTGCCGAATGGGTTGTAGGGTACGCAGGCAGCAATATCGGCAGCCAGACGGGCAGCGTTTACTGTAGCACTGCCAGCGAATCCGACCAACGGCACGGCCGAGGCCGGATCGAACTGCGAACGGCACTGGATCGCCCCGGTAACCGGATTGCGCCCGGCGTCCATCGCAAGTGCAAAGCGCTGGCGATCGATGAACCCGTCGGTGGTGACGTGCTCCTTGAACTTGCCGTAGTTGAGCGAAAATTCGTAGTTCCAGTCGTTGTTGAACGTGCCCTTCAGGCCGCCGACCACGCGCCAGGTATCGCGCTGGAACCTTTCGTCGCGCAGACCGACATCGAGCAGGTTGCGGGCATCGACGAAGCGGAAGCTGCCATTGGCAATGTTGGCTTGGTCTGCAGCTGTCAGGTTGCCAGGGATGAAAATGGGAGGTGGAGGAGGCGTGCCCGGGGGCGGGGGAGGTGCAATATTGGTCTGAACTGGGCAGATAACCTGAAGGTCGGGCCGACACTGCGAGGCCAGGATCAGGGTAGCAAGCGTGGCGCGATCGGCCGGATTGAGGAACGGGTTGTCGAGCCGCGGACGTTCGCGGAAGTCGGTCGTACCGCCGGTACCCTGGTTGAACGACGGTCCGGCATTATTGCCGAGCGCGTTGACGCGGTTCCATTTGGCTTCGACAAACACCGTTGCCGCCGGCGAGAATTCGTAGTGCGCCAGCATGTTGAAGTTGAAGCGCTCGGTGAACGGTAGCACTGAAACCGTCTTGCCTTCGCGGCCGGTCTGGCCGTTCGAGTTGACAATCGAGCTGTTCAGCCCGGTGCCGAAGCGAGTCCCGGTCTGCGCCGTCAGGCGGCCATCGGGTGTAAAGATATAGGTGCAGTTGAAAGCAGTACCGGCAGTATTTGGCGCGCCGTTGTTGGCAGTGGTGGCGTTGCCGCATGCGCCCGCATTCGGCACGTTCTTCTGGTTGATCGGAATGAGGCCGCCGTAATGGATCGTCGTGCTGCTGATGTTGGTGAAGAACTGGCGATCGGGGAACCCGTCGCCGCCGTTGACGATCCCGGCTCCGCCGTCAGCGTCGACCACGAGGAAGTTGTTGTTGGTGCGGAATGCCGGAACGTCCGATGCAAACACGCGCTCGGTCCGGGCATATTCGCCGTGCAGCGTGATGTTGCCGCGACCGTCAGCGAAGTTGTGACCCCACATTGCCGAGACGTACTGGTTACCGCCGAAGCCCTTTTCGGTAACGCCGGCCTGGCCGCGGATCTGCAGGCCGCTGTAGTTCTGGCGCAGCACGAAGTTGACCACGCCGGCGATCGCATCCGAACCGTAAATCGCCGAATCGCCGCCGGTGACGATGTCGACGCGTTCGATCAGGTCGTTCGGGATCGAGTTGACGTCCACCGATACCGCGTTGTTGAGAATGTCGGCCGGAACGTGGCGGCGGCCGTTGACCAGAACCAGGGTACGCTGCGTGCCGAGGCCGCGCAGATCGAGCAGGCTGAGGCCGGCGATGCCGATGCCCGAGCCCGGATTCTGCTGGGAGAAGGTGCTGCGCAGCTGCGGCAGGTCGTTCAGCGCGTCACCGATGTTGGTCTGACCCTGCTGAAAGAAGTTTTCGCCCGAGATCGAGGTGATCGGGACGGTCGATTCAAGGTTCGGACGCCGGATGCGCGAACCGGTAACCACGATCTGCTGCGAAACTTCATCGCTGTCGCAGGTGCCGTTGCCATCCGCGTCGACGCAGTCGGCGGCGGGAGCCGGAGCGGCTGCCTGCGCGGATGCAGTGCTCGCATGGCCCAGACCGGCCAGCGCAATTGCCAGCGCCGCAGTCTCAAGGCTGAGTGCAGATTTCCTGAAAGATTTCACTTTTGTGGCCCCTTGGTTCAACCCGCCGCGAACATACGCTGCGGGGCAATCGGTCGAGGGAGTGACGCTGGAAGCTCTCGTGCCGCGCCACGGCGCGGCTTTGCCCCCGCGATCCTCCCCGACCGCAGATGTAGCAGTGATTGTCGAAAGCTGCCCGTGATGTAAACAGTTAAAGGTGCCGCCGAAAGTTTCGTGCGCATTGTGGCAATTCGACAACAGTTTGCGATCCATTCGCAGTTAATGGCGCGGCCCTGCCACTCGGGTGCCGCTTGACGGTGCGGGCGGCGCCCCTTAATCGTTCGATTAAATCAACTCACAAAGGGACTCGGGACAATGGCGACAGCCTACATAGTCGATGCCGTGCGGACCGCCGGGGGCCGGCGCGGAGGCAAGCTGGCGGGGATTCATCCGGTCGATCTGGCCGCGGCGACGCTCGATGCGCTGGTCACCCGCAGCGGGATCGATCCGGCGGCAATCGAAGACGTGATCATGGGCTGCGTCGGGCAGGGCGGCGAGCAGGCCAATCAGGTCGGGCGCAACGCGGTGCTTGCCTCCAAGGTATTGCCGCGCTCGGTCCCGGCGGTCACGATCGACCGCCAGTGCGGTTCGTCTCAGCAGGCGATCCAGTTTGCCGCGCAGGCGGTGATGAGCGGCACCCAGGACGTGGTAATCGCCGCCGGGGTCGAAAGCATGAGCCGGGTGCCGATGGGCTCGACCACCATGCTCTACCTCAAGGAAGGCATGGGCAGCTCGCGCTCGCCGGGGATCGCCGAGAACTATCCCGGGCCCGGCTGGACCCAGTTCGCCGGGGCCGAGATGATCGTCAGGAAGCACGGCCTGACCAAGGACGATCTCGACCGGTTTGCCTACGAGAGCCACCAGAAGGCCATCGCCGCGACCAAGTCCGGTGCTTTTGCGGGCGAGATCGTGCCCATTTCAATCGAAACCCCCGATGGCGCGGCGCTGCACACAATCGATGAAGGCATCCGGTTTGACGCCACGTTCGAAGGCATCGCGGGGGTCAAGCTGCTGAGCGAAGGCGGCGCGCTGACTGCCGCGACCTCGAGCCAGATCTGCGATGGTTCGTCGGCAGTGCTGGTGGTCTCCGAAGAGGCGCTGAAGCGGTATAACCTGACCCCGCTGGCGCGTGTTCATACGCTCGCGGTGACTGCCGGCGATCCGGTGATCATGCTGGAAGAACCGCTGTTCGCGACCGACAAGGCGCTCGCCCGCGCTGGGTTGAGCATGGCCGACATCGACTTATACGAAGTCAACGAAGCCTTCGCTTCGGTGCCGCTGGCATGGCTCAAACACACCGGGGCCGACCCGGCGAAGCTCAACGTCAACGGCGGCGCGATTGCGCTGGGCCATCCGCTCGGCGCTTCGGGTACCAAGCTGTTGGCGACGCTGCTCCACGGCCTCAAGGCGCGGGGCAAGAAGTACGGTTTGCAGACGATGTGCGAAGGCGGCGGGGTCGCCAACGTGACGATAGTAGAGATGGTTTGATCCTTCGAGACGGTTCGGACCAAGTCCTCACCTCCTCAGGACGAACGGGGAGGGGAAAAATTCCCGAAACCTCCGTTCGTCCTGAAGAGCCGAAGCCGCAAGCAGAGGCGTCTCGAAGGACCAGTGAATGACAAGGAGAATTTGAATGAAGCTTGATAACACAGTCGCTGCCGTGGTCACTGGCGGTGCATCCGGCCTTGGCGCTGCGACTGCCCGCGCGCTTGCCGCCAAGGGTGTCAAAGTCGCGCTGTTCGACCTGCAGGAAGAAAAGGGCATGGCCGTCGCCGCCGAAATCGGCGGGATCTTCTGCGAGGTCAATGTGACCGACGATGCCTCGGTCGACGCCGGGTTCGCCAAGGCGCGCGCAGCCCACGGGCAGGAGCGGATCCTGGTCAACTGCGCCGGCACCGGCAACGCGATCAAAACTGCCAGCCGCTCGAAGGAAGACGGCTCGATCAAGCACTTCCCCTTGGATGCCTTCAACTGGATCGTGCAGATCAATCTGGTCGGCACCTTCCGCTGCATCGCCAAGTCGGCGGCGGGGATGCTTAGCCTCGAATCGATGGACGACGGCGAACGCGGCGCGATCGTCAACACCGCTTCGGTTGCGGCCGAGGATGGCCAGATGGGCCAGGCGGCTTACTCGGCATCGAAGGGCGGGGTGGTCGGCATGACGCTCCCCATCGCGCGCGACCTCGCCAGCGAAAAGATCCGCGTCAACACGATCCTGCCGGGCATCTTCGACACGCCCTTGCTCGCCGGCGCGCCGCAGAACGTGCGCGATGCGCTGGGCGCAACCGTGCTCAACCCCAAGCGGCTGGGCATTCCCGATGAATACGCCAATCTCGCCATGTGCATGATCGAGAATGGCTACTTCAACGGTGAAGACGTCCGCCTCGACGGCGGCATCCGCATGGCACCGCGCTGAGATGGGCTACAGTCAGATCGACCTCGACATCAGCGAGGGCATTGCCACGCTGACGCTCAACCGCCCGGAGAAGATGAACGCCTTCACCGGCACGATGATGAACGAGATCATCGACGCGATGGACCGCACCGATGCGGATGACAGCGTGCGCGCGGTTATCTTCACCGGTGCAGGCGAGCGGGCGTTTTGCGCCGGGGCCGATCTGACACCCGACGATGGCCGGGCCGTGTTCGCCAGCGGCGAGCCGGTGTCGGACTTGTCCGACCCGCGGGTGCGCGATGGCGGCGGGCTGCTCACGTTGCGGCTCTACCAGTCGAAGAAGCCGCTGATCTCCGCCTGCAACGGCGCGGCGGTGGGCGTGGGCATTACCATGCAGCTACCGATGGACATCCGCCTCGCCAGCGACAACGCCCGTTACGGCTTCGTCTTCGCGCGGCGCGGGATCGTGCCCGAGGCGTGTTCGAGCTGGTTTCTGCCCAAGATTGTCGGGGTGGGTCAGGCGCTCGAATGGTGCATGACCGGGCGCATCTTCGATGCTCAGGAAGCGCTGCGTGGCGGGTTGGTCCGGTCGGTCCATCCGCAAGGCGAACTGATCGATGCGGCGCGCGGGCTGGCCCGCGAAATCGCCGAGAACACCTCGGCAGTGTCGGTGGCGATGACCCGTGCAATGCTGTGGCGGATCCCTTCGGGCGATCATCCGATGGAAGCGCACAAGGTCGATAGCCGGGCGATCTATCGCCTGTCCAAGGGTGCCGATGCGAAGGAAGGTGTGCAAAGCTTTCTCGAAAAGCGCGCGCCTGACTTTCCGCTACGGGTTTCTGGCGATATGCCCGATTTCTACCCATGGTGGGGTGAGGAGCCGCCTTACAAATGAGCCAGGCCATCGAACAAGCACCCGCCTCTACCGAACCGCCCGCTGGTGCGCGCGAACACTTGCTCGAAACCGCCTCGACGATCATGCGCGAGGGCGACATCGTCGATATTTCGCTGAGCGAGCTGTCGCTCCGCTCGGGGCTCAACTCGGCGCTGGTCAAGTATTACTTTGGCAACAAGGCCGGGCTGATGAAGGCCCTGCTTGACCGTGATATGGACGGCATCGTCCATGAAGTCGACGCGCTGATGGCCAAGGACATGGCCCCCGACGTGCGGCTCAGCCGGCATATCGGTGCGGTGGTCGATACCTATTACAAGACGCCGTACCTCAACCGGTTGCTGATGCGGCTGGTGCGCGAAAGCGATGATGAGGAAGCTCACCGGATCGCCGATTCCTACCTGACCCCGCTGAGCCGCGCCTATGATCGGCTGATCGAGGACGGGGTCAAGCAAGGCCTGTTCCGCAATGTCGATCCGCAGCTGTTCTATTTCACCGTGACCGGCGCCTGCGACCGGTTCTTCGCCTCGCGGCTGGTGCTTAAGCATTGCTATGACACCGAGCTGCTGACCGAAGCGCTGCGCGACCGGTACCGCGAACACTGCATTGACTTCATCATGGCAGGCATCCTCGCCAGGTAATGTCGGATCGCTGGCACATCGGAGTAATTGGCGGTTCCGGTCTGGCCGCCGGACTGACGCTGGATGGCGCGCAGGAGATCGAGGTGGCGAGCCCGTTCGGGTTGCCCTCGGCAGCGGTCACGACCGGAACGCTGAGCGGGGTGCGCTTCACCTTCCTGCCGCGTCACGGGGCGGGACATGCCTTGCCGCCAGGCGCAGTGAATTACCGCGCCAACATCGACGTGCTGAAGCGCTGCGGGGTGACCGATCTGGTCGCGCTCTCGGCAATCGGTTCGCTCAACGCTGCATTCGCTCCGGGCAGCTTCGTTGCGGTTGACCAGTTCATCGACCGGACGACTACGCGCGCGGGCAGTTTCTTCGGGCCGGGCCTCGTCGCCCATGTCAGCCTGGCTGACCCGGTCTGCTCGCGGCTGAGCGCGGCACTGGTCGATGCGGCCCGGGCGGAGGAGGCTGCGGTGCACAATGGCGGTTGCTATATCGCAATCGACGGTCCGCAATTCTCGACCCGCGCCGAAAGCCGGCTTTATCGCAAGTGGGGCGGGGACGTGACCGGGATGACCGGGATGCCCGAAGCGCGGCTCGCGCGCGAGGCCGAATTGCCCTATGCGATGCTGGGCATGGTTACCGATTATGACAGCTGGCGCGGCGATGACGCCGGGGCCGAGGCGAGCAATGTGATCGAAGTGGTTCACCGCAACGCTGAATTGGCCCGCCGGATTGTCGCGCGTTTCGCTGCTTCGCTTGCCGCAGAACGGACGCCCAGCCCAATCGACCGCGCGCTCGACAACGCGATCATGACGGACCCTGAAGCGCGCGATCCCCAACTGGTGGCAAAACTGCAGGCGGTCGCCGGAAGGGTACTCTCATGAGCGAAGTCGTGTTTTATGAGTACTGGCGTTCCTCAGCAGCGTACCGAGTGCGGATTGCGCTTAATCTAAAGGGCGTGTCCTATCGCAGCGTGCAGCTCGATCTGACTACAGGCGCGCAGTCCAGTGCGGAATATCTGGCGATCAATCCGCAAGGTCTGGTCCCGGCGCTGGCGATCGACGGGCACTTGCTGACGCAAAGTCTCGCGATCATCGATTACCTTGATGCGAAATACGCGGACCCGCCGATGGTCTCGTCCGATCCGGCGAGCCGTTCGCGCACGCTGGCGCAAGCGCTGCTGATTGCGGCGGACATCCACCCGCTCAATAACCTGCGCGTGCTGGGTTACCTGCGGCGCGAGCTGGGACAGGATGATAATGCGGTAAGCACCTGGTACCGTCACTGGATCGCCGAGGGCTTTACCGCGCTGGAGCAGATGGCGCCCGCGGCCGGACTGTTCGGCGGCGACCGGCCCAATATGGCCGACGTTTGCCTGGTGCCGCAGATGACCAATGCCCGCCGCTTCGATACGCCGCTCGATGCTTACCCCCGCCTGGTTGCGATCGATGCTGCCTTGCGCGCGCTTTCGGCCTTTGCGGCAGCCGCGCCCGAAGCGGTCCAAAAATTGACCTGAAGCCATTGCGCCGGGCCTGCGCTGGCCCTAGCAAACTGGTTGCAAGGGGAACCAGTTTCGCAATGTCCCAGTCCTCCTCAGTGACACCTACCCGTCTGGCCGATTTCCTGCCTTACCTGCTGTCGATCACTTCGAATGCGGTGAGTGACCGGATCGCCGACGAATATCGCGCGCACTTCGGGCTGAAGATTCCCGAATGGCGCGTGATGGCAGTGCTCGGCGATCACGGGGCGGCGACCCAGCGCACGCTGGTCGAGGCGACGCGGATGGACAAGGTTGCGGTCAATCGCGCCTGCCGGGGGCTTGAAGAGCGCGGCTTGCTGGTCCGGCGGCCGAATTCGGCGGATGGCCGCTCACACCATCTTGGCCTTACGTCCGCCGGACAGGATGTCTACCGCGCCATCATGCCCATGGCGCTCGAAATGGAAGGACGCTTATTTTCAAGCTTGAGCGCCGACGAGCGCGCTCTATTCAGGAACCTGCTTGAGCGCATCCGCGCCGAGGCTGAAAAAACGGGAAACCAGCAATGAAACTCGCCTCCATGCCCCACGGCCGCGATGGCCGGCTGGTTGTCGTCAGCAGCGATCTTGCCTGGTATGCAACCGCCACGCATGTCGTGCGCACGCTGCAGGGCGCGCTGGACGATTGGGAGCGACACGAACCGGCCTTGCGTGCGCTCGCCACCGAGCTTGAACATGGTGCGATCCCGCGTGAACGGTTCCACGAACGCGAGGTTGCCGCACCGCTGCCGCGCGCCTTCCAGTGGGCTGACGGTTCGGCTTACGTCAATCACGTCGAACTCGTGCGCAAGGCGCGCGGGGCGGAATTGCCCGACAGCTTCTGGCACGATCCGCTGATGTATCAGGGCGGCAGCGATGACTTGCGCGGGGCACGCGCACCGATCGAACTCGCCGATGAAGCTTGGGGCTGCGACATGGAGGCCGAGATCTGCGTGGTCACCGGCGATGTTGAGCAGGGTTTCGACGCGGCGACAGCGCTTGATCAGGTGCAGCTGGTCGGTCTGGTCAACGACGTTTCGCTGCGCAATCTGATCCCCGGCGAACTGGCCAAAGGGTTCGGCTTCGTCCAATCGAAGCCCGCGACGCACTTCTCGCCGGTGTTCGTCACGCCGGATGAATTGGGCGATGCCTGGCAAGGTGGCCGGCTCAGCGGAGTGCTCAGCGTCGATCTCAACGGCCAGCCGTTCGGCCGTGCCGACGCGGGCGAGGAATGCACCTTCGATTTCGGCACCTTGCTGGCGCACCTCGCCAGGACCCGGCGGATCGGGGCTGGATCGATCATCGGTTCGGGGACCGTTTCAAACCGCGATCCCGATGGCTCGCCCGGCCGGCCGGTGGCGCAAGGCGGGCGCGGCTATTCGTGCATTGCCGAATTGCGGATGGTCGAGACGATTGGCACCGGTGCACCAAAGACTGACTTCCTGCGCTATGGTGACATGGTGCGGATCGAGATGCGCGACGCGGCCGGACACAGCATCTTCGGCGCGATCGAGCAGCAGGTTGTTCCCGTCCAATAACAAACGCCGGCCCGGGCATTCCCGGACCGGCGGCTGTTTCCCAGCCACAGCGCTTATTGCTGCGGTGCCCCCGGGTGGTGACTGAAGGCATCGGAGATCGAGCAGGCCGCCGGGCCGAGAATGACGATGAACAGCACCGGCAGAATGAACAGAATCAGCGGAATGGTCATGATCGCGGGCAGGCGCGCGGCCTTTTCTTCGGCGCGCATCATGCGATCGTTGCGGAACTCGGCCGACAGCACACGCAGCGCCGAGGCTAGCGGCGTACCGTAGCGTTCGGTCTGGACCATGGTGGTGGTCACGCCCTTCACCGCTTCCAGGTTGACCCGGTAGGCGAGGTTTTCAAACGCCATTCGCCGTTCGCTGAGGAAGGCGAGCTCGATTGCGGTCAATGCAAACTCGTCACCCAGTTCTGGATAGGCTCGGCCCAATTCCCTGGCGACGCGGTTGAATGAGGCATCGACCGTCAGACCGGCTTCGGCGCAGATCACCAGCAAGTCGAGCGCGTCTGGCAGGCCCTTGCGGATCGCATCGGTGCGCTTGGAGATGAGGTTGGAGAGGTAGATTTCCGGACCCTTGTAGCCCAGGCCGACGGCGGTCGCGAAGGCGGCCAGCTTCTTCATCCCGCCCCAGGTCGGAAAATAATTGAACCCGTAGATCATCAGCGCGACGAAACCGCCAATCACGATCGGCAGAACCATGCGCGCGAAAATGACCGCAACGCCAAGCTCGGGCTTGCGGATACCAGCTTGCGATAGCTTCTGCTGGATCGCCACCAGCTGGCTTTGCTGCAGCACCCTGAGGGTGGACAGCGTATCCTTCATCTTGTCGGTGGTTTCGGTGCTGCGCACCAGGCTGGCGCGCTTTTTCGAACCCGAAGTAAGCAGGCCCGACTTGAGCTGGTCGCGGCGATCGTTGAGCGCCTTGACCCGCTTTTGCATCGGATCGCGGATCGTCACCGCTGCGTAGATCGCAAACATCACTGCGCAAACCGCCAGGAAGGCGAGAATGGTGCCGACCCAAATGACGTCGATGCCAAGCAGGGTGGGTCCGGGAGGGGTCCTCAACATGATACTTGTCTTCCCACGCTCTAAATTTCGAAACTGACCATCTTGGCCATGATGAAGGCACCCATGCTCATCCATACCGCGCCGCCAAGGCCGATCATGATCAAGCGGTCGTCGGTGAAGAACCCGCCAAGATATGTGGGGTTGATCCAGTAGATCATGCCGAACACAAGGAACGGCAGCGAGCCGACGATGTAGGCCGATGCCTTCGATTCCGAGCTCATCGCGCGGATTTTGAGCTTCATCTGCGCGCGCTTGCGCAGCACGTCGGCCAAGTTCGAAAGCGTTTCGGCAAGGTTGCCGCCGGTCTCGCGCTGGATCGCCAGAGTAATGACGAAAAAGCTGAATTCTGCCGTGTTGAGCCGATCGGCGGTATCCTGGAGGGCATCCTCCATCGTCTTGCCAATCTTGATCCGTTCGGTGACCAGCTTGAATTCCTCGCCCACCGGACCCGGAACTTCGCTCGACACGACACCCAGTGTTTCGGTGACCGGCAGGCCCGAGCGGAGACCGCGCACCAGCAGCTCGATCGCGTCAGGGAACTTGCTGGTAAACTTGCCGGCCCGCTTCTTGATGAAGTAGTTAACCACCATGTGTGGCAGGCCCGCACCGACAAACAAGCCAACGCCGAGCGCCAGCATCGGCGCACCGGTCTTGAGAAGCAGCAGCACCGTCACCGTCAGCGCCAAGCCGACCGAGGCGTAGGCATACTGCGACAGCGTCCATTTCTTGCCAGTGCGGTGAAGTCGCATCGACAGCGCAGCGAGGCGCGATTCCGACCCGGCGATCTGGTGCAACTTGGGCTTGCGGGCAGCCACAGCCTTCTTGAGTTGCGCCGCCATCTTGGCCGAAGTGCTTTCGCTGTGCCGGTCGCGCAATGCTTCCAGACGGCGCGCGCCTTCCTTGGCCGCCGATGGCCCCGACAGCGCCAGGTATCCCAGCACCATGAAGCTCATCATGCCCATGGCAATCAGCAGGAGCTGTAAAATGCCCATCTGCGGGTCTCGCCTTCCCTGACTTGGACGGGTGCCACCATTGGCGGCACCGCCCGTTTAATTTGCTCAGGCGTTCGCCTGGGTGGGAGCCTTGCTCTTTTTCGAGCTGGTCATCATCGACTTGAGATCGAACTTGCCCAGCAGCGAGCTTTTTGGTTTGATCGCGTCGTCGATGGTTTCACCATCGCCCACGCCCATCACCGACTTGGCAATGTCGCGGATCGCGGCGCCCGCCTTCGATGAGCGGTTGGCATCGGCAAAAGTCTGGCCGAGCTTCGCCGCATTGGTCGCCGCCTTGATGTCGTAAGGCACGATGAAATTGATCTTGCGTTCGATCGAGGCTTCGAAGTCAGCCTTGCTGATCTCAGCCAAACCGGGCTGAACCTTGTTGGCGATCACGATCGGCTGGACATGCTGCGCGTTGGCCTTGAGCCACGAAAGAATGCGGATCGCATCGCGTGCCGAGGCCAGCGTCATCTCCGTAACCAGCAGCACGACGTTGACGTCGGCGAGGAGATTGGGGAAGTTGATCAGCATGTTGCGCGGCAGATCGATCACGGTCATTTCGAACGCCTGGCGGAATTCTTCCTCCAGTTGCACGAAAGCTGCTCCATCGGTCATCAGCGGCGAGCTCATCGGCGCTTCGGCCGAAAGGATCGCAAGGTGATCGTTGGCACGGATCATCGCGCGTTCGATAAACAGCCCATCGATCCGGCCCGGATTCTCGATCGCGTCGGTTAGGCCGCGGCCCGGTTCGAGGTCGAGCGCCAGGGCACCGGTGCCGAAGTGAACGTCAAGGTCGAGCAGCGCAGTCGGGCTCTTCTCGTCGGCGCTGAACAGCCAGGCCAGCGAGGTCGCGATGGTCGAGGCACCAACCCCGCCGCGCGTGCCGATCACCGCGGTCGAGATGTGCTTCTTCGCGGTTGCCGGATCGTGCTGCTTGGGATTGGCGAAGACTGCCTGGGCGTTGACCAAGGCATCGCGAACCGCGCCCGGAGAGAGCGGCTTCAGCAGATAATCGTGGATCCCGCTCGCAAGCAGATCGCGATAGAGCCGCACGTCATTGACCTGGCCCACCGCGATCACGACCGTGCCGGGTTCGCAGACTTCGGCCAGCGCGTTGATATCGCTGAGCGGATCACCGCTCTCCGAAAGGTCGACCATCAGGATGTTCGGGCTGGCCGAGATCGACAGGGACTGGACCGCATTGCGCAGGCCACCCTTGTTGCACTTTTCGGGCTGCCAGCCCATTTCGATCACGACCGGACGCAGCACGTCGAGCGCGGCGTCGTCGCAGATGTAGGCGGCGAAAGCGTCGCGGTTGCCCTGCACGCCTGGTTTCCAAGGAGCGTTCATGGTCTTACTTCCCCGTCTGCGTGGTGTTGTCCTTCAGGCCTTTTTCGCCTGTCGGAGGAGCGGTACGGTAGCTGTCGATCGCCTTGGTGCTGCTCATGACCACGGTCGAGCCGTTGCCCGACGCGCCATGGATCAGGTGCGACGGATCGGCGACCATCGCGGCCATGTTGGAATTCACCGAGCAACCGTAGTTGCCGTAGGTTCCGTTGCCGAGATTGGTGTCCGAATTGGTCGACCAGTCGGGGCAGCCCGGCACGGTGGCCGATGACCGGGTGACGATGATCCGGATCGTACCCGGGCTGACATCGCCCGGGGTGACCGGGGCATCGTCGCTGGTCATCATACCGTAGCGGCCGGCGACGGCATCGACGATGCCGCGCGTGGCCAAGCTCTTCATCGGGTCATCGACATAGATTCGGTCACCGTACTTGAGGTCCATGGCTTCGAACCAGCCCGACAAGCGGCGCTGTTCGGGGATCGAAACCCCTCCCGGTCCGGCCGCGATATCCAGCGTGTAGTTGCTGGTCGTGACAACGGCCTGGTGTACGCTTTCAAGGCTGCGGTTCTTGGCCATGCCGCCACAGCCGCTCAGTCCAAGGGCAAGGCCGAGGGTGAGTGCGCCGGCAAGTGCTTTGCGAGTGATTGAATTACGCATTGTCGTCACCTCTCAATTCAGGCTGAAGCCGGGGCCGACGTCGCCGTCTGCCTTGGACTTCTTCTTCTTGGTATCCTTGTCGCCTCCCGATGCCGTCTGCGGCGCCGGAGCGCGCGTCGGGGCATAGGCATCGCCAACCTGGGGGCCGTTCGGGTTCTGCTGCGGAGCGGAAGTCGGCTTCGGGCGATCCCCGCCAGACTTGCCGTCGGTCTGCATGTTGCCGAACGTCTGCTCGCCAACGTTGGCAGCCTTGAAGCCGTCGGTTGGAAGCTTGATGTCGTTCGCGTTGACCGGGTTCACCAAATACGGCGTCACGATGATCACCAGTTCGGTTTCACCCTTTTGGAAGTGTGTCGAACGGAACAGCGAACCAAGGATCGGCAGGTCGCCCGCGCCAGGCATTTTCTTGATCGCACTCTGCGCATTGTTGCTCATCAGCCCGGCGATCATGAAGCTCTGGCCCGAGCCCAGTTCCACCGTGGTTTCCGCGCGTCGCACCGTCAGCGCCGGCACCTGGAAGCCATTGATCGTGACTGCGCCCTGGCTTGACAGCTCGGATACCTCGGGGCGCACGCGCATCGAGATCCGGCCGTTCGAGAGTACCGTAGGCGTGTAAGACAGGCTGACCCCGAAGCGCTTGTATTCGATCGAGGTGGTGCCGAGGCCCTGGCTGATCGGGATCGGATATTCACCGCCCGCCAGGAAGTCGGCGGTTTCGCCCGAAAGGGCAGTCAGGTTGGGTTCCGACAGGGTCGACACGAGGCCGACCTGTTCGCCAAGATTGAGAGCACCCAGCAGGTCAAGCCCGGCCAGCTTGCCGGCAAAGCCCAGGGTCGTGCCAACTGCAGTTGCTGCAACATCAGTGCCGGGGACTTGGATGAATTTGCCGGGGTTGTTGATATCGGGAATGTAGACCGCCGGCTTGTTGCCGACACCGGTGGCAGAGCCCGGACGGAACGTGGTTCCGGTGGTGCCTTGGCCGACGCCGAACTGGAAGCCGCTGCTCCCGTCGATGCTGGTCAGGTTGGTGCCGATGTCGCGGATCAACGAACGGCTAACCTCGGCGAACTTGACGTGCAGGTTGACCTGCAATGGTGTCGCCATCTTGAGCCGAGTGATGACGTTCGCCTCCTTGCCGACGAAGGCCTGAACCAGGCGCTGGGCTTCTGCTGCATCTTCCGGCGCGGCAACGGTGCCGGTCAGCAGGAAAGTGTTGGTGCCCATCGTCGAGACCGAGATCTTGGCGTCAGGCATTGCCATGTGCAGCATCTGATCGACGCTATCGATGTTTGAGCCGACCCGAACATTAGCCGACCAGATCACGTCGCCAGCCGCGTTGCTGGCATAGATCGTGGTCTCGCCGCCGGCCTTGCCGAAGACATAGAGCTGGTGAGCCGATTTGACCTGAACATCGGCAACCGTGTCGTTGGCCACGAACACGTCGGTCATGCTTCCCGCAACCGTAACCAGTTGGCCACGACCGATGGAAAGCACCACGTCGTTGGCCGGGCGGCTGACCGACTGGGCGTTCGCAGCCGAGGTCGACATAAGGCCGAGCGGTGCGACCGCGCAGGCAGCCGAGAGGAGGGTAATGGCTAGGCGTTTCATCGCAGGGCCTTTCTTCGCACCGGTGTGGGCGGAATGAGCATTCATGGTCATGTCAGTTCCCTCCGACCGGTTCGGCGGTGGTGGTCTTGCCGCGGGTCACGCGGACCACGTTGCCGGAGCCGGTGCTGACCGAGGTCACTGCCCCAGAGCTGCGCGAGTACGAAGGCATTGGGCTGGGCCGGTTGTAATTCTGGCCGTAGAGCGACGACATCGACTGTAGCGGCTTCGGCTCCTGGCTCGGTGCACTGCGGCGCTGGAAGCGCGACACGTCGCCACCGGTGACGAAAGTCGTGCCCGCATCGGTCGGGCGGTTGGCCGCGTCGGCCAAGAACTTCGCTTCCTGGTCCTTGGTAGCTCCGACCGGCACCTTGACGGTGCCACTTGCAATTGCCTGGTCAAGTTCACCCTGGTTGTCGGCAAGGCTGCGCAGAGCGAGGCTAAGCGTGCCGACAGTTTCCGCGACCTGAATTTTCTCGGCCATCTTAGGCGTGACTTCGAGCGTTACGGTTTGGAATGCACGGACCACGGTCTTGCCCTCTTCCACAGTCGTCTCGGTCGACTGGTCGGTAGCAAGCACACGGACGTTTCGCAGGAACGTTTCAGTTGCCTTGAGCGGCTGGCCGGTATCTGCGGCAGGCACCGTCTGGGTCAGGAGCAGGTCAACGTGGTCGCCCGGGAAGACGAAGCCGCCGACGCCGGTCTTGGCCGACACCGGGATGGTTACCGCACGCATGCCAGCACCAAGCGCCGCAGCGAGGAAGCCGCGATCACCCGGTGCAACGAGGCCGCCCTGGGTTACCGGCTGCCCGGCAGTGATCGGATAACGCACGACGGTGCCAAGCAGCTTGTTCATGTCGGCTTCGCCGTCGATGAAGTAAGCGTCCTGGACCATTTCCTTGGGCCACAACTGGAAGGCAACCGAATCGGCGGTAACTATCGTGCCGACTGGCAGCGCGCGCTGGGCGACCAGCACTTTGGGGCCCTTGGGGACCTGCGAGGCGGCGTCTGCCGTTGGAGCGCTGGCTCCGATGAACAGGCTCCGAGCAGCCATGGCGGTACCGATCGCAATGACCAGCGCGCCAAGCAGCAGCATCAGCTTCTTTTTATCCATGGCTAAACAAGCCCCCTAGAAATTCCCGAACTACGTATGTGCTTAATCGGGCAAACTGGTTAAAATCCGGTTCACCCCGCCCCGCCCGCAAGGGCGGTGGAGTGAACGGCGGGTAGTAATTGCGATGCGAGCACCCACAGGCCTGCGCTTGAGATGGCGACGCCATAGGGTACGGCGAGGCGCTCTTTGCGGCGCCGGGCGACATGCCAGGCACCCAGTACCAGGGTCAGGACCCCGCCCAGCAGCGCCATCCAGATCAACAGCGTGACGAAATTGGTCGGGTCGATCCACAAGGCCAGCGCGGTCAGCAGCTTGACGTCGCCGCCGCCCATCGCGCGCAGCGCAAACAGGACAGCAAGAATAATCAGGGTTACCGCCGCGACGCCGACCTGCAAGGCGACGACGGACCACAAGCTTTGGTCGCTCGGCAGGCTGGCCCACCAATAGAGCGGAGCGCTTGCGGCGATGGCGGCGTTGAGCCAGTTGTCGATCTGGCGGCGGCGAATGTCGGTGAACGCAGCGAACAGCAGCGCGATTGCCAATGCACCCAGCAATAGGTAACGGAATTCGAAGTCCGGCATTGTCGCCCCCTGGTCCTTGAGAGCGTGTCTAAAGAGCAGGACTTACCAAATAGTAACCAGTGCCAAGAGGCTCAAATTAGCCAAATGAATTTAGCAGCAGAGCCTGGCGCCGCGCGCCGTACGATCCCGGACGGCGTCAAGGAAAGCCGCTGGACCACCGCTGACGGCGCGTCGGTGCGGCGGATCGACTGGCCCGCGCCGGTGAGCGCCGCCAAGGGCTCGATCCTGTTCCTCCCCGGACGGGGTGATTTCTACGAGAAGTATCTCGAAACACTGGACCACTGGGCGGCGCAGGGTTGGCAGGTCACCGCCAGCGATTGGCGCGGACAGGCCGGCTCAGGCCGGCTCGGAACCGACGCGGTAACCGGCCATATCGACGATTTCGCGACCTGGACCGGTGACCTTGCGCACCTGTGGCACAGCTGGAAGGCCGAGACCCCGCCGCCGCACGTGCTTGCCGGTCACTCAATGGGCGGCCATTTGGTGTTGCGCGCAACAGCCGAGGGCATGGTCGATCCCGATGGCCTGATCCTTTCAGCGCCGATGCTTGGCTTCACCTCCAGTATTTTGCCGGAAGCGGTAATGCATCTGGCGGCAAAGGCGATGAAGGCGCTGGGCGATCCGCGCCGCCCGGCGTGGAAGTGGAGCGAAAAGCCCGGTGCAGTTCCGGCCGCGCGCGAACATCTGCTGACGCATGACGGGGACCGCTATGCCGACGAATTGTGGTGGCGCAACCAGCGGCCCGAACTGGTGATGGGTCCGGGTAGCTGGGGCTGGGTCGAACGGGGCTATGCCTCGATGCGGTTTCTGGGTTCGCCCGGCGTGCTTGAACGCGTGGCGATGCCGGTGCTGATGCTCGGGAGCGACAATGACAAGTTGGTGGCCTGGCGGGCAATCGCCGAGGCCGCCACCCGCCTGCCGGACTGCGAGCTGCTCCACTTCGGGATCGAGGCGCACCATGAAGTGCTGCGTGAAGCGGATCCGGTTCGGGATCGGGCACTGGCCGCGTGCGATGCTTTCCTCGCCCGGATCGCGGCAGGCTAAGCGATGCATGATTTCGCGATCGTCGGGGCCGGGATTGCCGGCGCTTCGCTCGCCGCTGGACTGGCGCAGCGCGGCACGGTGCTGCTGCTCGAAGCCGAGGATCGTCCGGGCTATCACGCCACCGGGCGCTCAGCCGCGTTCTGGACCGAGAGCTATGGCGGCCCGCTGGTCCAGCCGCTGACCACGGCATCCTATGACTTCCTTGAGCATCACAGTCTGCTCACGAACCGCGGCGGGCTGACCCTGGCACGGGCTGACGAGGCCGAAGACCTTGAACAGTTCGTCCGCACTTTCGAAGCGTTGGGCGTGCGGATCGACCGGCAGAATCGCGCGCAAATCGAAGCGCGGCTGCCCGGTTTGCGAAGCGAATGGACTTGCGGTGCCTATGAACCGGACTGCCGCGACATCGACGTTGCCGCACTTCACCAGATTTATCTTGCCGAGGCGAAGCGGTTGGGGGCGGACTTGTGGGTCCGTGCCGAACTGGCGTCAGCGCGGCGCGAAGGCGACGGCTGGGCCCTGACCATCGCTGACGGGCGCAGTGCTGCGGCCTGCGTTCTCGTTAACGCTGCCGGAGCCTGGGCCGATGTCGTTGCCGAGCGTTCCGGAGTGGTCCCGCTTGGCATTTCGCCGCTGCGCCGCACGGTGGTTCAGCTGCGGATGAGCATGACCGTCCCCGGTGACCTGCCGCTGGTCATGGGCCACGACGGCAGCTTCTACTTCAAGCCCGAAGGCGGCAAGCTGTGGCTCAGCCCGCACGACGAAGTGCCCAGTCCGCCGTGCGACGCCGCGCCGGACGAACTAGATGTCGCCACGGCAATTGAACGCTTCGAACAGGTGATCGACTGGCCGATTGCTGCGCTTGAGCACAAGTGGGCGGGGCTGCGCAGCTTTGCGCCCGACCGGCTGCCGATTTATGGTTTTGATGGGCAACAGCCGCACTTTTTCTGGTTTGCCGGCCAGGGCGGCTTCGGCATCCAGACCGCGCCTGCTGCGGCGGACCTTGCCGCGTGCTTGCTGCTGGATGAGCCCGCCGGGGCAATCGATCCCGCACCTTACAGCCCGTTACGCTTTGTTCAGTAGCGTTTCGACCGAACGCTACGAGCGGGATCCGGCGCGCCGCGCGAAGGCAACAGCTAGACAGGTCCCCTGAGCGCAGCATCGCTGGCCAGCCGGTCAGCGCGCTCGTTCTCAGGGTGGCCATCGTGGCCTTTGACCCAGATCCAGGCGATCCGGTGCTCCCCCTTGGCCTCAAGCAGCGCGCGCCACAGGTCGGCGTTGAGCACCGGCTTTTTGGCCGCGTTCTTCCAGCCGTTTTTCTGCCAGCCGAAGATCCACTTGGTGATCCCGTCGATTACATAGCGGCTGTCGGTATGCAGCGCGACGTCGCATGGGCTCTTGAGCGCGCGCAGCGCTTCGATAACCGCAGTCAGTTCCATCCGGTTGTTGGTGGTGGCGGGTTCGTGGCCCGACAGTTCCTTCTCGGCGCTGCCCATGCGCAACACCGCACCCCAGCCGCCCGGGCCGGGGTTACCCTTGCAGGCCCCGTCGGTAAAAATCTCGATCTTTTTCATGTTGTTGCGAAAATTCCCGCGTTCGCCGGATCGGCATAAAATTCGAGCCGCCGGGCGAAAGCCAAGGGGTCTTTCCTCGTCACCAGCGCGTCCGGCGGCGTGTTGAGCCAGTCATAGGCCCGGCTCATGGTGAAGCGCAGCGCCGCCCCGCGCGCCAGCACGGGCAGGGCAGCGTGTTCTGCACCGCTCAGCGGGCGGATCGCTTCGTACCCGGCAAGTAGAGCGGCGGACAGTTCGAGTGCGAAATTGCGACCATCGTTATCGAAGCACCAGGCCGCGTGCGTCACCGCAACATCGTAGGCTATCAAATCAGTACAGGCGAAATAGAAGTCGATCAGCCCTGTGACTTTGGCGCCCAACATCAAAACGTTGTCGGTGAACAGGTCGGCGTGGATCACCCCGCGCGGCAGGTCATCCGGCCATTGGATCGCGAGCAGGGGCAGCTCGCGCGCAACCAGATCGGCCAGCTGGGGGTCGATTGCGCGCAGCCCTTCAGGCCCGCACTCAACCGCGAGCCGTTGCCATTCGGTGAGCTCCATCCCGTTGGCGCGAGTTCCGGCGAAATCCGCCGCGGCCAGATGCATCTGCGCCAGCGCGCCGCCCACAGCTTGCGTTTGCGCGACTGTCGGGCTGCTGACCGAGACACCCGGCAGAAACTCGATCAGCGCCACCGCCTTGTCACCGATCTTGCGGTATAACGCACCAGACCGGTCGTGGATCGTGCGCGGCACCGGGCAACCTTTCGCTGCCAGATGATCGAGCAAGGACAGGAAGAACGGCAAGTCCTCAAGCTCGATCCGGTATTCGTACATCGTCAGGATGAACCGAGTTCCACCGCCATCCTTGCCGCTGGTTTCGATCAGCCAGTTGCTGTTCGACACCCCCTCGGCGATGCCCTTGGCCATGCGTAGTTCGCCGACGTCGAACTCGGCGATCAATACTGCCAATGCCTCGGCGCCAAGCTGCGTATAGACCGCCATCAGTCGGCGAGCTGCTTGGGCAGCTTGAACACCATCTTTTCCTCGGCGGTAATGACTTGTTCGACCCTAACCTCGCGCAAGGTCCCGATGCGGGAGATCACTTCCTGGATCAGCTCTTCTGGCGCGGAAGCACCGGCGGTGAGGCCCAGCACCGAAACCCCGTCGAGCCAGGCAGCCTCGATCTCGGCGCCGCGCTGGATCAGCCGGGACTGCGCGCCGCAGCGCTCGGCCACTTCGACCAGCCGGACCGAGTTCGAACTGTTCGGCGCACCGATCACCAGCACCAGCTGGCATTCGGGCGCGATGACCTTGACCGCGGCCTGGCGGTTCGAAGTAGCGTAGCAAATGTCTTCGGCCTTTGGCCCGACGATCTGCGGGAAGCGGACGCGCAGCGCAGTAACGATCTCTGCCGTATCGTCGACCGACAGCGTGGTCTGGGTCAGGAAAGCGAGCGGCAGGTCGGCGGCAAATTGCAGCGTCGCCACATCCGCCACGGTTTCGACCAGCGTAATCGTGCCTTCGGGCACCTGGCCAAGCGTGCCAATCACCTCGGGGTGGCCCTTGTGGCCAATGAACACGATGTGCCGCCCGGCCTCGATCTGGCGTTCGGCCTGGCGGTGAACCTTGCTGACCAAGGGGCAGGTCGCATCGAGCCAATCGAGCCCGCGGGTGGTGGCGGCTTCGGGCACAGCCTTGGGCACGCCGTGCGCGCTGAACACCACGGGCGCACCGTCGGGAACCTCGTCCAGTTCCTCGACAAATACCGCGCCCTTGGCTTTCAGACTATCGACCACGAAGCGGTTGTGGACGATCTCGTGCCGCACATAAACTGGCGCGCCGTAACGCTGCAACGCCAGCTCGACGATCTCGATCGCGCGGTCGACCCCGGCGCAAAAACCGCGCGGCGCGGCCAGTAACAGGCGCAGCGGCAGCAAATCGGCATCTGGCAATATGGCGTTCATCAAGCGGCCTCTAGCGCTTTGCCCTTCGCGCCGCTAGGGCATGCACAGCAAGATCACCTGCACCCATCAAGGACGTCCCGATGATTCCCCAGACCCGCCTGATTTCTGCCATTGCCCTTGCCGCCGCGCTGGCCGGCTGCAAGACCAAAGGCGATATCGTGGTCGATGAAGGCGTGGGAATCACTGCTGTGCGCAGTGCCTGCCCGGCAGTCGGCATCCCGCAGAACACCGGAGATGTCACCACCTTCCGCGTGCCCGGCGATACCACGGCGGACAATATCGACGTGGTCGCGGCGATGACCAACGTGCGCAGCCAGTGCAACGATGCGGGCGAAAAGGTCTTCACCGAAGTCAGCTTCGACGTTCAGGCCCGCCGCACCGATGCGCGCGGTCCGCGTTCAGTTACCCTGCCTTACTATGTGGTTGTCCTGCGCGGCGGCCGCGCGGTAATTTCGAAGCGCGTCGGGCAGGTCACCCTGACTTTCGCCGATGGCCAGAACCGGGTCACGGCGCGCGGGCAGGGCACCGCTTATGTCGACAAGGCTGAGGCAACCCTGCCGCAGGATATTCGCGACCGGATCACCCGCAAGCGCCGCGCCGGCGAAGAAGATGCCGCGATCGATCCGCTCGCCCAGCCCGAAGTCAAGGCGGCGATCGCCCGCGCGACCTTCGATGTGCTGGTCGGCTTCCAGCTGACCACGGACCAACTGACCTACAACGCCACGCGGTAAGGAGATCCTCTCCATTTTCGCAGCAAATGACGAAGGGGCTTTTGGTCTGCCGCCGATACCCTCTGGCAGTCGCTTCAGCAACTGCCACCTCCGCGTTTGTGCTCCGCAAAAACGGAGAGGATTTTCATAGGTCTCCAAACAGGCTAACCGGCGCGCCATGACCGATACCCAAACCCTGCACGCCGCCTTTGCCGGCCACATTGACGCTGCGCTGGATGCGCTCGAAGCTGCGGGCACCTTGCCTGCGGGGCTGAGCCGCAGCGCGGTGGCGGTTGAGCCGCCGCGTGATTTGTCGCACGGTGATCTTGCCACCAATGCCGCGATGGTGCTGGCCAAGCCCGCCGGGACCAATCCGCGCGCGCTGGCCGAGGCGCTGAGCGCGCAGCTGGACAAGGTCCCCGGAGTGACCGGTGCCGAGATCGCCGGGCCCGGGTTCATCAACCTGAAAATCGATCCCGCCGCGTGGATCACCGAATTGCGCGCGATCGCCGCACTGGGCAGCGATTATGGCCGCTCGACGATAGGCGGCGGCAAGATGATCAACGTCGAATACGTCTCGGCCAATCCGACCGGGCCGATGCACATGGGCCATTGCCGCGGCGCAGTGGTCGGCGATGCGCTGGCGACTTTGCTCGAATTTGCCGGGCACAAGGTGACCCGCGAATACTACGTCAACGATGCCGGCGGACAGGTCGATGTGCTCGCCCGCTCGGTCCACCTGCGTTACCGCGAGGCGCTGGGCGAGGCTGTGGGCGAAGTGCCCGACGGGCTCTACCCCGGCGATTACCTGATCGGGGTGGCCACTGAGCTGGCCTCGGAATTCGGCCATAAATACGCCAAGGCTCCCGAAGCCGACTGGCTGGTGACTTTCCGCACCCGGGCGGTGACGGCGATGCTGGTGATGATCAAGGCCGACCTCGCGCTGCTTGGCATTCACCACGACCTGTTTTCCTCGGAAGCTGAACTGCAAGCTGCAGGCAAGCCGGAGGAAGCCGAAAAGTGGCTGCGCGCGCACGATCTGGTCTACGACGGCCAGCTCGATGCGCCCAAAGGCAAGACGATCGAGGACTGGGAGCCGGTCGAACTGCCGCTGTTCCGCTCGACCCGGTTCGGCGACGATCAGGATCGCCCGATCAAGAAGAGCGACGGATCGTGGACTTATTTCGGCGCGGACCTTGCCTATCACTTCCAGAAAGCGGCGAGTGCCGATGCGCTGGTCGATATATGGGGCGCCGATCATGCCGGCACGGTCAAGCGGATCAAAGCCGCCGTGGCCGCGTTAACGCAAGGCGCTGGCCAAGAAAAGTCGTTCGAAATCAAGCTAGTGCAGATGGTCCAGCTGCTCCGCAATGGCGAACCGGTGAAGATGTCCAAGCGTTCGGGCAACTTTGTGACCCTCGCCGATGTAGTGCAGGAGGTCGGCAAGGACGTGGTCCGCTTCACCATGCTGACCCGCAAGCCCGAAGCGCAGATGGACTTCGATTTCGCCAAGGTGGTCGAAGCCTCGAAGGACAACCCGGTGTTCTACGTGCAGTACGCCAATGCCCGGATCGCCTCGACCTTGCGCAAGGGCGCAGAGGCCGGCTTTGTCCCTTCGGGCGAAGCGCTTGACCAGCTTGGCGCGGAAGAACTTGAGCTGATCAAGGTCGCCGCTCAGTTTCCGCGCCTGGTCGAAGCTGCCGCCGCAGCGCGCGAACCACACCGCGTCGCTTTCTATCTCTATGATGTGGCAGGGGCATTCCATGCTTACTGGAACGTCGGCAACGACCGCCCCGAAAAGCGCTTCATCGTGGCACAAGATGGTAAACTGACCGGCGCAAGACTTTATCTTGCCGCGCAAATCGGGCAACTTCTCAAGAATGGCCTCGCCCTGTTGGGCGTAGAGGCTGTGGAGGAAATGTAATCATGGCGGGGATCGACGGGCCCAAGGACGGCAATGGCGAAGGCGCGGAGTGGGACGACGCCCACGACGAGCCGCTGGAAACCGAACAGCTGCCGCTGGCCGACGAGGAGGAGCGCTTGCCCTGGCTGGAAAGTTCGGACGAGGATGAAGAAGGGTATGAGGGCAGCGATGTCAGCCACACCCTGCGGCTCGCGCTAATGGCGCTGGTCGCGCTGGTCGCGATCGTAGGCGGGATTTACTGGGTCACCCACCGCAACCCCGATCCGACTTTGGTTGCCGACGGGAGCGTGGTTCCAGCCGACAGCCATCCTTACAAGGAAGCCCCCAAGGATCCCGGCGGCAAGACCTTCGACGGCACCGGCGATACCAGCTTTGCGGTGTCCGAAGGAAAGACCAAGCAGGCACAGATCGCCGGCAGCGCCGCGCCCGCCCCCGGGCCTGCTGCACCTGCACCCGCATCCGGCGCTGCGGTGGCTCCGGCCGGCGGCGGGGTTGGGGTTCAGGTGGGCGCCTTCTCCTCGAAGGAAGCCGCCGAAGCCGGTTGGGCCAAGGTCACCGGTCAGGCGAGTAGTGCGCTTTCGGGCGTCTCGCACCGGGTGATCGCCGGCACTGCTGACAACGGCACGATCTACCGGCTCCAGGCAGTCGCTCCCGATGCCGCCGCGGCGGGCGCGCTGTGCGGCAAACTCAAGGGCGCGGGCGTCTCCTGCCAGGTCAAGTAGCGCGGTAATCCACACGAGTTGCAGCACGAGCGCTTGCCAGCGCTCTGCGTAACTGCGAATTTGCTTGGCTATGACACCCGCGATCTTTGGCCTGTCCGGACTTACGTTGAGCGCTGATGAGCGCGCGTTTTTCCGTGAGGCCGATCCGGTCGGCTACATCGTGTTCGGCCGCAACGTTGAAAGCCGCAAGCAATTGCGCGCGCTGACCGACGATCTGCGCAACATCCACGGCCGCGACCAGGTGCTGATCACGATCGACCAGGAAGGCGGGCGGGTCCAGCGGATGAAGCCGCCGGTCTGGCCGGCCTATCCCGCCGGTGCGGTGTTCGACCGCCTTTATGACCTTGCCCCGGCCAGCTCGATCGAGGCGGCGCGGGTCAATGCGCAGGCGCTGGGCATGGACCTTGCCGATGTCGGCATCACCTGCACGCACGCGCCGGTGCTCGACGTCCGCCGTGCAGGCGCGCACGATGTGATCGGTGACCGTGCGCTGGGGCACGAACCGCTGCGCGTCGCTGCGCTCGGCCGTGCGGTGCTCGATGGGCTGGCGCGCGCCGGAGTACAGGGCACGATCAAGCACATGCCCGGCCATGGCCGCACCAGCGTCGATACGCACAAGGCGATGCCCACCGTGACCGCGAGCGAGGCTGAGCTCGAAAGCGATCTCGCCCCGTTCAAGGCGCTCAATCACGCTGCGATCGGCATGACCGGGCACTTGTTGTTCACCGCGTGGGATGCGGAAAATCCCGCGACCCAATCGAAGACTGTGGTTGAGCAGGTGATCCGCGGCATGATCGGCTTTGACGGGCTGTTGCTGACCGACGACCTCGACATGGAGGCACTTTCCGGCACCGTGCCCGAACGCGCTGAACGGGCCGTTGCGGCTGGCTGCGACGTTGCGCTCAACTGCTGGGCGCGCATGGAGGACATGACCGGGATTTGTGAACGGCTGCCTGCACTGGGCGCGGCCGGGCAGGCGCGGTTGACTCGCGCGCGCGCCGGGATGGGCGTCGGTGAACCGGCGGATCAAACCGAACTCATCGCCAAGCGCGATGCCCTGCTCGAACTGGCAGCGGCATGATTGGGGCAAAGACAACGCGGAGGCTTCGGCCGGCTCAGCCTGAGCGGGTCTTGGTGTTTGGGGCATTTCCAATGTCCGCTCAGGCTGAGCCTGTCGAAGCCCGCGCGCGATGCTGCAGCACGGTGTGACCATGAGCGAGGACGGCCTCATCGACAGCCCGGCGGTGACCTTCAATGGGGATGACTGGGAAATCGGCGGCGCTGCCACGGAAGACGCCGCGCTCTATCTCGAACTCGATGGCTGGGAAGGACCGCTCGACCTCCTCCTCGATCTCGCGCGGCGGCAGAAGGTCGATTTGCGCAAAATCTCGATTCTCGGGCTGGTCGACCAGTATCTGACCTATATCGAGCAGGCAGAAGCGCTGCGGCTCGAACTGGCTGCCGATTACCTCGTGATGGCGGCGTGGCTGGCCTACCTCAAATCCGCGCTGCTGCTGCCTCGTGACGAACAGGCCGATCCCAGCCCCGAGGAACTGGCGCTGCGGCTGCAGCTCAGGCTGCAGCGGCTCGCAGCGATGCGCGATGCGTCCGGGCGGTTGCTCGGACGCGACCGGCTTGGCCGCGACACCTGGCAGCGCGGTGCGCCTGAGGGCCTCAGGATCGACCGCAAGAACCTATGGCAGTGCGATTGGTTCGCGCTGGTTCAGGCTTACGGCCAGGTCAAGGCGCGGACCCAGCCGGTGGTCCACATGGTCCGTGACCGCATGGTGATGACGCTAGATTCGGCGCTGAACCGCGTGTCGGCGATGCTCGGGGTCAATCTCGACTGGATGGAGCTGCGCGATTTCCTGCCCCCGCATGCCGAGCCCAAGCTGCGACGTTCTGCTTTGGCCTCCAGCTTCGTTGCCGCGCTTGAACTCGCCCGACTTGGCAAGGCGGAGTTGTCGCAAGAGCAAACCTTCGGGCCGCTGATGCTGCGGGGGATCAAGGCATGACCATTCGACAGGCTCAGGGTGAGCGGGAAATGCCCGACGATCTGGTCCGCGCGGTCGAAGCCACCCTGTTTGCTTCCGAAACGCCGATGAGCGCCGAGGCGATCTCGGTCCATCTCGGCGGGGCCGCGGTGAAGGGGGCACTCGCTGATCTCGCCGCGCACTATGACGGCCGCGGGATCGAGTTGGTGGAGCGCGGCGGGCGCTGGCATTTCCAGACCGCGCCCGATCTCGCGCACCTGCTGCGACGCGAGCGTGAGGAAGTCCGCCGGCTCAGCCGCGCAGCGACCGAAGTACTGGCGATCGTTGCCTATCACGAGCCGGTCAGCCGTGCCGAAATCGAATCGATCCGCGGAGTGCAGACCGCGAAAGGCACGCTCGACGTGCTTATGGAGGCGGGCTGGGTGCGGATCACCGGGCGGCGCGAAGTGCCGGGGCGACCGGTGATTTACGCAACAACGCCCGATTTCCTCACGCATTTCGGGCTCGAAAGCCGCCGCGACCTGCCGGGCATAGACGAATTGCGGGCAGCCGGGCTGCTCGACCCGGTCGAGGATGCGCTGGCAGCGGCGATGGATGTCCCCGGTGAGACCGATGAGCCCGAAAATCCGTCCGGCGCACTGGAAAGCGAAGACGAAAGCGCCTAAGTGGGTGGCGAACGAGGGAATGCGGCGGCCGAGTGCCTGCCCGCCTGTGCAGGAGTAGTCTGATGTTTGGTTTGTCGCCCATCCACATCGTGGTGTTTGCGCTGGTCGTGCTGGTGCTGTTCGGGCGCGGCAAAGTGTCCGAATTCATGGGCGATTTCGGCAAAGGCGTAAAAAGCTTCAAGCAGGGCATGGCTGATGAGGCGACCCCGCCCGCCGCCCCGCCGCAGATCCCGCCGGCCGCGCCGAACCAGGGTACGCTCAACGGCGAATCTGTCGTCGATCCCACTAGCCGTCCCCCCCAGTAATCTGCTGCTCACCGGCCGGGGAAACTAGCGATGTTTGACATCGGCTGGGATGAAATGCTGCTTACGGCATTCATCGCAATAATTGTGATTGGCCCCAAGGATTTGCCGCGCGCGCTGCGCACCGCCGGGCAGTGGATGGGCAAGATCCGCCGGGTCTCCGGCCATTTCCGCAGCGGCATCGAAACCATGATCCGCGAAGCCGAAATCGAGGAAATGGAAACGCAGTGGCGCGATCAGAACGCGGCAATTATGGCGGCGCATCCGCCTGAAGCTGCGGCAACCGAACCGCTCGTCGGGGTCGATCCCGGCACCTTGATGGAACCGCTGCCGCCAGCATCTGAACCGGCTTCGCCGCCGAAGAAACTCGCGAAAAAGTTGCCCACGAAAACGGCGCTTGTGAAAAAGGCACCGGCCAAGCCTCGCGCCAAGGCAGCCAAATAGATGGCCTTCGAAATTCACGATATCGATGAAACGCAGGCCCCGTTGCTCGATCACCTGATCGAACTGCGCGCACGGCTGCTGCGGGCGGTTGCGGCGATCGCGGTGTCGTTCGGGGTGTGCCTCTATTTTGCCAGCGACATCTTCGGCTTCCTGATCCGTCCACTTACCCGGGCGTTTCCGGCGGGGCAGGGCAAGCTCGTCTACACCAAGCTTTACGAAGCCTTCTTCGTCGAGATCAAGGTGGCGCTGTTCGCGGCGTTCTTCCTCAGCTTTCCGGTGATTGCCAACCAGCTCTGGGCCTTCATCGCGCCGGGGCTCTATGCGAAGGAAAAGAAGGCATTCCTGCCTTTCCTGTTCCTCACCCCAGTGTTGTTCTTCGCCGGCGCAGCGATGGCCTATTACCTGGTCATGCCCGAAGCCTTCAAATACCTGCTCAGCTTTCAGGGGCAGAAGGGCGGCCTCGATATCGAGGCGTTGCCCGCAGCGGGCGACTACCTCGGTCTTGTCATGCAGTTCATTCTGGCCTTCGGGATCAGCTTTCTGCTGCCCGTGCTGTTGCTTCTGCTCAACCGCGCAGGGATTGTCAGCCGCAAGAAACTGGTCAGTCTCAGGCGCTATGTGATCGTGATCCTGACCGGTTTCGCTGCCGTAATCACTCCGCCCGACGTGATGAGCCAGATCCTGCTGCTGATCCCGCTGCTGCTGTTGTTCGAAGGATCGCTGCTGATCATGTGGCTGGGCGAGCGCAAGGAGGCCAAGGAGGCCGTCTCGCAAGGATCTGGGGTTCTGCCTTAAGGGACCACACCTTCCTCCGTTCGTCCTGAGGAGGCCTCAGGCCGTCTCGAAGGACCGGGCGTTACGCATAGTGGTTCGAGACGGGACTTCGTCCCTCCTCACCACGAACGGGGGTTGAGCGATCCCTTAGCTACCCGGCTTCTTAGCGCTCGCTGCGTCCCACACCTGCACTCCGCCGACATAGACCTTGCTGACCTTGGTCAGCGCCAGATCGGCAGGGCTGGACAGCAACGGATCGCGATCAACCATGATGAAGTCCGCGCGCTCGCCCGGGACCAGCCGCCCGAACCGCCCCTCGGCAAAGGCCGCATAGGCGCCGCCCACCGTATAGGCGGCAAACGCTTCTTCTCGGGTCACGCGCTCCTGGGATTGCCAGCCGCCCTGCGGTTCACCATCCGGACCCTGGCGGCTGATCGCTGCGGCCATCCCCGCGAAGGGATCAGACAGCTCGACCGGGGCATCCGATCCGAAGGCCAATCTGGCCCCGGTCGCCTGGATCGATTTCCACGCGTAGGCGCCCTTGAGCCGGTCTGGTCCAAGGCGCTTTTCGGCCATCAGCCGGTCCGAAGTCTGGTGCACCGGCTGCATTGAGGCGATGATCCCGTTCCTGCCGAAGCGCGGAATGTCGGCCGGATTGACAATCTGCGCATGCTCGATCCGCCAGCGCCGGTCACCGCCGTAAGTCGGGGCAAGGTCTTCAATCGCGCCGAGCACGGCCGCATTGGCCTCGTCACCGATCGCGTGGACTGCGACCTGGAAATGATCGAGCGCGGCGCGGCTCATCATGTTCTTGAGCGCGGTATCGCCAGTGATCCTCAGGCCCTTGGCACCCGGTGCATCGCTGTAGGGCAGCTTGAGGCTCGCCCCGCGCGAGCCCAGTGCGCCGTCGGCATAGAGCTTGACCCCGTTCATCCGCAGCCGGTCATCATAGAGCCACGGGGTTGGCCCGGTCCCGCCAATCAGCACCATGTTGTCGACGCCCGAAGCATAGACGATGACCCGCATCCGCAGGCGGCCGGTATCCCCGGCGCGGCGGAAAGTCTGCCAGTCCTCGATCGAAGTGCCCATGTCGGTCGATGCGGTCACGCCGCGGCTGAAGAAGATGTCTTGCGCCAGGGCGAAGGCATAATCGCGGTCTTCGGGACGAGGCGGCGGAACCACCTTGGCGACCAGTTCCTTGGCGTTGTCGACCAGCACACCGGCGGGCTTGCCGCCGGGCAGGGTGCGTTCGATCTTGCCGCCCGCTGGATCTTTGGTCGCTGCGGTTACCCCGGCGATTGCCAGCGCGCGGCTGTTGGCCCAGCCGGCATGGCCGTCAACCCGGTCGAGCCAGATTGGCTGGTTCGGAACGACAGCGTCAAGTTCGGCGGCGGTCGGAAAGCGCTTTTCGGGCCACAGTTCCTGGTTCCAGCCACGCCCGAGAATCCACGGCCGGTCGGCATGGGCCTTGGCGTAAGCGCCGATCTTGGCCAGTGCCTCGGCCAGCGAGCGCGTGCCGGTCAGGTCGAGCGTCATCGCCCCGAAGCCCACTTCCATCACGTGGGCGTGGCTGTCGATCAGCCCGGGCATCACATAAGTGCCATTGCCGTCGATCAGGAATTTGACTGCCGGACGCTTGTCGCCGCGGTGTAGAACCCTCACCACCCGGCCATCGTCGCCGATTACCAAACCGTCGAAATGATCGACGGCATTGCTGGCGTCGAGCGTGACCCCGTCGATATGATCGACCAGCGTATCGGCCGTGGACGGAGCAGACAGCGCGGCCAGCGCGACGCCGATCAGGAAATATGCGCGCATCACTTGTGCCCCCGCCGCGGCAAGCGCCGGACCAGCGCCGAGGTGTCCTGCCGCCCGCCCCCCATCGCCTGCACTTCGGCATAGAATTGGTCGATCAGCGCCGCCACCGGCAGCGAAACCCCCAACGAACGTCCTTCTTCCATTGCCAGCCCCATGTCTTTCCTCATCCAGTCGATCGCGAAGCCGAAGTCGAAGCTGTCTTCGCACATTGTCTGCCAGCGATTGTCCATCTGCCACGATTGCGAAGCCCCGCCCGAGATCGCCTGATAAACCTTGTCGAGATCCAAATGCGCCGCCTCGGCAAAGCGTAGCGCTTCGGACAGCGTCGCAAGGATACCCGAAAAGGCGATCTGGTTGACCATCTTGGTGGTCTGCCCCGCGCCCGCCTTGCCGACATGGACGATCCGTTTGGTATAGGCTTCCATCACCGGACTGGCGGCTTCGATCGCATCGGCGCGGCCGCCGCACATTACGGTGAGCTGGCCGTTCTCGGCTCCGGCCTGACCGCCGGTGACCGGAGCATCGACGCAGTGAACGTGGAGGTCGCGCGCCTCGACTGCGATCTGCCGCGCGATCCGCGCCGATACGGTAGTGTGATCGATAAAGGTCGCGCCTTGGCGGATGGCCGAGAAGACCCCGGTCGGGCCGAGCACGACATCGGCGAGGTCATCGTCGTTGCCAACGCAGGTCAGCACCACGTCGGCGCCCTTGGCGGCATCGGCCGGGCTCGTCGCGGTGCGCACCTCGATCCCCGGGTTTGCTGTGCGCCACGCATCGGCGCGGGCCGGGGTGCGGTTGAAGATGGTGAGCGTGTGTCCCGCTGCCCCGATGTGCCGCGTGATCGCGCCGCCCATTACCCCAAGCCCCAAGAACGACACATTGAGTGGTGTAGTCATCGCGCGCCTTGTAACCGCTTTGCCGCGACTCGCCAGATGCATATTTTGCTGACCGATAATTCATTGGCCTTGTGGGCCAGCGGCTCTATCGCGGCAGGCGATGGACACCCTCTTTTCCCCCCGGCTGCTGCGCCCGCTGTTCTGGCTGCTGTTCGCCTTCGCGCTGACCATGGCGTTGCTGCCCAAGCCGCCGAGCCTGCCAATCGACCAGTTCGGCGACAAGTTCGCGCACATGCTGGCCTTTGCCGCGCTCGCCGGGGTGGCGAACCTGGGCTGGCGGCACATTCCGGCCTGGCGGATCGGCTTGCAGCTTGCCGCGTTCGGCGCGCTGATCGAGGTGCTCCAGATGCTCCCGGCGCTGCACCGCGATAGCGACGTGCGCGACTGGATCGCCGATAGCGCCGCAATCCTGCTGGCAACACTGATCGCGCGCGCCCTGGCACGATGGCTACCGCGGGCC
>JANXUP010000151.1 GCA_025356175.1 Sphingomonadaceae bacterium | reverse complement strand
GTGCGTTCAACGAAGCCGCGGTCGATTTCGTCCGACCACAGGAATATCTGCACCGGCAGCACGCTCGATGGTGAGGTGAACCCCTCTGGCGGAGTGGCAACAAAGGCCTTCATCCCGATCATCAGCAACGGCGCGGTTTCGCCCAGCGCGCGGGCCATGCCGATGATCGTGCCGGTCAGGATGCCGGGCAGGGCGAGCGGCAGGACGTGGTGGAACACCGTCTGCACCGGACTTGCCCCGATCGCCAGCGCCGCGTCGCGGATCGATGGCGGGACCGCCTTGATCGCGTTGCGCCCGGAAATGACGATCACCGGCATAGTCATCAGCGCGAGCGTCATGCCGCCGATCAGCGGGGCCGAGCGCCAGTTGGGGAACAGGGCGAGGAATACCGCAAGACCAAGCAGTCCGAAGATGATCGAGGGCACTGCGGCAAGGTTGTTGATCGATACTTCGATCAATTCGGTCCAGCGGTTCTTGGGGGCGAACTCCTCAAGATAGACTGCGGCGAACACGCCCACCGGAAAGGCCAGCGCCAGCGTGACCGCCATGGTCATCATCGAGCCCTTGAGCGCGCCCCAGATTCCGGCCTTGGCCGGGTCGGTCGCGTCCGACGCGGTCAGGAAACCCCAGTCGAGCCCGGGAATCCCGTCGCGCAAGATCGTGAACAGCAGGAACCCCAAAACCAGCGCCGACAAGGCGACGCTGAAGAAGCCAAGCGCACGGAACCGGCGCTCGGCGGCGTGGCGACTGGCAAGCCGGGCGGCGATGCGCTGCTGGTGGCTGATGTTAGTCATAAGCTTCGCGGAACCGCTTCACCACGCGCAGCGCGATGTAGTTGAGGGCAAAGGTGACCAGGAACAGCACCATCCCCAATGCGAACGCAGAGAGCGTTGCGGGATGATCGAAGCTGCCTTCACCGGTCAGCATGGCGACGATCTGATAGGTCACCGTGGTCATCGACTGGAATGGATTGGCAGTGAGCCGCGCGGTTGCGCCTGCGGCCATGACCACGATCATCGTCTCGCCGATGGCGCGGCTGATCGCCAGCATGATCCCGGCAACGATGCCAGGCAGCGCGGCCGGGAGCAGCACGCGGCGTATCGTCTCGCTCTTGGTCGCGCCCATTGCCAGGCTGCCATCGCGCATCGCTTGCGGGACGGCGGCGATGCTGTCATCGGCCATCGAGGAAACCAGCGGGATGATCATGACCCCCATGACGAGACCGGCGGCCAGTGCGCTTTCGCTCGACGCGCTCGCGACGCCGATCAGGTGCCCGAAATCGCGTACCGCCGGAGCGACGGTCAGCGCGGCGAAATAGCCGTAGACCACGGTTGGAACCCCGGCGAGCACTTCGAGCACCGGCTTCATGATCTTGCGCAGGCGGGGGGTGGCATATTGGGTCAGGAAGATAGCGCTCATCAGGCCGAGCGGGATGGCCACCGCCATCGCGATGATCGCTCCGACAAATACGGTGCCCCAGAACAGCGGCAAAGCGCCGTAGCTTGAGGACAGGCCTTGATTGGCCGGTGCCATCGGATCAGGGTTCCAGCTGGTCCCGAACAGGAAATCGAGCGGGTTGACCATCTGGAAGAACCGCAGCGTTTCGAAAATCAGCGAGACGAAAATGCTCAAGGTGGTGAGCACCGCAACCAGCGAAGCAGCCAGCAGCAGCCCCAGAACGCTGCGTTCCACCATGGTGCGTGCGCGCAGCCCTTCGCGCTGCCGCAGCAGCGCAAAGGCCAATCCGCCGAGCCCCAGGATCAGGGTCAAGGCGCCCCCGATGGTGCCGTAGAATTCAAGCGCAGCGCGGAACGCTGGGACCAAAGCGCGTGACGCCGGGTTGAACGCGGCGCTGAGCGATCCGCTGGCCAAACCCTGCGCCTCGGACAGGATCGCGTCGCGCTGGAAACCGATCGCGGGGAGCTGGCTTGCCGCAGGATCAGTGAGAACCCGCTGCAAGACCAAGCCCGGGCTGACCGTGGCCCAAACCGCCGCGAACAGGGTGGCCGGCAGCGCAGTCCACAGCGCAGCGTACCAAGCGTGATAGCCTGGCAGCGAATGGAGGTCGCGCCCCGCTGCACGAGCGCTGCGCCGCATGCGCCAAGCCCTGGCGCGGGCCGCCAACCAGGCGACCAGCCCCAGGGCAATGGCAATCAGGATCGGTATTGCGAGGGTCATGAACCCTTACTTGAGCCCGCTGGGATCGAGCAGGCTCATGTCACCGGCGATCTTGGAATTCTTCGCCTGCAGCTCATCGGTCATCACGATCATGCCGGCCTTGGCCAGCGGACCGTCCTTGCCCCACAACTTGGGCCAGGTCGCGACGAATTCGGCAAGGCCCGGAACCGCGCCGATGTGCGCCTTCTTGACGTAGATGAAGAGCGGGCGAGCGCCAGGATAAGTGAAGTCGGCGATCGTCGCGTAGCTCGGCGCGATCCCGCCCATGGTTAGCCCCTGCAACTTGTCGGCATTCGATTCGAGATAGGAATAGCCGAAGATGCCGACGGCCTGCGGGTTCGATTCAAGTTTCTGGACGATCAGGTTGTAGTTGTCCGAAGTGTCGGCATAGGCGCCGTCGCTGCGCAGTTCGCCGCAGACCTTGTCGTGCTTGTCCTTGTCGCTGTCCTTCAACGCTTTCATCGCCGGATCGGTATCGCAGCCCTTGAACAGGATGAGCTCCTTGAGCGCATCGCGGGTGCCCGAAATAGTCGCCGGGCCATAAACCATGATCGGCTGATCGGGCAGCGCCGGGTTGACGTCGTGCCAGGTCTTGGCGGTGTTGGGCTTGCCGAACGGGTTAGCGGCGATCGCCTTGTAAACGTCGAGCGGGGTCAACGCCATCGCCGGGCCTTGCTTGGAATTGGCGAAGGCAATGCCATCGATCCCGACCTGGATTTCGACCACGTCCTTCACGCCGTTCTTGGCGCATTCTTCGTATTCGCTTTTCTTGATCCGGCGCGAGGCGTCCTCGATATCAGGGAACTGACCGCCGACGCCGCCGCAGAACAGCTTCATGCCGCCACCGGTGCCGTTGCCTTCAACGATCGGAGCCTTGAAGCCTGCGCCGCCCTTGGCGAACTCTTCCGCAACCAGCTTGGCAAATGGCAGGACGGTCGATGATCCGACCGCGCGGATCTGGTCGCGCGAGCCGCCCTGGCCGCCGCCGCAGGCCGAAAGGAGGGCCGCTGCGGAAACTGCGGTGGTGAAGGTGAGGATAGATTTTCTGATCATAGCGAATCGCTCCGTTGGCGTTATCTGACCTGCGCTCTGGTCTGCTTGTGTGACAGATAGATGACACCAAGCTGGCACATTGCATTCTGTCATCAACCGGTCGAATGTTTGACACAGACAGTCATCAATATGTCACAAAACTTTCATATCGAGCGCGGCAACACGCAGCCAGACAGGACTTCTTCATCATGCGCCCAACCCTCCGCCTTCTGATTGTTGCCGCTACCCTGTGCGCCGCCGCACCTGCCACTGCCAGCGATACGCAATACTGGCAGACCCTCAACGTAGGCGTCGCGCTGCCTGATAATTTCAAGGTTTCGAACGAAACCGTGCTGCGCTCGAGTGATGTTAAAGGGTTCTACGAGATCGAGAACAACTTCATGGTCGGCAAGAAGGTCAACAAGTTTGTCACCCTGTGGCTCGGCTATACCTTCGATCCGCAGTACAGCCACGGCAACTTTACCCGCCGCGAACATCGTTTCCGTCAGCAGGTCAATTTCGATAGCTTCGCAGCGGCGGGCAAGGTCAAGTTCAGCGGGCGGCTGCGGCTTGAGGAGCGCTGGCGCGAAGGGTTGGCCGGGACCGGCTGGCGGCTTCGGCCGCAGGTCAAGGCGGCACTGCCGATTGCGGGCAAAGTTATGCTGACACTCAGTAACGAGCTTTTCATAGACCTTAATAACAGCTCGTTCCAGACTGTCGACGGACTTGAGCGGATGCGCAATGCGGTGTTCGTCACTGTGCCGGTCACCAAGAAGGTCAGCATCGATTTCGGCTATCTCAACCAGCACGGCTTCGTGCCGAATGGGCGGGATACCAGCGATAACGTGCTGACTGCAGGGCTGTCAGCCTCGTTCTAACGCTGTCAGCGGCAACAGGACCGCAACCTCGGTGCCTTGATTTACCACGCTGGCAATGTCGAGCGTGCCGCCGTGCCGTTCGACAATGTGCTTGACGATGGCCAATCCCAGCCCGGTCCCGCCCGAAGCGCGGCTGCGGCCCGGATCTGTGCGGTAAAATCGCCGAGTGAGGTGCGGCAGATGGTGCGCCGGGATGCCGGGTCCGCAGTCTGCCACCAGCAGCCGCGCCCGGCCATCCCCGGTGCGGCTGACCGAGATTGCGACTGGTTGATCGTCAGAACCATACTTCAACGCGTTGTCGATCAGGTTGCGGAGCAATTGTTCAAGCTG
>JANXUP010000150.1 GCA_025356175.1 Sphingomonadaceae bacterium | reverse complement strand
GCGCGGATTGGTTACGCTCCGGGCCATCGCGGACTGATGTATCTGACCGGCGGTCCCAGCTATGCAAGGATCAGGCACGGGTTCACCACCACGAACACGACCAACAGCTTCACCCAGGTCAATGCTGACAAGATGGTCTTGGGCTTCCAAGCCGGGGCAGGCGCGGAAGTAGTGCTGGGCGGCGGGTTTACGCTGGGGATGGAATACCTGTTTAACCGGTATAAGGACGACAAGTACCATGTCGCCATCGGTACTGGTACTGCTGGTCCGACCAACCCGTTCGTACTGGCTGGCGGCGTCAATGCGCGGCAGTTCAGCCGCTATGATTTTAACAGCTTCCGCGCGGTTCTCGGGTTCCGCTTCTAAGCCTTGACAGCGCCTTGGGCTGGTCGGACGTGGACCAGTCTTACCAGCCCATGCGACTGCCAATGATGTCCCCGATCGGGTCCTGCCCGGCTTTGGCCGCACGGAACCTGTTCGGGGCATCGTTGTTTTTAAGGCAATCATCGTTTCCTGGCAAAAGTCCGATGCATGGGAGTGGCGGAAATGAAGGCTGCGAAGTAGCCGGGGGCCGTTGGAACGTTGAAGGTCCGCATTTTTGCATGACGCCGCTCAAAAGCAGATCATCGAGTGACCGCCCCAAAACGGCCATTGCGGCTTGGCGGGGGACGACCCGCTAGCGGCGTCACGATGGGAGGCGTCTGGCGAAGGAACTTTCCTTTGCCGGGAGCGTTCGTTGAGTTGGCCGGTCGTTTTCCCCATCGACCATGCGCTCATTTTGCCGGGGCGGTGTTTAAGGAGTGTGTCGATGAAGAAGTTTCTCATGGTAGCCAGCATGGCGGGCCTGACCCTGTCAATGAGCGCCTGCAAAGTTGAAAAAACGCAGGATGCCAAGTTGCCAGAAGTGCATGCGACGGGCGGTCAGCTCCCGACATATGACGTGAAGACACCTGATGTGAAGGTCGGAACGAAGAAGACAACCATCGAAGTGCCGACTGTTGAAGTGACCCCCGCAGGCAAGAAATAAATCGAGAGCCCCACTTTGCAAAAGTGGACTGCTAGGTGGGGCTTTCGAACCGGCGATACTCAACCAGGGCGCGCAAGCCATTGACGGAAGGCCCGGCACCCAGCTTTCATCGTTTCGTCTGAACTTTTAGCGGTTTTCGCCCATGCAAGCGCCGAAATTGACATCGCAGGTCGCTAATCGAGGCAGCGATAGCGTTGGACCTCACAGCTATCAAAGCGAACCTTATGGCGTCCACAAAACCCCCTCAGATTGCTGACCTCGTTAATTCAGCCTCAAACAGATGACGCTTTCCACCCTTAGCGGACATTCAGCATATCGGAATGAGCCAGCGATTTGGTCGCAGAACCGCACATTCTGTCAATCACAGCCGTTGTACTTCTTGGGATAAAAGGCCAGCACCAGCTTGCGCCCCGCAAACTGGGCGTGGTCGAGCGAGTTACCGTCACTCGCGGTCAATACTGCTGCGGGGAGCCTGGCGCCTGGACCGGAGAGCTGCGCATCATCATATCTCCAATTGCTCGCCGAACAGGTCCTGCCAGGCCGCCGCAACGGCGCGGCGCGCCTCGCCAAATCCGGCCGTAAGTTCGTTCCAATCGCCATATCCGCAGGCTAGCGCAAGGGCCTCGCGAGCGGCGGATGGCGGATTGTCGCTATCGGGCGCAAGCAACCGCGCCGCGACGAGGAAGCGCGTCAGGCCGCGGTGACTTTCGGCCAGTGGCCGGGGGAGGAAACCGGCCGCAATCAGCTCTTCGATCGCCCCGCCCAGATCGGGCCGCAGCGCGGTGCCTTCGCGCAGCTGCAAGTAGTGGATCATGAATTCCAGATCGACCAGGCCGCCGCGCAGCAGCTTGACGTCGAGCTCCGACTTGGGCGGCTTGTGCAGCGCCATCTCGCTGCGCATGTGCAACACGTCGGCGCGCAGCTTCGCGGGTTCGCGCGGAGCCGATAGAACCGCAATGATCATCCCGCCCAGCTCCTCGCGCGCCGCTGCGGGGCCATAAAGCGCCCGGGCGCGGGTCAGTGCCATATGCTCCCAGGTCCACGCGCTTTCGCGCTGGTAACGCGCAAAGCTGCCCAGCGTCACCGCCAGCGGACCCTGCGCCCCCGACGGCCGCAGCCGCGTGTCGACCTCGTAAAGCGCACCTTCGGCGGTCGGTACCGATAGGGCCGCGATCACCCGCTGGCTGAGTCGGTTGAAATAGAGCGTCGCGCCAAGCGGCCGGGGGCCGCCCGATTCGGCGCCGTGATCGCCGGTAAACAGGAATACGAGGTCGAGGTCCGAGGCATGAGTCAGCGCGCCGCCGCCCAGCCGCCCAAGCCCGAGCACGACCAACTCGCTTCGCGCAATACGCCCGTGCACCGCCTCGAATTCGGCCTTGGCGGCATCGACCAGCACGATCAGCGCGGCTTCTGCTACCCGGCTCAGCGCGGCGGCGATCTCGAGCGGATCGCGGACCTGTTCGATCAGCTGCACGCCAAGCGCAAAGCGCAGTTCGCCAACCCGGCGGCGCACGCGGCCGAGCAGCGCTTCATAGTCATCGCCCTGTTCGCCGCGCGCAAGGAAGGCGGTAAGCTCGGCCACAGTGCCGGGCAGCTCGAACGCAGTCGCGTCGATCAGCGGGTCGAGCAGGTCGGCGCGCCGCGCCAGCGCGTCGGCCAGCGGCGGGGCCAGGCCGAGGATGCGCGCGAGCAGCTCGATCAGGGCGGGCTTTGCCTCAAGCAGGCGGAACAGGCTGAGCGCGCTGGGCAAGCCGGCGAGCAATTGCTCCCACCGCAGCACGCCGCGCATTGGTTCGGGCCCGCGGGCGAATGCGGCCATGAGCTGCGGGCGGATCGCATCGAAGGCGGCGCGAGCGGCCTCGCTGCGCAAGGCCCGCACCTTGCCGCTGCGCCAGCCTTCGATACGCTCGGCCAGCACGGCGGGGGCTGCGAAGCCCAGCTCGGCCAGTTCGGCCACCAGCGCATCGCCGCGCGGCGCGGCGAACTGCACCGGGGAGCCTTCGTCGGCATGCTGGGCAAGCAGGGCGTCGTAGCGCGCACCCACGCCTTCGCTGATCGCGGTAAGCTCGGAGACCAGCGCAGCCCCGCTCTCAAGCCCCTCGAGCCGCGCCACTCCATCGAGCGCAGCGGGGTCGAGCGGCAGGCGGTGAGTCTGCTGGTCGGCAACCATCTGCAGCCGGTGCTCGATCGTTCGCAGCCGGTCGTAGCTGGTGCCGAGCAACAGCGCATCGGCGTCATCGATGATCCCGGCCTCGGCCAGCGCATCGAGCGCCGCGCGGGTGCCGCGCAGCCTGAGTTCGGGCCGCCGCCCGCCGTAGATCATCTGGTGCGTTTGCGCGAAAAATTCGATCTCGCGAATCCCGCCGCGGCCTTTCTTGAGATCAAAGCCGGGGCCAGGGCGGGGCGGTCCGGCGTAATTGGCGCGGATTTGCTGCGTCAGCCTGGCAATCTCGGCAATCGCCCCGAAGTCGAGGCTGCGCCGCCACACGAACGGCCGGATCGCGGCGAGGAAGGCCTCGCCAGCCAGCACGTCTCCGGCGCAGGCTCGGGCGCGGATGAAGGCCGCGCGTTCCCACGCCAATGCCGAGCTTTCATAATGCGTCAGTGCGGCACCAATGGGCAGGGCGAGCGGGGTGACCTCGCTCGCCGGACGCAGCCGCAGGTCGACCCGGAAGACGTAGCCTTCGTCGGTCACGTGGCTCATGATCTGCATCAGCGAGCGCGCCACCCGCTGCGCCGCTTCGCCCGGATCGTCACGCGCGCGGCGCGGCAGCAGTTCGGGATCGTAGAGCAGGATCGGATCAATGTCGGAGGAGTAGTTGAGCTCGCCCGCGCCGTGCTTGCCCAGCGCCAGTGCAAGGAACCCCGCCGGCTCGGCATCAGGCACGCGTTCGATAATCGCGGCGGCAATCGCGCGGTCCAGCGCACGGTCGGCGAACTGGCTGAGTTCGGCCATCACTCGGGCCAAGGGGAAGGCCCCCGCGAGATCGCCGACCGCCAGCGCCAGCGCCAGCGCGCGCTTTTCGCGGCGCAGCGCCACGCCATCTTCAGAGCAATCGTCGCCAGCTTGCCGCGCCCGGTCCAGCGCCGCCTGGCCCTCGCCCGCCGCAAGCAGGGCGGTAATGTCGGGCAGACGTTCCAGTCCCTGCGCCAGATAGGGCGCATGCTGCTGCGCGCGGGTGATGGCGTCGGTCCAGTCAGGGCTGGTCATGCTGCGGGGATGGACGCTGCGCCGGATCACTTCAAGCGCCTTGCGCGCGAGGGCGGGCTTTGCCAGTGTTGCGGCACACCATTTCAAGGATGCGCAACATCATGATTCCTGCACGGTTCGGAAAAATCTCGCTGGTCGCAGCCGCTGCGGCGCTGGTTGCTGGCGCAGCGGTCACGGCGGCTCCGGCGCGTCATTCGGGCCTGATTCCGGTCCCGCAGATCACGGTACCGAAGATCGCCGGCGACACGATCCGCGACGTGACCAAGGAATTGTCGTCGGACCGCTATGAAGGCCGCGCCCCGGGGAGCCGGGCCGAGGATCTGACGATCACCTATATCATCAATCGTTTCAAAGCTGCTGGCCTGAAGCCCGGCAACAAGGGCTCGTGGCTGCAGGAAGTGCCAACTGTCGACATCACCGCCAAAAATGCGGACGGCCTGACGGTCGAAGCGGGCGGCCAGAAGCTGCACTACAATTTCGGGCCGGATATCGTCGCGGGCAGCTACCGCGTCACTCCGCAAACCCGGATCAAGGACGCGCCGCTGGTGTTCGTCGGATACGGCATCAACGCCCCCGAACTCGGCTGGAACGACTATGCCGG
>JANXUP010000146.1 GCA_025356175.1 Sphingomonadaceae bacterium | reverse complement strand
GCGGCGTGCTCGGGATTATCGCGCACCGCGAGCAGCCCGCCGTGGACCTTGGGGTGCAGCGTCTTGACCCGCCCGTCCATCATTTCGGGAAAACCGGTGAGATCGGAGATGTCCTGCACCGTCAGGCCCGCTTCGCGCAGCGCCTTGGCGGTGCCGCCGGTCGAGACCAGCTCAACTCCGCGCGCGGCCAGGTCCTGGCCCAGCGCAACCAGCCCGGTCTTGTCGGACACTGACAGCAGTGCCCGGCGGATAACGACATCACTCACGTCAATTCTATCCCATCTTCTTGAGCAGCCAGGCGAACGAGCCGCCCCCGCGCGAGACCAGTCCCTGCACCACCAGCTGCTGGATCGGCTGCGGACGGCCCTGGCCATCGGCCCAGATGCTTTCCTCGATGCTAACCTGGCCGCCGCCGGTTTCGCCGCCGATGCGGAACTGCCAATAGGAGCCATCGGGCAGCGCCAGACCAGCGCCCTGCCCGTCCTCGGACAGCCCGACCTCGATCCCGGAACCGAGGTGGAAGCGGATTGCATAGCCGACCTTGCCGCTTTTGCCCTTGCCCTTGGCGGGGACCAGCAGATCCTCGCCGCGCAGTTCGGTGCCGTCGTCGCGCAGGATCAGGATGCGGCGGTGCGTCAGGCCGTAGCGCCCGACATAGCCGTTGTGGCTGGCTTCAAGCCGGGTCGCGCCGGCCTGCTTGTCGCCGAGCAGAGTGCGCCGGTCGAGATCGACTTCGGATACGCCGCTGCCGATCTTGCCGCCCATCAGGATCGCGGTTGAATTGGCATCGTCGATCACCAGGGTTGAATGCGCCGCAGTGGCGCGCAGGCCCTGCTCGAGCCGCACGGGGATCAGCCCGCCGGCGCAGGCTGCACCGCCGCAATTGACCACGATCCGCTGCGCCGCGTGACTGAATTCGAACGCCAGGGTGGAAGCGCAGCCCGAGCGGGTGTGCTTGGCGAGCGGCGGCGGGGCGGCGTCGATCTGCAGCAAGCCCTTCTGCGCCACAACCCGCTGATAACCCCACTGCCGTACATCGCGCAGCGGCCGGGTGCGAACACCGCTGGCGAGAATCAACGCGGCGACTTCATCCCCGTCGACCGCCCAGGCCCCCTGCCACGACCCCAGCGAGCCATCGCCGTGAGTCAGCGCGAGCAGCGGCGGAACCAGCAGCCCCATGATCGTTTCCAGCGCTTGCGGCGGATCACGGCGCACCGCCTGATAACAGGCGCGCAGCCGCACCAGCAGCGCGATCGCCTCGATCTGCGCGAGTGGACTGCGTGAGAGGACCCCGCCATCGTCGCCGACCAGTTCGCCCAGCGCGCGGATCAGCCCGGCTTCACCAAACAGGCGGCGCGGCTTGCCTTCGGGCAGCAGCAGCCCCGCCGCGACGATGCCGCACCAGCCGGCCACTTCGCCAAGCAGGTCCTCGGCCCGGCCGACGTTCTTGTCCAGCCAGCGTGCGGTATCGCTGAGTGCGGCCAGCACCTTGGCGCGCAGCGCCTTGTTGCCGCCCGACAGGATCAGCGGGGCATGGACCAGCCAGTTGAGTTCGCGCGTGCCGGCATTGGCGATCGTCCAGGCCGGGCCTTTGCCGGGGCGCGCGGGATACTTGGGGTTGGCATTGAGCCACGCCCCGAGCACGCGTTCTGCCACCGGGGCCACCGCATCGCGCGGCGCGCAGGCTTCAAGGTCCGCGAGCCAGGCGAACGAATGGACCGCGCGTTCAAGCGGCGGGGCGAGGCGCGCTGCCCCGGCAAAATCGATCTGCGCGATCGGCGACTTGACCCCGTGGACCAGGAAATGCCCGGCGCGCAGCGCGGTTCCGCTGGTCCGGTTGCCCGGCAGCGGGTTGTCCACCGTGGCCAGCAGACGCGGTTTGGCGGGTTTGCGGAACGGCGCCGCAAGGGTCGAGCCGGGAACGCCGAAACGATAGGCCAGGCGGATCAGCCGTTCACCTGCGCCCAGCGATGGCGGCGCAAAGTCGGCGAGCGCCAGCGCGCGCCCCGGTTCGACCAGTTCGCCCGGTGGCGGTGTTCCAGCAGCTTCGCTCACCAGCCCGCCCTCATCGCCGCGGCCCAAGGGGATTGCTGCGCCATCCGCGATGCTGTTGGTGCGGTGCTGGAGGGCGGCATCGACCATGGCTCATCCCGCCCCCTTGAGCGCGGCGATATTGGCCGCGTAATGATCCGGCCCGCCTTTGAACGTCGCGGTTCCGGCAACCAGCACGTCGGCCCCGGCGGCAACGCAGAGCGCCGCAGTATCGTGATCGATCCCGCCATCGACTTCGAGATGGATCTGCCGCCCGCTCTTGTCGATCATCTTGCGTACCGCTTCGATCTTGCGCAGCTGGCTCGCGATGAAGCTCTGCCCGCCGAACCCGGGGTTGACGCTCATCACCAGGACCAGATCGATATCGTCAATCAGATAATCGAGCATTTTCGCCGGAGTCGCCGGGTTGAGCGCGATGCCCGCCTGCTTGCCCAGCGCCTTGATGGCCTGCACGGTGCGGTGCGCATGCGGCCCCGCTTCGGGATGGAAGGTGATGATATCCGCGCCTGCTGCGGCGAAAGCTTCGAGGAACGGATCGACCGGCTCGATCATCAGGTGGACATCGAACGGTTTGCTGGTGTGCGGGCGCAGTGCCTTCACCACGCCCGGGCCGATCGTCAGGTTGGGGACGAAATGCCCGTCCATCACGTCGACGTGAATCCAGTCCGCGCCCGCCGCATCGATGGCGCGCACTTCTTCGCCCAGCCGGGCAAAGTCGGCGGACAGGATCGAGGGGGATATCAATGGCCTGGCCATGGCGCGCAAGAGGGCTCCCTTTGGGGTGCCCTAACTACCACATGTGGGGGGAACAAGGCACGAGGCGGCGGTTTTCCACACTGCATATCGCGCGATTTGCGCGCACTGGCCGATCCCGGTGTACGGGCGGCAGCAATTGACCTTCGCCAGGCAGCACGGCACAGCCCCGAACGATGCAAGGCTCTCCCACTGCTGACGAAATGATGCGCCTGATGGCCGAGGAAACGCGCATCTCGCATGGGCCGGTCCCGCGCGAGCTGGGCGGGCATCGGGTCGCGCCGGGTTATGACGTATTCGCGGAAGGCGAATACCTGCTGCGCTGCGCCAGCAAATACGGATATTACTATCGTCCCGGACAAGGCATCACGATCGAACGGCCCGTTGAGGACGCCGATCCCGCCGAGGAGTTCCTGTGGCTCAACGGCAGCGTCTACGCCGCCGTCGCCTGCCTCAACGGGCTCTACCCGCTGCACGCCTCGGCGGTCGAACATGGCGGTGCAGTCCATGCCTTCACCGGCCCGAGCGGCGCGGGCAAATCGACGCTGGTCAGCGCGCTGGGCCAGCGCGGCCTGCCGCTGTTTTGCGACGATACGCTGCTGCTGCACTTGCCCGAGGATGGCCCGGTGATGGCGCTGCCCGGGCACAAGCGGCTGAAGCTGACCGCCGATGCGCTGAAACTTACTGGTCTTGCGGGCGAGCAGCCGGTCGGCGCGGGCACGGGTAAAAGCTATGTCGCGCCGCCTGCGGGCACCGTGGCCCGGCCGCTGCCGCTTGCCAGCTTGGTGGTGCTTGAGGACGGGCCTGAGCTGGCCTGGCACGAAATTTCCGGGGCACTGCGCTTGCTCGTGCTCGATGACAATCACGACGTGCAGCGGCTTTATGCCAGCGCGCGCCGCCCGACACGGGCCGAGCTGTTTGCCCGGCGTTCGCGAATCGCCGCGGCTGTGGCAATGGCGCGGTTGACCCGGCCGATGTCTGCCGACAGTCTGGCGGCAGCAGCGCAATTGGCGTTGGCCCAGATCACCCAGCCAGGAAAGCGGCGATGACTTCGACGATCACCAAGCGAAAAGATCAATACAGCCAGACCGCGATCGACGACGAGATCGTGGTGATGAGCCTCGACAGCGGAACCTTCTTCTCGCTCACCGGCACCGGCCGGTCGATCTGGGAGCTGCTCGACCAACACTCCGAGCGGGCACAATTGCTTGCGGCGCTGGCCGAGGCCTATGGCCAGGATGAAAGCGCCATTGCCGGGGAATTCGGCACGTTCATCGCATCCCTCAGCGCGGCCGGGCTGGTTGACTGCCGCTGAACCCTGGGCTGCGCGCCTGCGCACGGTGCGGGCAATGATTCTACTCTGCGCGGCCCGAATTCTGATTGCGACCGTGCCGTTCCGCATCTGGCGCAAGTGGCTGGGCCGCCCCGGTACGGCCGCCGCCGCGCCCGATCCGGTCGCCGCCCGCCGCCTTTCCGCGCAGGTCAACCGCGCCGGATCGCGCCTGCCCTTCACCACCAAGTGCCTGCCGCGCGCGATGGCGCTGAGCTGGTTGCTGCAATGGTCTAACGCACCTCACCGTATGGTCCTCGCCGTGCGCCCGCCCGAGCTGCGCGGCGGAGACGACGACCTGCATGCCTGGATCGAGGTGGACGGTCATATTGTACTGGGCGATTTGCCGGGGCCGTGGCTGCGCTTGCTTGATCAGGGTGGTTAGCCGCCCCGCGCCGAAGCGAGTCGTTTTCGAGGATTCGCACGATCACGAGAACCTTTAGCGACTTTGCGCGTTGGTTGAATCGAGCGATCTGCCGCTACGCCGCGTTGCCGGTTGCTGGTTGCCTAGGTTGCGGAGATGGTTTAACAATATTTGCAAGCGCGACGTGTTGGCCGGTTGCCAGCGCCGAGTGTCAAATATCTTCGGAGTAGTTTGAGATGATCACCAGCAAGACCGTTATGGCCGAATCGACCAAGACCTGGGCCAAGCCTGAGCTCGTCAAGTTGGGCCAGATTGCGGATGTAGCCGGCTCTCCTTCCGGTATCACGCAGAACGCCAACAAATCCTGATCTCGCAGCCTTGCCGACTAGTTCATTGAGCTAACGGCAGGCCGTGTTTGCACTGATTTGGAATGAGACCGGATCTCGCGCGGAGCGAGGTCCGGCGCTTGGTGCGTCGCTTGCGGCGGGAACAGGCCGTATCGCGGGTGCTGCATCGCACGCCGCATGGTCCTGCGCACAACTTCAAAATCACAATGATCTCCGGCGGGTGCGCGGCTGGGTCCCGGCCGAGGCCGACGGGCTGGTGGTGCTGTTTAACGGGCACATTGCCAATGCCAAGGCGCTGGCCGGTGAACTCAGCCTGCCTTGGCCGCGCCTCGCGAGCGAACACGATCTTGCCCGGCTCTATGCCAAGCTTGTACGCCGCTTCCCCGATGCGGCTGACCTGCGGATTATCGGCGAATATGCAGTAGCCGTCATCGACCTTGAAAAGCGCAGCCTGCGCCTGGCGCGAAGCCCGCTGCGTGCGCCGCCGCTGCACTATCACTTCGCCGCTGGCCGCGTCGTTTCCGCCAGCGTGCCGCGTGTGTTGCTGGCAGCGGGGGTCGCGCCGCAGCTCGATCCGCTCAAGCTCGCTGACAACGCCTGGTTCAATTACGGCAGCGATCGCTCGGGCTGGTACGAAGGGACGGCCAAGGTCCCGCTCGGCACTGCGATCGAATTTTCCGCCGGGACCATGCGCGTGAAGCACTATTACGATCCGCTAGCGCTGCCGCAGGTGCGCCTGCCGCGCCGCGAAGACTATGTCGAACAGGCCAACGCCTTGCTCGGCGAAGCGGTCGCCGCCGCGATGGACGGGTTCGAACGGCCCGGCGTGCTCTTGTCGGGCGGGCTCGATTCGTCACTGGTCGCGGCGCGCACGCTTGAACATTTGCCCGCCGACCAGGAGCTTCCCGCCTTTACCTTCGTGCCGCAAGCAGACTGGGACGGGCGGGTGCCGCGCGGCACCTATGGCGATGAGCGGCCTTATGTCGACCGGTTCGCGGCCATGCACCCGCGCGTGCGGCCGCATTACCTCGACAATCAGGGGCTGGCCTTCGATCACCGCATGACCGAGATGTTCCACCTGACCGGCGTGGCGCCGATCAACCTCGCGAATTACAGCCCGTACCACGAGCCGTGGCGCGCGGCGCGGCAAGCAGGTTGCGACGTGCTGCTGGTGCCGCAGTGGGGCAACGAAACCTTCAGCAATGCGGGCGAATGGGGCCTGATCGAATACTTCCTCAAGCTGGGTTGGGGCGAACTCGGCGCGGCCTTGCGGGCGAGCAGCGACGATTCGCGGCCGCTGTGGCGCCGCTTTGTCGGGGAATGCCTGCTGCCGCTGCTGCCGCCGGCGCTGTGGCGCCGCCAGCGGGCCTGGCGCGGGGTGCGCGATACCCGTGAACTCGCCTCGCCGCTGCGCGCTGACTATGTCGCGGCGCATCGGCTTGACCAGCGCGGCGATGCGCAGGGCGGCGCGCTGGGCTCGGCCGCGCCGCACAACCAGCGCGCTTGGCTGGCCCGCGCGCTGAACACCGCGTTCGAAGAATCGAGCGACGTCTGGCAGGGCTTCGAGCAGCTCTATGGCGTGCCGATGCGCGATCCCGCCGCTTACCGCCCGTTGGCCGAATTCTGCTTCGGCTTGCCCACCGACCTTTACCTGCACCATGGGGAAAGCCGCTGGCTGGCGCGCGCGATGGCCCGCGGGCGGTTGCCTGAGGCGCAGCGGACCAACCCCCGGTCGGGCCGCCATCACCCTGACTGGCTGGCCAAGCTCGCGCCGCGCCGGGCCGAACTGCGCGCCGAACTCGACCGCCTCGAACAAGTGCCCGAGCTGAACGAGATGTTCGATTTTCCCCGGCTCAAGGCCGCGCTCGACGATTGGCCGAGCGAAACCCCGATCGGCGAAGACGCCTTGGCGCTGCAAGTCGCGGTCACGCGCGGGCTGACTGCAGCGCGGTTCATCAATTACGTCTCGGGCCGAAACTGCTAGAGCCAGTTCCCGTGGGCACATTTCGCACCTTGCTTGAGCTGACCGGACGACGCCGCGCTGCGGGATTGTTCGCCCTGATGATCGCTGCCGCGTTGACCGAGGGGCTGGGCCTGATCATGCTCGTCCCGCTGCTGGCAGTGCTGGCACCGGGTGCCGCGCCCGGCGGCGGCAAGTTGGCGGCACTGCTCGAAAGCACCGGGCTGCCGCTCGCCCTTGGCCCCTTGCTGGCGGTGTTCGTTGCGCTCGTCGCGCTGCGGGCATTGGTGATGCGCGCGCGGACGCTGGCCGCGCTGCGGGCGCAGGTTGCCTTGGTCGACAACCTCCGCGCCCGGGCCTGGCACGCGTTGCTCCACTGCGAATGGCGCGCACTCCTCACGCTCAGCCGGAGCCACAGCGCCAACCTGCTGCTGAGTGAGGTCGAACGCGCCGGGCTGGGCGTGCAGCAACTGCTGCTGGCGGCGGCCAGCTCGGTGACGCTGGGCGGCGTTTTGCTTGGCGCGCTGCTGCTCTCGCCGCTGATGACGTTCGGCGCGCTTATCGCCGGCACCATCCTGATCGCATTGCAAGCAGGCCTGCGCCGCACCGCGCACCGGTTGGGCGAATCAGTCGGCGAGGCGCACAGCGCGCTCCACGCCAGTCTCGATCAGGGCCTGGCCTCGCTCCGCACCATCAAGAGCCTTGAAGGCGAAGCCGCAGCGGCGGCGCAAACCGCCGCGAGCGTGACCGCATTGCGCACGATCCAGCTTGAATTCGCGCGTCGTCACACGCTCAATCAGGGCCTGCTCCAGCTTGGCGGTGCGGTGGCGCTGGCGCTGCTGGTGTGGCTGGCGGTGAGCCGCTGGCAGCTTGGCGCGGCCACGGTGCTGCCGATGGTCGCCGTGTTCGCGCGGGCCCTGCCGCTGCTTGGCCTGGTGCAGGATGCCTGGCTCAACTGGCTTCATGCCCGGCCCGCGCTCGACGCCGCGCTCAAGCTGACCCGCGAAGCCGAAGCGGCGCGCGAGCCTGAGGTGACTGGTGTCACTGCGCCCAAGCTGTCACACGAACTGCGGCTTGAGCAGGTCAGCTTGCGCTTCACTGCGGGCGTGGCCGTACTCGAGGATATCGCGATCGCGATCCCGGCGCGCGGGATCACCGCGCTGACCGGACCTTCGGGTGCGGGCAAGAGCACGCTGGCCGATCTGGTTGCCGGGCTGCTTGCGCCCGACCAAGGCATGGTCACGATCGACGGAGCGCCGCTTGAAGGCCCGCTGCGCCGCGCCTGGCGGCGGCAGGTTGCCTATGTCCAGCAGGACCCGGTGCTGATCGCCGGCACCCTGCGCGACAACCTGGCCTGGGCCGCGCCGGAAGCCTCTGACGCGGACCTGCGCGTGGTGCTGCGCCAGGCCTCGGCGGACTTTGCGCTGGCCTTGCCTGCGGGGCTCGACACCAGAATCGGCGATGGCGGACGAGGCCTGTCGGGCGGCGAGCGGCAGCGACTAATGCTGGCGCGGGCGCTGCTGAGGAAGCCCGCGCTGCTGATTCTCGACGAGGCAACCAGTGCGCTCGATGCGGATAACGAAGCGCAGATTGCCGCAGCGCTCGTCCGGCTCAAGCCGCAGATGGCAGTGCTGGTGATCGCGCATCGCGGCGCGCTGACTCAAATCGCGGACCGGACCTACCGGCTCAAGCGCGGCCGGCTGGTCAGTTAAGCGCGGCGTAGATTTCGGGAAGGAAGCGCGGCGCCTGCTCCTCAGCCAGCGCGTACGCCCGCGGATCGTCGACATCGAGCCACCACGCCCCGCCGATTTCCCAGGTCGCGGCGCGGCCGTGATCGGCGAGCCGCTGCATCCCTTCAGACAGGCTGCCCGCCAGCCCTGCCGCAATTGCCGCGCGAATCGCCTCGGCCAGTTCGGCGGTGCAGAGGAAAGCGCCGCAATCGACCGCATCGTAGCTGGGGATCGTCTTGCCGATCGCGCGAATGAACCCGCGCTGGTCGCGGCTGACCCAGGTCGCGTCATCGGGGTCGATCAGCGGATCGCCGGTCCGCCGGTCCACCGCCAGCGTCACCCCGCGGTCTGCACCGCCCTGCCGGGCCAGACCGCTCAAGATCGGGGCGGAAAAGACGTGATCCGACATCATCAGCAGGTAATCGCCGCGGGTCCGTTCGGCCCCCGCGAGTACCGACCAGCCATTGGGCTTCGACCAGTCCGCCACACGCGCTGCTTCGACCGCGATCCCGGTGCGGGCCGCAAGCGCCGGAAGCGCGGCTTCGAGCCGCTCCGCTTCATGCCCGGTCACCACTATCACCCGGTCCACGCCGGCCGCCTTGGCCTGCCGCACGCCGAGTTCGAGCAGCGGCACCCCGGCGACCGGGGTCATCGGCTTCGAATCCGAAATTTCGCGCAGGCGGCTGCCGTATCCGGCGGCGATGATTACGGCGTCCATGGTCGGTTCCTCAAACGGAAACGGCGCCGGGATTAGCCGACGCCGCTCCAAAATCGCTTCACTAGCGCTTATTCAGCAGCAAGCGGGGCTTCCGAGATGTACTCATCAACCATCTGCGCGGCGAGATCGTCGTTGAACTGCTGCGGCGGGTGCTTGCAGAAGTAAGCCGACGGCCCGATCAGCGCGCCGCCTTCACCGCGTTCAAGCGCTACCTTGGCACAGCGCAGCGCATCCATCACGCAAGCCGCCGAGTTGGGGCTGTCTTCAACCGACAGGCGCAGTTCCAGGTCCATTGGGACATTGCCCCACTGGAGCCCTTCAAGGCGCAGGAAGCACAGCTTGTTGTCCTTTTGCCACGGCACATAATCCGACGGGCCAACGTGGATGTTTTCATCCGCAAGGCGCTGGGCAAGCATCGCCTGCACCGCTTCGGTCTTCGATTCCTTCTTGGAGCCGAGGCGCTGGCGATCGAGCATGTTCATGAAGTCGGTGTTGCCGCCAGTGTTGAGCTGATACGTCCGCTCGATCGTGACGCCGCGCGCGGCAAACAGGCTGGACAGCACGCGGTGGACGATCGTCGCACCAACCTGTGCCTTGATGTCGTCACCCACGATCGGCAGGTTCTTGGCGCGGAACTTGGCTTCCCATTCAGGGCGGCTGGCGATGAACACCGGCATGCAGTTGACCACCGCAACGCCCGCTTCAAGCGCGCATTCCATGTAGAACTCGGTGGCTTCCTGCGACCCCACGGGGAGGAAGTTGATCAGCACTTCCGCGCCCGAATCCTTGATCGCCTTGATGATATCGGCGGCGGTCGATTCGGTATCGTTGGCAACGATGAAGCCCTTGTCACCGACCGTGGTCATGTGCGCGGCAACGCCGTCCAGAATCTTGCCCATGATCACCTTGGCACCAGTTGGAGCGATGTCCTGCTGGAAAACCTTGGTGTTGTTGGGCGAGGCGAAGATGGCTTCGGCAATGTCTAGCCCGACCTTGCGCTCATCGACATCGATGCCGAGCACGAATTCCACGTCACCGGCGCCGTAGCCACCGATCTTGTCGTGGATCAGCCCCTGCGACGAATTGTTCTGCCGGTAATAGGTGACCCCTTGCACCAGCGAACTGGCGCAATTGCCGACACCGATCATTGCGACCTTGATTGGCTTCATTATCTGTAATTCCCTTTCGAGCGTCAATGCGCGCGCCCGTCCAAGGGTTGGCGCAATAAGAAATTGCGCGCCAAAAGCAAGAGGTTTGGCGCAGGTCAAGCCGGATGCAGACAGTGCGCGGAGGCCTTTAGGCCCGCGATCTGACAGCGTCCGGTGCCAACTTTGCCGCAAATCCAGCCGGATTTGCGCCGCACGTCGGCACGTGCCTGCGCAATGCAGGCCTACGAGTATAGCACCAAACGCGCGTCACGCAAATCTGCGTGTGAGCATGAGGTGCGGAATTTTGACCAGCGGTCGGTGGCATAGTATTCCTTGGCGGTTGCACTGCCCGGACGGCGGTTTATGGCCGCTGAACAACGCGTCGGCAGGAGATACGAATTGAATTCGGACAATGTTTCAAAAATTGTTCAACTTTCGCCGCAGCGCCCCCAGCGCCCGCGCGAATTGCAGGATCCGCTCAACTACTATCTCTACCATCCGCTCGCCTGGCAGCTGGCGCGGCTGCTGGCACGGACCCCGCTGACCCCAAACGTTGTCTCGGTAATGGGTGCGCTGATGGTTGTCGCGGCGAGCCTGGCCTACACCCAGCTGACCTGGCCGCTATCCGCCGCGTTGGGCATGGCGCTGCACATGGGTTGGCACGTGGTCGACGGTGCCGACGGCGATCTGGCGCGGTTGACTGCGCGGTCGAGCCCGATCGGCGAACTGGTCGACGGGTTGTGCGATTACCTCAGCCACGCGGTGCTTTACGTGTTGCTGGCCTTCTGGCTGCAAGCTCACGGTGGGCCATTCGCGGGTTGGCACGCCTGGGCGTTGGTGGTTTTCGCCGGGCTCAGCCACGCGGTGCAATCGAACCACGTCGAGGTCCAGCGCCGCCAGTACCAGTACTGGGTCTATGGCACCCCGTGGCTGCGCACTTCGCAAGCGCAAAGCGATTCGCCGGTCGCCGCCAGCTGGGCCGGGACGCTGGTTGGGCTGTACCTGTCGGTTGCCAACGGGATGACCCCGCACGCGCTCAGGGTCGACGCTGCGGTGGCCGCAGCCAAGGGCGATCCTGCGCGGCTGGCCGAAATAGCCGCCGCAGTCCGCGCCGAATCGCCGCCGCTGCTGCTCTTGTGCAAGTTCCTCGGCCCCAATCCGCGTGCGATCGTGCTGGGCCTGTCGATGTTTGCCGGCACCCCGCTGTGGTATATGCTGTACCAGTCCGTGGCGCTTAATGCGCTGCTTGTACTCTCGGTCAGCCTGCACAATGCTGCGGCCCAGCGCATCGCCGCGCGAATCGGAGCCTGATCGATGTTGCATGAGAGCCTGCTCGACGACGCGCGAGCCCTGTCCGATGAAATCGTGTCCTTGCGCCGCGCAATCCATGCCGAGCCCGAACTCGGCCTCGATACCCCCAAGACCCGCGACAAGGTGCGCGCGGCGCTGGCGGGCTTGCCGCTTGAATGGCGCGAATCGGCTACGACCAGCGGGCTCGTCGCGACGCTCAAGGGCGGGGCTGGACCCAATGGCGAAAATGGGGGCCGCACTGTCCTCTTGCGCGGCGACATGGACGCGTTGCCGATGGCCGAGAAAACCGGGCTCGAGTTCGCCTCGACCATTGCCGGGACGATGCATTCGTGCGGGCATGATACCCACACCGCGATGCTGGTGGGTGCGGCGCGGCTGCTGTGCGCCCGCGCCGACCAGCTCAAGGGCGAGGTCCGCTTCATGTTCCAGCCGGGCGAAGAGGGCTTTCACGGCGCGCGTCACATGCTCGACGAAGGGCTGCTGAACCCGCTCCCCGACGCGGCTTTCGCGCTGCACATCATGCCCAATTCCCAGCACGGACTGGTAGTGGGCAAGGCCGGCGCGCTGATGGCCTCGGCCGACCAGTTCGACATCGTGATCGACGGGCGCGGCGGACACGGCGCGATGCCGCACGATGCGCTCGATCCGGTGCCGATCGCCTGCGAAGTGGTCACCGCGCTGCAGACGTTCGTGGCGCGGCAATTCAACGCTGCCGATCCGGTGATCGCCTCAGTCACGCAAATCAATGCCGGGACCGCGTATAATATCATCCCCGATTGCTGCACCTTGAGCGGCACCCTGCGCTCGCTCTCGCCGCGCCACCGCGCCAGGCTTCACGAGGGCCTCACCCGGCTCGCTGAAGGAATCGCGGCGGCACACGGCGCCGCAGCGCGGGTCGAGATCATCGCCGGTTTCCCGGTCACCCTGTGCGATCCGCGTGCGGTCGACCTGGGTGAGGCGGTTGCCACCGAACTGTTCGGTGCGCCGTCGTGGCGGCGGCTCGACGCGCCGATCATGGGCGCGGAAGACTTCTCCTACGTCCTCGAACAGATCCCCGGCGCGATGTTCTTCCTGGGCGTCGCGCATGAAGGCGTCGATCACCACAAGTGCCCGTCGATCCACTCCCCCCGGATGATGGTCGATGAAAAAGCCCTGCCGCGCGGCGCCGCGCTGCTGGCGGGCTGCGCCGAGCGGTTTCTCGAAAGCGGGTGGGATTGAGCCTGAAGGAAATGGTGCACCCGACAGGAAAGCGCACAACACTTCTAAAATGACAGTTTTCTGGGGCTTTATGCTTCAGTTGAACTGCACGCTAGGACCAAGTTTAGGACCAAGCAACCGCCAACTTCATTGTCAGGCGCACCAGACGAGCGAACCGCGCTTTTTGGCAGAAGTCCGTGGATGGCTTGCCTAAATTGCGCGCTCTGCACCCGGCCCTGCCATCTGCCCGGCGCGCTGCTTGTTCCGTGCGTGTGCTGCAACCAAGGTTGAACTGCTCTGGCCGGGGTCGTGTCAGGCCCCTTCGTGCCAAAGGCTCGTCATCATATAATTTGAACTTCCGTATCGGCAGAAAGATTCAGGGCGACGCCTACTTCAAAGAAGCGCGCCCTCAAGGTAACCGAGAATTATCTCATCGGCGCTGAGGTGTTTTGCTCGAAATGCGACCGTATGTCCGTTCGGTTGTCCCCTCATTTTACAAACTCACTGCTAGTTAGGGCGTCGACTGGTCAGCGTCAGCTCGGTCATTCTGCGTGCCTTGATGTTGTTCATGCCAATGACCGTCCCATTGGCCGGGCGCTGTGCCATCACGACGTCAGAAAACAGGCACCCGTCCGTCGCAATCGACGCCAGCTTGTCCACGTGGACGATATGGTAGATTTTGGGCTGGGCGGGTGCGGGCATGGATCAGGCGGCTTCTTCCTCGTCGATAAGGTCGTCGACATCATCGTCCAGATCGTCATCCTCGGTCAAATCGGTAGCATAGGCCTCGGCGACATCGGGCAAAGTAACCGCCACGGCCAGCACGTCGAGTTGGCCGGTAACAACATCGAAGATCAAGCGAGTGCGGAACTCTTGGATGAGCTTGATCTCGGATTGCACCTTGTGGATCGCGGCGTCGAACTCGGCGGTGTGATCGCGGACATAAGCGCAGATCGCGCATTGCTCCGCTTCGGGCGGCAAGGCAATGATCCAGTTGGCGACAAAGTCGGACGAGACGCGTTGCTGGCCCGCCGATCCTGTCATGGCTTCGGTGCCGCGAAGCCGGAACGCTGGATCAACCGTTAGCAGATACACATAATCGGCCAGCAAGCCCGGCATTGGGCGAAGCACGATGAACTCGGTCGATCCGTAGCCGATAGCAGTCGGCATGTTGCAAAGGAGCGCACCTTTGCCATTCTCGAAGCAAGGTGTGATCTTAGCGAGTATCACGTCGCCCTGCTGGAACGGAGTGTATCCAGTCGAAACCTCAGCGGTTTCCCTCAGCACTGAGTAATCGACTTGCCCCGTGATCCCGACATTTTCCATTGGCAGGAAAGTCACCTGCACATCCGCGCTGGGCGTCGAAGTCCGTGGGTTAACTTGGCAGGCAAACTTGAGACGCTTTACCTCCCAATGCTCCGGAACATCGCCAAGCCAATCCACGCCGGAAGTTTTGAGCGTCGCGGCTGGATCGAGACCGCGCGTGACGGCGCGGCGGATGATGGATTGCTTCTGCTCGTTGAGCAGCGCGATCAGCCGCCGCTTGGCGCGGATCAGCTTCCCCGTCATCGCTCCATGCCAATCAAGGTAGCGAGCTATCAGGGTCTGATCCTCCGGCGGGGGATAGGGTAAATCGACGAGTGCGAAGTTGGAAAAGTTGAGGTCCTGCCCATCCCGGATGAAGTTGCCAGTGGCTCGCAGCGCCTGAATGTACGGCTGCGACTTGAACAGGTGTTGGTAATATCCAACGCTAATCTCTGCAGCAGGCCTCAACACTATATAAGAGGAACGGATGCCACCTTCTGCCCACGCCCGTTCCAATCCCCCCTCAAAGCTCCTCATGCTAATGATGAAGTCGTCTCGCTTGACGAGACGGCGCTTGTCGAGGTTCTTGTTCAGTTTCGTGACCTTGCGGCCAACGCGCCGCTCATATTCTGCCTGCTCGATAACCCCATAGGCTTGCGTTGCCGCAAGCTGTGGCTCATCCACCGAGGCAAGGTCCGAGCGCGTTTGGAACAGTCGCTTGGCAGACATGAGGTCCCAGCTTTCCGGGAGTGCTTCGATCCACGGCACCTGCCAACGCCCGGAGGTCGTGACAGACTTCATGCGCAAGTTCCGATGATCTGCGGCAAGAGGCCGTCCGTCTCCTGCTCCAGCGCGAGGATGTCGGCCCGGATTTGCTCCAGTGTGCGCAGTGGCTGCGGCTTGTAGAACACGCGGGTGAAGCTGATCTCGTAGCCGATCTGGGTCCTTTCGGCTTCGATCCAAGCATCCGGGGCATAGGGCAGCACTTCGCGGTCAATGAACGCCTCGGCCCCGCCTTGCTCAAGCAGCGGGACGTTTTCGGTGTCGCGCAGGGCCGTGTCCGGCTCGTATTCCACCACCACGCTTTTGCCGCCGATGATCGCTGGGAACAGCCCGTTCATGGGATCGGCCTCAGCCTTGCCCGGCTTGTAGATGCGCTTGATGACCTCCTTTGCGTCCTGGTCACGCTCGCCAAGTCTGCCCCGCAACAGCTTCTCGCGCTTGGCCGTCATCTTGACGCCCGCCTTGTCGGCAAGCGGTTCCAGAGCCTCAAGAAAGGCGTTGAAGTCCTTATGCGGACCTGCGCCCAGCACCTCAGCAGCACGTTCGGCCAGATTGGCGAGCGACCCTTCCTGCTCGTCGGCGCAAATAGCCCGGAAGGCGCACAGCCGTTCTTCGGTGAGGTCAATGCGGATGCGCAGCGGGCGCTCGACCGTGACCTTCCAGTAACCTAATTCCTCATTGTCGAAGATGCGCGATTGCAAACCCGGCTCAAAGTCGATGAAGGTCTGCACGATCCGGTCAATGTGCTCTGCGGTCAGTTGGCAGTTCTTCTTGCCCAAGTTCTTGCGTAGCGGGTCGAACCAGCCGGTCGCGTCGATTAGCTGGACCTTGCCCTTGCGGTCATCCGGCTTGCGATTGGTCAGCACCCAGACGTAGGTGGCAATGCCGGTGTTGAAGAACATGTTAAGCGGCAGGGCGATGATCGCCTCCAGCCAGTCGTTTTCGATGATCCAGCGGCGGGTGTTGCTTTCGCCGCTGCCCGCGTCGCCGGTGAACAGTGACGAACCGTTGTGGACGCTGGCGATGCGGCTGCCCATCGCGGTCTTGTGCTTCATCTTCGACACAAGGTTGGCGAGGAACAGCATCTGTCCGTCGCTGGACCGCGTCATTAGGCTGTATTCGTCATCACCACCATGGCTGATGATGAAACGCGAGTCTTTGATCCCGCCCTTGCCTCCCATGCGTTCAAGGTCGGTCTTGTAGCTTTTGCCGTATGGCGGGTTCGACAGCATGAAGTCGAACTCGCGGCTGGGGAACGCGTCGTTGCTGAGCGTGGACCACTCCGGCCCGCCGACGATGTTGTCTGCCTCCTCGCCCTCGCCCTTCAAGATCAAGTCGGCCTTCGCGATGGCGTAGGTTTCAGGATTGATCTCCTGACCATAGAGGTGCGTGGAGACCTTTTTGCCGTGTTCGGTGGCGATGCGTTCCAACGTTTCCTCGGCGACAGTCAGCATCCCGCCCGTTCCGCAGGCCCCGTCATACAGCAGGTAGGTGCCCGATGCGATCTGCTCCGCCACTGGGCGGAAGATCAATTCTGCCATCAGCTTGACCGCGTCGCGCGGGGTCCAGTGCTCGCCCGCTTCCTCATTGTTCGCCTCGTTGAACTTGCGAACCAGTGCCTCGAAGATCGTGCCCATGGCGTGATTGTCGAGCGCGTGCAGCCTGACCGAGCCGTCGCCGTTCAGGACCGGGTTGGGGCCGAGGTTGATCCGAGAGCCGTCTGCATGTCTTCAATGCTGGCATTCAGCGCAAAGGCGCCAGACGTTAGCCTAAGCGTCCGTGCAGCCGGACCCGCAATTCTCACCTCAATGTCGCTCCGGAACAGCTTCTCGTTCAGGAGTTCAGAATACCGCCGACGAAGTATGGGGAAGAGAGCGATCTGTTTTGCCGACAGGGCCGCCCTGAACCTCGCAACAAGCTGTAACTGTGCTGGGCTGAATGTGAGCCCCTCTGCGTCTGCAACAACCTGGGCGAATTCCTGGATGGCGCTGAGCCGCTTGCCGTACTCGTCTGTGTCGGCCGGTGGCGTCGTAGGGAGGGCTTTCAACTGCGGAAGCCAGTAGGTTTGGACCCGCTCAGCAAAGTCGGACGCTGGGCTTGTGTCACTCCACTGTTGAAATGCCGTCTCCAGAACGTCATCGAACCTCTTCTCGCGGGGGCCGTCCAGCGACCTGTTTCGCTCGCCAAACATGTTGTAGGCGCGCCCCACGTCACCGGCATTCAAGGCGTCCTGAGCAGTACGATGCTCGTCGCCGATGCCATACTCTGAAAAGCGGGTGGCGGGTTTCAAATGCGGGAAATCGATAGCTTGCTTCGCCGGTGTCGTTGGCGCGGCCACGGCAGCCGATCGTATGTTCTGCTGTGCCGCAGTTTCCTTAGCCTTCGCCGCCTGATCTATCTGCCTAATCAATTCTGCGACCCGATGATCGGGATCAGGCGTGCCGATGAATTTGGAAAGCCTGCTACGAGCAGCACGAAGATCGCCGTTCGCCAGAAGGCGTTCCGCAGCGGCTAGAGCAGACGCACGAAGCTGCGTTTGCTCCGCAGCCGTTGGAGCAAACAGTGGACTTACAATGATGGCCGCTACGACGACGCTGACCGCAAAGGTAGCCGGAACATATCGAGGTTTGCTCCAAGCCCATCTTCGTCGAATGATGTCCAGAACTGGAGGTAAAATGGCGATCCCCGCCGCCAAGATCGTGTATCCTAAGACCTGCTGATCGCGCCAACCTTCCGCCGCAGCCGCCAAGACGAAACCGACGAAAATGATCACACTGCTGGCGACCCAATTGAAGTTTCGAAATGTGCCCGCCATTCCTACGGGATCGCCAGGCTTCACTCGTTCCTTCGCTATTTCCATTCTTCTGGTCCCGTCCTCACCTTCGAACGTCCCTCATACCGCAGTTAATTGCAAGGAGAAGGCGGAAAGCATGATTTTCCGTATTGAGGGTCCCTGCTAGCTAGGGCTGGTACGCCTTAGACCGCCTTGAGGAGCGGTGATGGCGAACCTGAAACGAAGATTTGGCAGCCTAGTCGCTGCTCACCGCAAGCGCGTCGGCTGGACCCAGCGCAAACTCGCGGAGACAGCTGATCTCAGTGACGATATGCTGGCTCGTATCGAAGTTGGTGCGACTGGTGTTAGCTTCGCCACGATCGAGAAATTGGCCTGCGCTCTCCAGGTCGATCCCGCCGAACTATTCACATCTGAATTGCCAACTGGAGCCCTCCTACGAGAACCCTTAAGCGATGTGGTGCTGAAAATTGCGGGCCTTAAGTCGGAAGAGATACGCTGGATCGGTGGCATTGTGGACGCGGCATTAAGGCCAAAGCGGTAGCGGCGAGGATCGCGAACGCGGCATATGCATAGCAGCGGAACGGGCTGTGATTGGGGCGACCTAAGATAAGCTGAGGCTACCTAGGAGCCCCATGGGCACCCTAGTCCAGCTGGCATGGGTGGTTATGAGGTCCAGCCAATAAGAGTGCGTATGGTAGGCTGAACGGCCATGCATAAACGAGTGAAACTGGGAAACCTCGGGAAGAGGGCGTTAAGGCGCATGCTTGGCAGCAACATCTCGAAGCAATCCCATACGGCGGCCCATCGAGGACTGATGCGCGGTGATCAAACAGTGGCTGTGCAATTGATTTCACCGACCGAGCCGCGACTTCAGACAATGCCAAAGGTGGCGCTGCCATGATGGGGGGCTGCACGTGGAACGGAAAAGTCCTGAAATTGATAGCACGATGAAGCTCATCTCAGGCCGAGGAGATCGTGAATTCAGCATTCAAAAACTTACGGCATGCGTACCACCCGAAGCCCCGATATCCTGAAAGTTCTCAATATTTTACTTGAAACCCAGAGCAGCAGTCCCCTCATGGTTTTTCCGACCAAAGTTGGCGAGGGTCAGGCCTTCAATCTTCGTAGCACTCGTTGCAGTAGGAGACCAAATGGCTCCATCGCTGTTGAGGTAAGGGCAACCGAAACCCGTGGAAGCATGGTGCACGCTCGGCTGAGTTGCGGCTGGAGCTGGCGATGATCCGCGAACTTGGCCGGGAGCTGGATCGGGGCAATTAGGCCGAACGTCCGCTTTCGCGATATTTCGACTAAAACCGGACAGTCCGCTTACGACCCGATTGCTGACATTCATACAATCCGTATCGATGGTTTAATTCCCGCTCGGTAACGCCCACTCGGACAAACCTGAGCGAATGCCTAGTTTCCACCTAGTCTAGGGCCTCCCTACCGAGTGTAATTGAGACTGAGA
>JANXUP010000040.1 GCA_025356175.1 Sphingomonadaceae bacterium | reverse complement strand
TCACAAGAACTGTCACCCTGAACTTGTTTCAGGGTCTATCGTGCCGCGTAACCGAAGCTGTCGTTCAAACGCAAACCGCACGGTTTCAATAACAACGCATGTTCTGGCCGTGCGGCGGAATGGATGCTGAAACAAGTTCAGCATGACGGACTTTGAGGTTAGATCGGCTTATGACATCGACCCACTACCTCCGCCCCATCGCGCTTACCGACAGCCCGCAAAGCGAGGAGGGCGATGCGCTGCGGCTTGCGGGCGGGCTGGTCTATGCCAGCCGCTTTGCGCTGATTGCGCGCGAGGGTGGCAAGGTCATCGCGCGCAGCCGGTATTCTTTGCCCGAGCTGCGCGCCGCCTTGCCTGACTTGCCCGATACGGTGCGCGATCAGTTTGATAACCTCCAGCGCGTTCACGCCCCGCTGCAGCTCGGTGCGCGCACGATCCGGCTCGACCAGCCGGCAGTGATGGGCATTCTCAACCTCACGCCGGACAGTTTCTCCGACGGCGGGCAATTCATGGACGATCCCGAAGTGGCGAACGCCCACGCCGCCAAAATGCTTGAGGCGGGGGCCGCGCTGATCGATGTCGGCGGCGAGAGCACCCGGCCCGGTGCGGCGGAGGTGTGGGAGGGCGACGAGCTTAAGCGCGTGATCCCGGCAATCGAACGGCTTGCAGCAGCCGGCGCGGCAATCAGCACCGACACGCGCCGCCCGGCGGTGATGGAGGCAGCGCTGGCAGCGGGCGCGCATCTGATCAACGACGTTTCGGCGCTGCGCCACGATCCGCGCAGCCTTGAATTTGCCGTGCGCGCGGGCGTGCCCGTGGTGCTTATGCACGCACCGGGAGAGGGCGATAACCTCCACGCCGATGGCGATTACAGCGATGTCGTGCTCGACGTGTTCGATTGGCTCGCCGCGCGGCGCGATGCGGCGCTTGCCGCAGGGATTCCGCGTGAGAAAATCCTGCTCGATCCGGGCCTCGGATTCGGCAAGTCGGTCGCGGAAAACCTGCTGCTGCTCAACGCATTGCCGCTGTTTCACGCGCTCGGCCAGCCGCTGCTCGTTGGCTCAAGCCGCAAGCGCATGATCGGCGCGCTGAGCAATGAGGCTGCGGCACACCAGCGGCTTGGGGGCAGTGTGGCGCTGGCGGTGAAGGCGATGGACGCCGGAATGCAAGTGCTGCGCGTCCACGATGTGCCTGAAACGGTGCAGGCCGTGCGCGTGTGGCGCGGGCTCAAGGATGCTGCGCTGACCGATTTCAGCCAGCTCGCGCCTTAGTCCACCGCTGAAGGTTCCAATTTTCTCCCCTATTCCGCTCATCCTGAGCCTGTCGAAGGGTTGCTTTTTCCTTCGGGCAGTTACGCGCGAGGCACGAAGAACAAGGACAGTGCTTCGACAGGCTCAGCATGAGCGGGGTTGGGGAGGGCCTCGTCAGCTCGCGCTTTAGGCGCTCTCGCCGATCCCCAGCTCGCTGAGCTTGCGGTAAAGCGTCGAACGCCCGATCCCCAACCTGCGCGCAACTTCGGTCATCCTGCCGCGATAGTGCCCGATAGCGAGGCGGATCACGTCGGCTTCGATATCTTCGAGCGGGCGCAGGTTGCCGTCGGGGGCGTAGAGCATCACGCCGACGCCTTCCTGATGCGAGGCTTGCGGGTTGCCGCTGCCGTCGCCGAGCATGTCGGAGAGCTGGGGAAAATCCTCGCCAGTGAGCGCGTCGCCATCGCAGAACACGGCGGCGCGGAACAGCACCGCCTGAAGCTGGCGGACATTGCCTGGCCAGTCATAGGCCGAAAGCAGCGCCAGCGCGGCATCGGTAATCCCCAGCGCACGTAGCCCGGGTTGTTCGCCAATTCGTGCCAAAAAGTGCCGGGCGAGTGCCGGGATGTCACCCGCACGCAGCCGCAGCGGCGGCAGCTGGACCGTGGTTCCGGCGAGGGCCGAGAGCAATTCGGGCAGGAAATGCCCGCCAGCTACCTGTTCGCGCAGCGGCAAGTTGCTGGCGGCAATCAGCCGCACGTCGATGCGGAATGAATGCCGCGCCCCGATCGGGCGGACATCGTTGCGCTGGAGGCTTTCGAGCAACCGCTCCTGCACATTCATCGGCAAGCGGTCGATCTCGTCGAGCGCGAGCGTGCCGCCATCGGCATGCTGCAGCGCGCCAACATGGCGATCGAACGCCCCTGGGAACGAGCCCTTTTCATGGCCGAACAGCGCAGATTCAACCGAATTGGCGGGAATTGCCCCGATGTTGAGCAAGCGGAACGGGGCCTTGGAGCGCGGGCTGGCGGCCTGCATCGCGCGCACGACCATTTCCTTGCCGCTGCCGCTTTCGCCTTCGATCAGCACCGGGCCTTGCCCGCGCGCCGCTTTGGCCGCGACCGCGAGCGCCGAGCGGAACGAGGGCGCGGCCCCGATCATCGCGTCGAAATCCGGGGTCGAGGGCATCTTTTCGGTGAGTGGCTGCAATTCGTTGCGCGGAGCTTCGCGGGTGGTCGCCATGCGCAGCGCCATCATCATCCGGTCGGGCGCGACCGGCTTGACCAGATAATCAGTTGCACCGGCCCGCATAGCTTCGACTGCCAGCAAGGGCGAGGCGCTGGTCGTCAGCATCAGGATCGGCACAGCCGGGCGGCGCGCGCGCAGTTCGGCGATCAACTGGCAGGCCTCATCGCCGGGTACCCACTGGTCAAGGATGATCGCGCTGAGTTGCATGCCCTGACGGGTGCCGAGCGTGGCGATCGCGGTTTCGCTGTCGCGCACCACCAGCGTGCGCCAGCCTTCGCGCGCAGCCAGAGCCGTGATCAGCCGGCTCTGCGCCGGCTCATCGTCGATCAGCATCAGGGTGCGCTGTTCGCTTTCGGCCATTGGTTGTGCAATTGTCCCCGTCCGGGGCGAGCTCTGCCCCAAGACACCGGCGATAACGTGTTTGGGTAAAGACCCCATTAAGGCTGCTAAAGCCCTTGAGCGCACCGGGCGGGGGCGATAGGGATGTGGCGAAACAGGCTCACCACTCAGCAGGGACTCGTACCTATGGCCAGCGGCAACGACTTGAAGGCGCATGAATCGACCTACACCGGCTTCATCGGCATGTTGAAGTTCGGGATCATCAGCACTGCCTTGGTGGCGGCTTTCGTCATCTTCATGATCACCAAGTAAGCGGCCGCAACGGTGCGGATCGCGGTCCTCAAAGAGACCGCAGCGGGCGAGAGCCGCGTTGCGGCGAGCCCGGAAACGGTGAAGAAGTTCATCGCGCTCGGCGCGAGCGTGGCGATTGAAGCCGGGGCAGGCCTTGGCGCTTCGATTGCTGATGCCGATTACGCCGCCGCCGGGGCCGAAGTGAGCAAGGGCGCGGCCAAGGGCGCGGATATTGTGCTTGGAGTGCAGGGGCCTGACGTGACTGCGCTTAAGGGTGCGAGCAAGGGCGCATGGATCGTCGCCGGGCTCGACCCATTTGGCCAGCGTGCCAGGATCGATGCCTATGCCAAGGCCGGGTTTGAGGCACTGGCGATGGAATTCATGCCGCGCATCACCCGCGCGCAGAGCATGGACATCCTCTCCAGCCAATCAAACCTGTCGGGCTACAAAGCGGTGATCGAGGCGGCGAACGCCTACGGCCGCGCTTTTCCGATGATGATGACCGCGGCGGGCACGGTGTCTGCGGCGAAGTGCTTCGTGATGGGGGTCGGCGTGGCCGGCCTCCAGGCGATCGCCACCGCGCGGCGGCTGGGAGCGCAGGTTTCCGCCACCGACGTGCGCAGCGCCACCAAGGAACAGATCTTGTCGCTCGGGGCCAAGCCGGTGTTCGTGGAAAACGTGGCGGGCATCGAAGGCGAAGGCGCTGGCGGCTATGCCACGGAAATGTCAGCGGAATATCAGGCGGCGCAGGCCGAACTCGTCTCCAGCCACATCGCCAAGCAGGACATCGTGATTACCACCGCGCTGATTCCCGGCCGCGCCGCACCGCGGCTGGTTTCGGACGCGCAGCTCGCCAGCATGAAGCCGGGTAGTGTGGTGTTCGATCTGGCGGTGGCGCAGGGCGGCAATGTCGAAGGCTCGAAAGCCGACGAAGTGGTGGTCAAGCACGGGGTCAAGATCATCGGCTGGTCGAACACGCCCACGCATCTGGCGGCGGATTCATCGGCCTTGTTTGCGCGGAATTTGTTCAACTTCCTGAGTGCGTTCTGGGACAAGGATGCTGGGCGGCCGGTGCTGGATGACGAGATCGGCAACGCCGTGCGGCTTACCCAAGGCGGGAAGGTTGTCCATGAGAGGTTGTTGGGGTGAGGGACAGATATTCCCCCACCGACCACCTTTCAGGCGGCCACTTCCCCCAAGAGGGGAGGATTTGCTATATGAAAATCCTCCCCTCTTGGGGGAGGTGGCAGCGCGAAGCGCTGACGGTGGGGGCCTGAATGGAAGACCACACGCCCGAAACCTTGACCAAGGCGCGTAAACTGCGCCGCGAAATGTCGCTGCCGGAGGTGCTGCTGTGGAACTGCCTGCGCGGAAAGCCAATGGGCGTAAAATTCCGCAATCAGCATCCGATCGAGAGTTACATTGTCGATTTCTATTGCGCCGAAAAACGCATTGCAATCGAGCTTGATGGGATCGCTCATGATATGGGTGATCGTGCGGCTCGCGATGAAAAGCGTGATGCCCGGCTCCGCTCCTGGGGCATAGAAGTCGTCAGGATTGCTGCGGCTGAAGTTCTTCGCGACGCGGATGGCACTGCCCACGCTATCGTCAAACTTTGCCTCGACAGGCCCCCACCGTCAGCCCTGCGGGCTGCCACCTCCCCCAGTGGGGGAGGATTTATCGGAGCCCCCCACTAATATGGACTTCATCTCGATCCTGTCGATCTTCGTCATGGCCTGTTTTGTGGGCTATTACGTCGTCTGGTCGGTGACCCCGGCGCTGCATACGCCGTTGATGGCGGTGACCAATGCGATCTCCTCGGTCATCATCGTCGGCGCGCTGATTGCGGCGGCGGCGGCGGGTAGTGCGTCATCGAAGTGGCTGGGGCTGCTGGCGGTGGTGCTGGCCAGCGTCAA
>JANXUP010000024.1 GCA_025356175.1 Sphingomonadaceae bacterium | reverse complement strand
CGGGATGCCGGGTCCGCAGTCTGCCACCAGCAGCCGCGCCCGGCCATCCCCGGTGCGGCTGACCGAGATTGCGACTGGTTGATCGTCAGAACCATACTTCAACGCGTTGTCGATCAGGTTGCGGAGCAATTGTTCAAGCTGCGCCGGTTCGGCCCGGATCATTGTTTCAGGCTCGGCGGCGGCCAGGACAACGCGCTCCTTGCCCTTGAGCGAAGATACTTCCGCCACCACCCGCGCGGCCAGCTGGGCAAGGTCGATCGTTTCGGTCGGGCGCTCATGCTTTTCGGCCTCGACATGGCTGAGCGTCATCAGGTCTTCGACCAGCGACAGCATGCGCCGCGCCTCGCGGTCGATGATCCCGACGAAGCGATTGCGGGTCTCGGCATCGGTCGGTGCGTCGGCATCGCCCAGCGTCTCGGCATAGCCGATAACCGCGGCGAGCGGTGTGCGCAGTTCGTGGCTGGCGTTGGCGACAAAATCGGTATGCGCGCGGCTGACATCGGATTCGCCGGTCCGGTCACTCAGTTCGATAATCCAGCGCTGGCCCGGCAAACCGCGCCGGGTGAGCTGCCACAGGCTGCGCGGACCGGTAAAGCCGGGCACGCTGACGCTTGCCCCGTCGGTCATGTCGACCAACCGCACCGCTTCGGGGTGGCGCAGTGCGATGCGCGCGTCCTGGCCCAAGATATGCTCGCCCAGCGCGCTGCGGGCGGCGGCGTTGGCCTCGACAACGCGGTTGCCGTCAAGCAGCAGCAGCGGCAGTCCGACCGGTTCGATCGTTTCGTGAATGGCATCGCGGGAGACTTCGCCGGCGTCGACCCGCGCATCGAATACCTGCGGTTCGGGTATGGTCAGCCATAGCGTGCCAAGCCACAGGATTACCACGCCCAAGGTCAGCCAGATGCTGCTGCCGGAAGCAAGCATCACCGCCCCGGCAATCAGGGCCAGCAGGATACCAGCGAAGGGAAGGGGGCGTTTGGCAAACATCAGGCTGGCGCCCCCATAGAACGCGCGCGCGGAACTGCCAATCCAAACAAATTTCAGGCCTGGTGACCCCTACGGGAATCGAACCCGTGTTTCAGCCGTGAGAGGGCGCTAACAAACGCGTTTTCGCCATTTCTTGAAACAGTACGAAACGGCCAGAAACCACGCATAGTCGTGCCTTTCGTCAATGTCATGTTCCCCATTGTCTGTATGAGTTCCCCAATGTATATTGGGGATGCATTAGGGAAATCTGGAAAGGGACGGCAAATGGCGCGCGTTGTGCAGGACGCAAAGCTGGCGAAGCGGGAGCAGCGGTTGAAGCTGGAGCTGCGCAAGAAACCCCATTGGATGACGCTCAATGAGGGCGAGCACTTGGGCTATTATCGCGGTGCACGCGTCGGCAAATGGCTTGCCCGCTATCGTCGAGCTGGCGCGGCTGGCAACTATCAGGAAACGACGATTGCGGAAGCCGACGACAATGCGGACGCCGATGGCTCGGTAATCCTGAATTTCAAACAGGCACAGGACGCAGCCCGCAAATGGTTCCTCTCGCTGGAGCGCAACGGCGGTCGCAGGACAGGTGCATATTCGGTTTCCGACGCCCTGGACGACTATCTGGCAGGGTTTCAGGGCAAGGACTTGGCGAACACCAGCCGCCGGATCGAGGCCATCGTGCGGCCCCAAATGGGCAAGCATGAAGTGGCGAAACTGACAACCAAGGCCGTCAACGATTGGCTCTTGTCGCTCGCCAATGCACCTGCCCGATTGCGTACTGCCAAGGGGGCTGAGCAACAGAATGTCCGCGAGACGCCGGACACCGAAGTGGCGCGCCGCAGCCGCCGATCGAGCGCCAATCGCATCCTGACAATTCTCAAAGCCGCGCTCAATGCCGCATATCGCGAGGGCAAGGCTTCCGGTGATGATGCATGGCGGCGCGTGAAGCCGTTTGCGAAGGCCGAGGCTCCCAAGCTGCGCTACCTGTCCGATGATGAGGCGCGCCGCTTGGTCAACACCTGTGACCCGGCATTTCGCCCTTTGGTGCAGGCCGCGTTGCTGACAGGCGCGCGCTACTCGGAGTTGGCAGGCTTGGAGGTCCGGGACTTCGACAGGCAATCGCAGACAATCTGGTTGCGCGAAACCAAGGCCGGGGTTGCGCGACCGGTCTATCTTGAAGGCGAGGGCGTCCGGCTCATCGAACAGGCGACGTTGGGCAAACCAGCCGATGCCCTGATTTTTCCGCGTCCCGATGGGAAGCGGTGGGGGCCATCGCAACAGGCACGCCCGCTTGCCGCTGCCTGTGCCGCTGCGAAACTGGCACCGACTGGCTTCCACGATTTGCGCCGGACCTACGGCGCCCGGCTGGCGTTGCGAGGCGTGCCGATGGCCGTCATTGCGGAAGCCTTGGGCCATGCTGACGAGCGAATCACTCGGCGGCACTATGCGCACCTGTCCAAGTCCTATGTAGCCGAAACGGTGCGTGGCGCAGTTGCAGGGCTGGGCATAGTCGAAGCGAGCAACGTTGTGCGCCTGGTGCCGACATGAGCGGGCGGCTCAAGTTGGCCGAGGTATTCGGTTGGATTGACGCGCGCTACAGCGGATGGCGTCGCCTGGCCGCCGGGTGGTCCGACTCTGACGCCGCGGTGGGCGAAATGTTAGGCAGCGGTGTCCGCGCGTGGGGCTATCGAGGGGGTGCGCTCGGATTGCTGCCGGTTGCCCCTGTCACTGTCCAGTCAGGGCGCAATACGGTCGACGTGCAGGTGGAGAGCCACGCTCGAGGCATGATGCTCCCCTTAGTTTCGCGGCACACCTACACTGAAGTTGAAATCGAAGTAAGCGGCCTAGTAGGCTATTGTGATGGTGCTTTTGGCCTGCCGGTAGAGACCTATGCGTCCTTAGTGAGAGTGACCGAGCCTTCTATCCGCAAGAAAGCTCGTTATCAGCGTGAAAAGGTAACCCAAATAGCTGAACAGTTATGGCCGCACGGCAATCTCCCTCCATCACAGAAAGCAGCTGTCCAAGCTGTGCGCGTTTCACTCGAACGCCAAAAAGAATCGCCTCCTAGCGATACCACCATCCGCCGAGCCCTGGGTTTCAGGGACTGAAAGCTGGTCCGCATTGGCGGCTAAGTTGGCAACAGTGGCAATGCCACCGTTGCTAGATGACCAACCAAATGTTCCGGTTATCTAACTCCACGCCGCCTGATTTCGGGCTGTCGCGGCCCCGACGCGTTCGGGCCAAGGGGACACGAACCGTGAAGCAACTTGAAACCGTGAAAGAGGTTCGCCGCCGAGGGATGGTTGGCCATTCTACCGTTTACCGCGCGATCCAACGTGGGGATCTAACGCCGATTAAGCTGGGACGCTCTACACGCTTTGACAGCGCCGAGGTAGATCGTTGGCTCTCCGGAGGTCAGGCCCAACAAAGTTCGCTCTCAAATCGGCAGAAGGCGTGAATCATGCGCCAGATATGCAATACCCGCGCGTTTGAGGCGCGGGCATCGCGGAACAGCTGTGGCGGCTCTTTCCGTGACTGCTTTACTGCGCTCGCGCTGCGATGGCCATTGCCGATCGCTGCGCACAATGTCCATCCCCGAATGCGGGGCGATACTAGTGAGGTTTGCTTTCGGGGGAGGCGGGAATCATGATTGATTTGCCAGCGCTCGGCATTGTCCGCGATTATGTAGGACAACAGTACCTCCTTGTCGGCGTTCATCAATATATGCGCGCCGACGAAAGCGACGCGCTTATCCTGACGTGGCTCGCGGCTTGCGCGACTTGCGGCGCGGCTTTCACTTTCAAGGGGCCAGGTAGGACGATAAAATTTCAGCCGTCCCGTCGTTGCCAGAAACACAAGCGTCCCGGTCAGCGAGTGGGAAAGCTCATAACGCGCCCTTTTGCCGATCTGGTGCGAGAGGCATTATGACCCAAATCTTAGGTGGCGAACTGCCTCCCGGCCTAATCGATCCAGCGACGGTCGTTTCCGCCGAGAGTCCGTGCGTACTCGCTGTAGGCAATGCCGCGCCTGCCAAGCCACACTGGCACTCGTTTCAGATTCCGATCTTCAGCGCCCATGAAACTCGAATCGACACAGGCGAGGCCTACCAGACGGCCTTTCTCGGCTCCCTATTTACGATGCGCCCAGCCGATCGCCCGAAGGATGCTGCGCCCAGCTTTCTGCCAAGCCTTTACGCGGAACATGACGCGCGAAGCTACAAGGCCCAGCGTGAACGCGGACGATTTGTTGCACTGACCGCCGACATCGACATCGGCGATCATGTCCGCGCGGAAATCAAACACGCTGCGCGCAATTTTGCAGGCGATGCCGCGTGGCTGGTTTATTCCAGCTCATCAAGCAGGCCGGGCCATCGCAAATGGCGGATCATCATCATCCTGGTCAGGCCTCTGCAGTTCCCCGACTGGCACGCCGCGCAGACGGTGTTTCACGACGAGCTCGCCCGCGCCGGGATCGAACCAGATAGGTCACTGGCCCGCGCCGGCCAGCCTGTGTTCGCCCCGAACGTCCCGCACCTCCATATCGCCAAGGACGGCACCAGGACAGCCTTGCGCGATGGTGATGGGGCCCCGTTGTATTTCGAGCGGTCGCATTCCGCGTTGGACGCCCACGGCTTTGACCCATCATCGGGTTGGCAGGGCATGGAACTGGCGGCGCTCAAGGAACAATGCGAAGCGGACAACGCACGGCGACTAGCTGCACACGAGGAAGGGGCAAAACGTCGCCTGGAACGCGGCAACGAGTCGACCCCCATTGCCCGGTTCAACGCCGCAAACGACGTGATCGATCTACTGGTGAAATATGGCTACGAGGAGTCGCCCGCCAGTGATCTGGACTGGCGCAGCCCCCACCAAGGCAGCGGCTCCTATGCCACGCGCATCATGACAGATGGCGATGGGCATCAGCACTGGGTTTCGCTCTCGCAAAGCGACCGCGAGGCTAGACTAGGCCGTGACTGCGATAGCGGCTGTTACGGTGACGCCTTCGACCTGTTCGTGCATTTCGAGCACGGCGGCGACCACAAGGCGGCTCTTGCCGAATTGCGGATGACCGACACGGTAGACGATTTCGCAGGCGTCTCGTCGGCTAAGGCTGGCAAAACTCAGGAGGCAACGGCGCGGCGCTTCAAGCTCGACCTCTATTTTGCGGGCGCTGCACTGCCCCCGATCCCCCCGAGCCTCTTGTATGGCGTGTTGCCGCGCGTCGGTGTGGCAAGTGTCATCGCGCCGAGTATGGCAGGCAAGACTACTCTTGTGCTGGAGCTGGGTAGAGCGCTGGCGACCGGTGATCCCTTCTTCGGTGTCGCGGCCAACGAGCGCTGCGGAACGCTGATCCTGGCGGCGGAGGGCATGGCGGGGCTTCTCTCCCGTGCATATGTTTTGAGCGAGGACGGAGTCGAGCTGTCTGTCACGATTGCTCGCGCTCCGGCCTTGACCGGGCGGGGCGACGCGGATGCTTTGGCCGAAGCTATCGAGGCAGATGTATTGCCACTCTTGCAGGACAAGTTCGGCGTTCGGCTTGGTCTGGTCGTGCTGGATACCCTCTCATCATCTGGCGTGTTGGTCGAAGAAAACACCAACGGCGAGGCTTCCGCAACCATCTCGGCCCTGAACCGGGTCGCGGAGCGGCTTGGCTGCCTGTTCCTCTTCGTCCACCACCCGGCCAAGCACGGAACCGCGGCGCGTGGCGCATATGCGTTACACGCCAACGTAGATGCGGAAATCACGATCGACTATGATGAAGGGAAGCCGATGCGGATCGTGCGTCTGACCAAGCACAAGGAGGCGCCCGCCCCGCGAGTGCTCGGCTGCTACACCTTGCAGTCTGTGTCGGCAGGAATCGACAGCGCGGGCGACCCGGTCACCGCCTGCCGGATAGTTGCCGACGAGTATGACGCAAAGCTGTCGGCCAAGGCGGGCCGAGCTGCCACGCTTACTGCTGAGCAAGTCGCCGCATGCCAGAACGCGATTGCGGGTGGCAACTTTCGCCACGCCAGCCAGTGTGGCTCGAATTGGGCAGGCCATGCGATCGGCAAAGCACTTGGCATCAGCACTAGAGAGCTCGCGGAGCGGTCGAGCGTTCAATCAATCCTCAACTGGCTGGTGGTGGAAGGATGGTTGCAAAGGGTCCCCGAGCGCGACCCCGTGCGCCGCAAAACCGTCGATTGCATCCGCGTCGGGCAGGTCCCCGTTGAGGCCAACGGGGGGGAGGGCGAGGGCTGAGTGCGCGGGTGCGCGGGTTGTGCGCGGGTTGTGCGCCGGTTCAAACTCGCGCACCGGCGCGGAGTGCGCGAGTGTATATGTGTATCCTTATACATATACACGACCCGCGCGCGGGCACTCACCCTCTCAAGATAGGGAAAAACATATCGCGCACGCGCGCGAAGGTGATCGGCTAACAGCGCGAGCCGAAACGCCCTCGCCAAGCAGCGCCGTTCATGCAATACCGCTGTCGCCGCTCGGGTCTGAACAGCCCTAGTGGTGCACATGACGTGCTGAGCACGGAACCGTCTATGTCGGGCGGCTTCCGGAATATAATAGCCTCCTGGCGAATACGGGAGGCGTGCTGCTCCGTGCTCGCACGTGTTCAACCACCCGGCACCAGCCGGAAATGGGGGCACTGGGGGCTAGGAAATGAAGTTCGTAGGCGCGGCTACACTGGCATTGATAACGTCGACCAATTTCGCGAGCGCGGCCCCTTTGACTTTGGCCTGCAAGGTTCAGGCCGCACCTGGCTTAGTTGATCCGACTCATGGCCAGATCGTTGACCTTCCAGTATTGATAGACCCCGAGCACGGCACCGCCAATCAGATGCCTGCGGCGATAACGGAGGCCTTGGTCACTTGGACCGATAGCTCTGATGGACCGGCCAACTCACTCAACTATATACTAGACAGGAAGCGCTCAACACTCAGCATAGACGACGACAAGGGCCGGGAGTTGCTGGCAGGGAATTGCGTCGCATCTGAGCCGCAGCCATCGCGATCGCCCCTACCTCCAACGCAGCCAGCACCGTTTACCCTCGCCTGCGAAATTGAGATGGCGGAACCGCTCACTAGGGGGCACCATGACGGCGGTAGGACATCCTTTCTAATCGATCCAGGTGCCGGGACTGTCAACGGGATGCCGGCTGCAATCACGAACACGCGGATACGATGGACCGGGCCGGGCAAAGGGGCCACGACCACGATCATCGATCGCACAACTGGCGGACTTGCGGTGGTAGAAAGAGGCGGGATCCTCCTCTTGACTGGCTCTTGTGAGCTAGCCGAGGGTCGGAAGTTCTAGCTATTCCCGACCCGCGACGAGAAGTTTCCAAAATCTGCGCGGATTTTGAAGCACCCCTTCACAAATCGAAGGCGGAGACGTGGCCCCCTGTTTTCCCAAGGTTGGCGTTGCGCGCGCTGAGAGCCAGCGGAGTGGCAATCACGCCTTCACCAGCCGCCCAGGAGGTTTGCCGAAGCAGCCTCCCACGCCCCCGGCAACTGCGTCCAGCGGTGCCCCTGCATCAGGATTTCCGCAATCGCGAGGCCTTGTGTGAATGACGGTAGAGGACGGCCCGCCCAAGCGTGAATATATGGTTGGCTTCACTGATTCGCACAGGAGCCGACATGCCTCCTAACATCCGCCACAGTCTGATCTCTGCCTGATATTTGTCAGGTCTCCATCGCCACTCTCTTGAAGCGTATATTAGGGAGCCATTGGGGATATTCGCTAATCACGTCGCAAAACTGGCGGAAAGACTGGTGACCCCTACGGGAATCGAACCCGTGTTTCAGCCGTGAGAGGGCCGCGTCCTGACCGCTGGACGAAGGGGCCATGGTATAAGGCCAGTAACTGCTCCGGCGCAGCGAGGATGGTGACCCGTACGGGAATCGAACCCGTGTTTCAGCCGTGAAAGGGCCGCGTCCTAACCGCTGGACGAACGGGCCATACCGGCTGCGCCGAAAGCAGGCCGCGCCAATAGGCAAGGGGGCGGAGGGGGTCAAGTCCCCCACGGCAAGATTGTTGCGCCTTACCTTTCGCTCGAATGGCACACCGCCTGCAGCTTGTTGCCGTCCGGATCGCGGACATAGGCACCGTAATAGCTAGGGTGATAGTGCGGCCTCAAACCGGGCTCGCCTTCATCGCTTCCACCATTCGCCATGGCTGCGGCATGAAAGGCGTCAACCACTGCGCGAGATTTGACGATATAGGCGATGTGCACCCCGTTGCCGGGGCGGGCAGGCTCACCGTCAAAGGTGGGGCCGACAAAGGTCTTGGGGCCGGTCGCCTCGCCAAAGGCAATTCCTCCGTCGCGTTTGAACAGTATCGGGTGTCCCAGCGCCTCCATCACCGCCATCCAGAAGGGCCGCGCCTGGTCCCAATCATTGGTGCCGAGTGTAACATGGCTGAACATGGCAGGTCCTTTCTGGTTCAATCGGCGAAGGCCGCATCCTCGACGTGAAGCTCGGCCTGCGGGCGGTTTGACCAGTCGTCAATCTTCGCGCGGCCAGCCAGCCACAGGCGGCGGTGATGGGTGGCATGTAGCAAAGTCTGGCCAAGTTCGGTGCTGGCTGCGCGGAACGCGATTGCCTTGAAGTTGGCCCCGTCCTCACCGCGTACGATCAGCCGCACATGATCGGTTCCGACAAGGTCCGCCTTGACCATGCGCACCGGGCCGACGGCAATACGTGGGCCGGGCCAGCCCATGCCGTAGGGACCTGCGCTCTCCAGCGTTTCAACCAAAGCCGGGGTAAGTCCGCCCGGCGCCAGAGCCAGATCGAGCTGCATCGATTGCCCGGTCATTGCTGCGGTAACGGCATTGCCAAGTCGTGCGTCAAGCCAGTCACCCAGCGCATCGAGCTGGCCTGGCGCAATGGTCAGCCCGGCGGCCATCGCGTGTCCGCCGCCGGCGATCAGCAGCCCCGCTTCGCGCGCGGCCATGATCGCCGAGCCAAGGTCGACTCCTGCGATTGATCGGCCCGAACCCTTGCCGTTGCCATGTTCGTCAGCGCCCAGCGCGATCACGAGCGCGGGCTTGCCGGTCTTTTCCTTGACCCGCCCGGCGACGATGCCGATCACGCCGGGGTGCCAGCCCTGGCCGGCCAGCACCAGCACGGCGCGGTTATGCTGGCTGGCGATCTGCGCCTCGGCCTGTTCCTGCACCACCGCCTCAATCCCGCGACGTTCTTCGTTAAGTGCGGAAAGCTGGGCCGCAATTGCGCGCGCCTCTTCCGGGTCTTCGGTGGTCAGCAGGCGCACGCCCAGCGTGGATTCGCCGACCCGTCCGCCGGCATTGATCCGTGGACCAAGCGCGAAGCCAAGGTCCGAACAGGTCGGGGCGCGGCTGAGCCGGCTCGCATCGATCAGCGCGGACATGCCTACCCCATCGCGCCGCGCCATGACCTTGAGCCCTTGGGCGACGAACGCGCGGTTAAGCCCGTGCAGCGCCGCCACATCGGCCACGGTGCCCAGCGCGACCAGGTCGAGCAGGGCGAACAGGTCTGGCTCGGCGCGGCTTTCGAAGAAGCCGCGCGCCCGCAACGCGCGCACGGTGGCGATGGCCAGCAGGAAGGCCACGCCTACCGCCGCGAGGTGGCCGTGCGCCGCACCCACTTCGCCTTCGTCGAGCCGGTTGGGATTGACCAGCGCCGCCGCCTTGGGCAGCTCGGCCGAGCATTTGTGGTGATCGACCACGATCACGTCCACCCCGGCATCGTGCGCCATCAGCAGTGCTTCGTGCGCCATTGCCCCGCAATCGACGGTGACGATCAGGCTGGAGCCTTGCTCGGCCAATCGCACCAGCGCTTCGCCCGACGGACCGTAGCCTTCGAGCAGGCGGTCCGGGATGTAATATTGCGCTTCCAGCCCCAGCGTGCGGAGCAGCCGGATCAGCAAAGCCGCACTGGTTGCGCCATCGACGTCATAGTCGCCGTAAACCGTCATCGTTTCGCCGGTGAGCACAGCCTGCGCCAGGCGTTCGGCAGCGGCGTCCATGTCACGCAGTTCGGATGGATCGGGCAGGAAGCTGCGCAGCGCAGGATTGCGGTGGCGCTCGATATCGTCAGCCGCGACCCCGCGCGAGAGCAGGAGCTGGGTCACCAGGTCATGATCGAGGCTCGACCCGTTGCCGAGGTCCATGTTACCGCCGCGCCAGCGCCAGACGCGGCCCGAGATCGAGTGGCCCAAGCCGAGTATCGATGAGGATGTTGCAGTCACCCAGACTGCCTAGCCCAGCCGTGCCGTCAACAAAAGCACTCCGCAGGATAAGCCTGGCGGCAATTGACAACTAATCACTTCGGGCGTGGAATAAGCCCAAGCATGAAACTCTGAAGGGGGCTTGTATGGCTATCAATCGCACAGTTGCTGCTGCAGTGGTGTTTTGCCTCGTTGGCAGTTCGGCGCTGCCGGTCATGGCACAGCGCGCGCCCACCAGTGGACCGGTCGCGCGCTATGACATGCGAGTCGGCACCGTTTCGGGCTTTGGAGCGATGGGCCGGGGCCTGGGCGGAGCGATGGGCATGGCCTTTGGCGGCGGCGGCGGCAACAAGGTCCAGCACGAGTTGCTGCTCCGGTTGGGATCGAGCCAGGCACCCAGCGGCAAGCCCAAGGCGGACCATTTCATGCCCGCCGGGGCCAGGCTCGGCAAATCGGTCGCGCTCATCACACCGTCAGAGGAGCGCGGCCCCGCAGACGAACTTCCCGGGCAACGCGAAGGGCAGAGACCGACCGGACGGATCCTGATCTTCTGGGGCTGCGGCGAACATGCGCCCAAGGGCCAGCCGGTGGTGATTGATCTGGCCAAGCTCAGCGCCGGACAAATGCCGCCGGGCCTGTGGTCTTCGACGGTGCAGCGCGATTGGGGGCCAACGCTGCAGAACAGCAAGACCTTCGGCCGCTGGCCGGCCGAAGACGGCAAGCTGGTCAAGCCGGAGAGCTCGCTGCTCGGCAACCATCGCATTGCGGGAAATTATTCACCCGAAATCTCGTTCGATCTGGCGCAGGACTTTCTCGCCCCGCTGGGTACCGCTGCCACGCCGAATGCCAGCGGCTCCAGCCTGCTGAGCTGGAACGCCGTGCCTGGCGCGACTGGCTATCTGGCGTCCCTGTTCGGCGGCAAAATGGCACAAGGCGGGCAGATGGGCGACATGGTGATGTGGACCAGCAGCGCCTCGCGCCAGTTCGGCGGCGGCCTGAGTGACTGGCTGACCCCGGCGCAAGTCGCCGGGTTGGTCAAGGATCGCACGGTGATGGCGCCGAGCACCACCAGTTGCACCATCCCGGCCGAGGTGCACAATGCCGGGGCGGATTTCCGCATGGGCACGATGACCGCATTCGGGCCGGAAGCCGATTTTTCCTATCCAGCGCGGCCAGCCAATCCGAAGGCAACGTGGAACCTGGAATGGACCGCACGGGTGCGCTATCGTTCGACCACCAGCTGGATGGACATGCCGGGCATGCCGAACCAGGCCGAGCAGCAGCAGACTCCGAAGAAGTGCAAGCCTAAGGGTCTTGGCGGTCTGATCGGCGCTGCGGTTGGCGCTGGCTGCTGAGGCTGGCCGCGCGATGCTCCTGATCGTCTGGCATAGCCGGACCGGAGCGAGCCGGGCGCTGGCCGAGGCAGCCGCAGGCGGGGCGGCAGGTCAGGCCCGGCTGGTCCGTGCAGCTGAGGCTGTGCCGGAACACTTTCTCGCGGCGCGCGGGTACCTGTTTGTTTGCCCCGAAAACCTCGGCACCATGACCGGCATCATGAAGGAAATGTTCGACCGGTGTTACTACCCCCTGCTTGGGAGGATCGAAGGGCGCGCCTACGCCTCGATGATCGCGGCGGGCAGCGACGGACATGGGGCCCAGGCGCAACTTGACCGGATCGTCACAGGTTGGCGGCTGCGCCGCGTTGCGCCCTCGCTGATTGCAAACCTGGGAGCGCAGACGGCTGACGAGATTGCTGCGCCAAAGGTTGTGCCGTCACCATTACTAGCCGACGCAGCTGAACTTGGCGCGGCGATGGCGAGCGGACTTGAACAAAGGATTTTCTGACAATTACTTGTAACGAATAATCCGAAGTGGAGCGAATTAACGCCGCAGGACTCGACTTGACCCTGCGAAAGATGCCAGATGACAGGAATCGGCAATCCGGTGGTGGGGAAATTGAGCATCGGCGCAGTACCAATAGTAGGCAGTTCGGCGGGGGACTTCAGCGCGGTGCTTTCACTGGTCTTCGCTGACGGCGAGCGCCCCGACGTGTCTGCTTTGCAGGCCTTGGCAGTGGACGTCGCACCTGGCCGGATTGGCGCTTCGTTTTCAATAAGCCACTTGCCAGATCCCGCTGAAGGCTGGGTTGAACTTCTGGCCGAAGGACTGACCTTCGATTGTGCCGCGTTGCCGCCAGCTCCTTCGGCGCCGTTGCCGCTGGGCGGGGCGCTGCTCGGGCTTGAGAGCCAGCCGGTCGGCGAGGTCATCACTTTGTCTCCGGGGCCGCACCTCGCCGATGCCATGGGCATGCTGCCGGTCGTGCGCAGCCTCGCCGGGATCGGCGCGCGCCTTGCCTCCTTGCCGGGTGCCCGCGCCGTGATCTGGAACCCGGCGCGCTGCTGGATGCCGCCCGCGTACTTTTCCAAGGTCATTGGCAACTGGCTGGCCGATGGACCGTTCCCGGCACTTGGGCTGACGTCGCTCGAACGCGAAAGCGATGGCGCCATCGTCTCGGTCGGTCTGGCGCTGATCACCGGCCAGGAACTGCGATTTCTCCCCGACGCGAAGCTTGGCGCGGCAGACATTGCGCGGATTGCCGTCCGGCTTATTCACGCGTTGATCGACAGCGAGCCACTGACCAAGGCGCATTCGTTTCTCGGTCCTGACCGGGAGACCCTGCTGGTCACGCCGAACCTGCGCGGCACGCAGCTCGACGTAACGATCCAGCGTTGACGACCAGGCCATGAGGTAGCGCTTGTCCCACGGCGGTTCGACACGCTTGACCAGCTCCGGGCTCGGCATGGTGGCGCCAGAGCGGCAGCGCATTTCGTTCCGCTCGGTCAATCGGCCGGGCAGCCCCGGGTTCGATCCGGAACTGCAACGCCACCATTTGCTCCCGCGTCAGCTGCTGACGAGCCGCGCGTTCATGCCGATGCTCGATGCGCTGGGCCGAGCTGCGGTGGACTTCGAAGACTTCCGCCGTAACGGACTGCTTTTGCCTGCAAATGACCGCGCGGTGCTCAAGATCGGCCTGCCGCTGCACCGCGGGCCGCACCGCGATTACAACGCCATGGTGATCGAACGCGTCGGCCAGATCGAGGCGACGTGGTCGCAAACCCGGCTGCGCGCGCCCGAATGCGCGCTGGAAGTTGCTTACGAACGGCTTGAGCTGCTGCAGCGCGCGCTGCGCCGACGGCTGCTCGATCAACACCGCCGGCTTCGCCTCAACCGCAAGGACCCGCTTGGCAGCGGCTACGATTTCACTGAGCTTGACGCGATGGCCGCGCTGCTCTGGCCAGCGACCCAACCGCCCGAAAACGACCTCGGCTAGGCCTCGACGCTCATCCGCGCCTTGGCCGCCAGCTCGGCCCGCGCAGTGTTGTATTCCGCCTCAAGTTTGTCGACCCGCTCGGCCACACTGTCGATCGCGTCGACCGCGCCGATGCCCTGGCCCGAACCCCAAATGTCCTTCCAGGCCTTGGCGTCGGTATTGCCGCCCGAACCGAAATTCATCGCCGAAGGATCGCTTTCGGGCAGATTGTCCGGATCGAGCCCGGCACTGACGATCGAGGGGCGCAAGTAATTGCCGTGGACCCCGGTGAACAGGTTCGAATAGACGATGTCTGAAGCGCGGCCGTCGACAATCGCCTGCTTGTAGCCTTCCTGCGCGTTGGCTTCCGTGGTCGCGATCCACGGGCTGCCGATATAGGCAAAATCCGCGCCCATCGCCTGCGCCGCGAGGATGGCGTGGCCATTGGCGATCGAGCCCGACAGCGCGACCAGGCCGCTGAACCACTGGCGGATTTCTTGCATCAGCGCGAACGGCGAGAGCACTCCGGCGTGGCCGCCCGCTCCGGCGGCAACCGGGATAAGGCCATCGGCGCCCTTTTCGATGGCCTTGCGGGCAAAGCGGTCATTGATCACATCGTGCATCACGATGCCGCCCCACTTGTGCACCGCCTGGTTGAGATCCTCGCGCGCGCCGAGCGAAGTAATGATCATCGGCACCTGCCATTTGGCGCAGACTTCATAGTCTTCTTCGAGCCGGTTGTTCGATTTATGGACGATCTGGTTGACCGCAAACGGCGCGGCCGGCCGATCAGGATTGTCACGGTTGTGCGCGGCCAGTTCCTCGGTGATGCGGTGCAACCATTCGTCGAGCACGCCCGAAGGCCGCGCGTTGAGCGCCGGGAAGCTGCCAATAATCCCGGCCTTGCACTGCGCGATCACCAGATCGGGGGTCGAAATGATGAATAGCGGTGAGCCGATCACCGGCAGGCGCAGGCGGTCGAACGGAGCAGGCAATGGCATTGGCTTGGAATCCCCCCATGAATGGTCTTCGGTTTCTGTATGAGACCGAATTTACGCTGTCGAGCGGAAGTGCGCGGAGTCGCTGCCATTGCTGCGGCTTGGACCGCTTGGACCACAGTACTGGTCCAAAAAACTGCCACTACGATTTGGCTGTGCCGGGTGGGGACTGATGTGCGGAAAAGCTGGCCATTCGCGCGGGTTAGCAGGCCCGCAGAAAGTAGGAAAATCGCTCGCCCCTCCAGAGCCCTTCCCCGTGGGGAAGGGTTGGGATGGGGGTTCGGCGCTTGTCTGATTCACCGAAGTCGAGCCCCCACCCCAACCCCTCCCTCGTTCATCCTGAGCTTGTCGAAGGGCGGGGAGGGGAGCCATGGCCGGCATCATTGCATGCTGTTATAGCCTCACACCATGTCCGCCACCATCATCGGCCTGGCCAGCGCTGCCAGCCACCGCTTCTCCAAGGAGCCGCAGCAAAAGGTCACGCTGTTCGCCGGGCTCGGCGTCGCGGGCGATGCCCACGCTGGTCGCACAGTCCAGCATCTCTCGCGCATGAAGCAGGACCCAAGCCAGCCCAACCTGCGCCAGGTTCACCTGATCCACGCCGAGTTGTTCGATGAGCTGGCGGGGCAGGGCTTTGCAATCGAACCCGGCCAGATGGGCGAGAACGTGACCACACGCGGCATCGATCTCCTCGGGCTGTCTGCAGGGACGCGGCTGCGGATCGGCGCAGAGGCCGTGATCGAGATCACCGGCCTGCGCAATCCTTGCCACCAGCTCAACGGACTGGCCGCGGGACTGATGGCAGCAACGCTGGACCGCGACGCCGACGGCGCGCTGATCCGCAAGGCCGGGGTGATGGCGGTGGTGATTACCGGCGGGGAGATCGTGGTGGGCGAGGCAATCACGCTTGAATCGGTTCCGCTGGTCCATGAGCCGCTGGGGCCGGTCTAGGCCGTGCGGGTAAATTGGGCCTGAACGATCGGCTGCTTTTGGGGCGGCTACCTCTGCATGATGAAGGGCTGCTGTGGGGTGGAAAGCGGACATAGTGACTTTGGCGCGACGACGATCCGCCTAACGCAAGAGTAAATCCAACTTCCGGGCTTAAGGGAATTGAAGCAGATCAATGCCTTTCGCGCTCAAGGTTGCATGGTGACGGTAGGGTCAACGATCCCACAGAAAGTCGTTAGGCCGGTTTCGAATTCTCTCCGCGATAGCCGCGTTATTCGATCGCACAGGTTTAGACCTCTAGTCTGGAGAAGCCGCATGACAGATCCCGTCGCAACAGCGCGCGCCCAACCCAGGAAGATCCGCATCGCCCCGGAGCGCAAGGCAACCTTGACGCTGCTGGCACTTGGAGTTGCGGTGCTTCCCTTGTTGGCGATTTCACACCCAGCTCGGGCGGTGCCGGCTTTTGCCGATCAAACCGGTCTGGCTTGCGCAGCCTGTCACGTAGGCGGCTTCGGCCCTGAGCTGACGCCATTGGGCCGTGACTTCAAGCTTAACGGCTACACGATGCGCGCCAAATCGTTCAATGTCCCGCTGTCGGCAATGGCCGTTGCGTCATTGACACATACCAGGAAGGACCAGGTTCCTGCGCCGGCTGGGCTATCGCAGAACGACAATCTGGCCTTCGATCAGGGCAGCATCTTCATTGCGGGCGGAGTGGGCCACCACTTCGGCGGTTTTGCGCAAATCACCTATGATGGCGTCGGCAAGGTCTGGTCGTGGGATAACCTTGATCTACGTGCGGTGACAACCGGCCATGTCTTCGGACAAGACGCGGTGTTCGGGCTGACGCTGAACAATGGGCCAACCATCCAAGACGCTTGGAACACCACTCCCGCATGGGGATTTCCCTACACTGACACCGGCGTTTCGGGCACGCCCGGTGCGGCTCCGCTGATCGATGGCGGGCTTGCGCAGAACACGCTGGGGTTAAGCGCTTACAGCTGGATCGGTCACAAATGGTATATTGAGGCCGGTGCCTACTCGAGTCCTTCGATCGGCACGCTTAACTGGCTTGGCGCGGATCCATTTGCTCCTGGCGATATCAAAGGCCTCGCACCCTATGGCCGCACGGCCTGGCAGGGCAATCTGGGCGGCGGTACGCTTGAACTTGGAGCCTTTGCCCTCAAGGCAAAAATCAACCCCGAGCGCGATCGATCGAGCGGGTTTACCGATCACTATTCGGACGTCGGGGTGGATGCGTCGTGGCAAAAGTCGCTTGCTTCCGGCGACACCATCTCTGCCAATGCCCGCTACATTCATGAAAACAGCAACCTTGAGGCGAGTTGCGCACTTGCCCTGGTCGGCGATGGCAGCAATGTGGCCTGCGCAAAAACCAACCTTAGCCAGCTGCGCGGCAATGTAAGCTACAACTGGCGCGGCAAGGTTGGTGCCACGTTGGGCGCCTTCTCGACAACGGGGACCAGCAATTCCGACCTTTACGGCGGTCCGAACGCTAAGCCCGACAGCAATGGGGTAATGGCCCAGCTCGATTACACGCCGTGGGGCAGTGGTAACTCGCCGCTTGGCCCAAGATTCAATGTGCGGGTCGGCGTGCAATATACAGCCTACGGCAAGTTCGACGGCGCTAACCAGAACTACGACGGCGCAGGTGCCAACGCTTCTGACAACAACGACTTGAGGATATTCACATGGATCGCATTCTGAGGAATGCCGTAATCGGGGCTTCGGTAGCTTTGGTCGCGGGCTCGTTCGCGACGATTGCACTGGCCGGGGACGCCAACCATGGCGCGCAGGTTTTTCGCGGCCAATGCGCAGTTTGCCACAGCTCGACCGCAAGCGCCGGACCCACCGTCGGGCCTAAGCTTTTTGGGGTTGTTGGCCGGCACGCCGGGACGCAACCAGGCTATGCCTATTCGAACGCGATGAAGAAATCCGGGCTTGTCTGGACCCCTGCGGAGCTGAAGCTCTATTTGACAAATCCAGCCGGAACGGTTCACGGCAACAAGATGCCCTATCCGGGTCTGCACAACCCAGCGCAGCTTGAAGATCTGGTGACCTACCTCGGATCGCTGAAGTAAGTCCGCTTTGTTGTCGTGTCCGGACAGTCCGCTATTGCTTGAAAAGCCCCAATTGCAGTCATAAGGGCTTGTCGGAATGTTCGGCCACCTCTCTAGCTCCCAGCCTCCACGCTCACACTTCCGCTACGCTCCAGCTTGCCCCAGCCGACTACCTTGCCGCGCAGCGCTGAACTGATCGAGCGGATAACCACCCCGTACATAAGCTGGCGGTAGGCGAAGCGCTGGGCGAGCATCAGCAGGCCGGGGAAGCGCTGCCGGGTCGGTTCGAGCCGGTAAGCGATCCACCCCGCGAAGAGATCGATCGACACGAATGCGGCCCAGAAAACGCCGAGCCGGAGCACATCGCTTTGGGTCTGGTCCCAGCCGTGCTGCTGGACCCGCAGCACCGTGCCGGCCACCGAGACCACCAGCGCGAGGTCGATCATCGGCGAGATTGCCGCGAACACGATCTGGAACAGCCACGCCTGCGGCATGCCGAACCACGCGAGTCCGCGCGGGTTGCCGGTGCTCAGGACCATGCGGTGCTTCCACAGGCACTGGAGCGTTCCAAACGACCAGCGATAGCGTTGTTTGCCCAGCGCGGAGAAGCTTTCCGGCGCCTCGGTCAGCGCGACCGCTTCGACATCGTAGGCGACCCGCCAGCCGAGCCGCTGGATCGCGATGGTCAGGTCCTGGTCCTCGGCCAGGGTATCTTCGGGATAGCCGCCCACTGCATCGAGCGCCGCGCGCCGCCAGGCCCCGACTGCGCCGGGGACCACGGTGATTGCCCGCAAGGCATCGAGCGCGCGGCGTTCGACGTTCTGCGCAGTGACATATTCGATCGCCTGCCAGCGGGTGACCAGATTGATCTTGTTGCCGACCCGCGCATTGCCCGCCACCGCGCCGATCAGCGGATCGACGAACCAGCGGACCAGCTTGGGGATCGTGTCTTCAAGGAACTGGGTATCGGCATCAAGCGCGATGATCACTTCGCCGTGCGCCTGCTGCAATGCCCGGTTCAGTGCGCTGGCCTTGCCGCCGTTCTCCATGGTCAGCAGCGTCACGCGCGGGTCGTTTCCGAAGTGCTGGCGGACCAGCGCGCTGGTGGCGTCCTTCGAGCCATCGTCGGCAACGATCACCTGCAGCGCGGGATAGGAGCTTGCCAGGACGCGTTCCAGCGAACTGATGATCACGCGTTCCTCGTTATAGGCGGGGACGATCACCGAAACCGAGGGCAGGTAGTCGCTGTCCTCGGGTGCGCGCGATACGCGGTCGAGCAGCGCCAGCGCGGTCATGACCACCGCGCGCGCAATCCCCAGGGCGATGGCGAAGAAGAACAGCCAGCGGATGGTGTAGCCGATCCCGGCAAGCACCGCGAAGATGCCCACGTCGGCGGCAACCGCCAGGCGGTCGGTGCTGGCGACCAGCGGCATCAGCGCATCGTGCTTTGTCCCGACCAGATCGGCGAGCGAAACGAGGTGGTATCCATCGGCGCGGAGCCGGTCGATGATTTGCGGCAGCGCGGCGATGGTCTGTTCGCGGTTGCCGCCGCCATCGTGCAACAGCACGATGTTGCCGCTGTGCTCGGTGGTCGCGGCATGGACCTGCGCCAGCGTGGCATCGACGATTGCCTGAACCCCCGGACGCCGCCAGTCACCCGGATCGACGTGCAGGCCGACAATTGTGTAGCCCAGCCGCTGGGCGATGGCAGCTGGTTGCAATTCGTCTGCAGTGGTCGGCTCGGCGTCACCGAAATAGGGTGCACGGAACAGCTTGGTTGAGCGCCCGGTATAGGCCTCGATCAGGCGCTGCGTCGCGTTCAATTCAAGCTCGGTGCCAAACGGAGTGACCTGCGCGAGGTTGGGGTGGGTGTAGCTGTGATTGCCGATCTCGAACCCGTCGGCGGCGATGCGGCGCAGGATGGCGGGATGCTCAAGTCCGTTCTCGCCGATGATGAAGAAGGCTGCGGGGGCGTGCTTTTGTTCAAGGATGTCGAGGATCTTCGGGGTAACGTCCGGGTCTGGCCCATCATCGAACGTCAGCGCGATATTGCTGGTCTCGGCTGCGCCCGAGCGTTCGATCTCATAGGGCATTGGCAGCGCACGGTAGCTTTCGCCGGTGATGATATTCCCGGTGAAGTTGATCTGCCGCGCGCCGCTCGATGGACTGGCGGCGATACGCAGGACTTCGCCGTTGCCGGCCACGTCGGCGCCCTTGGCCGGGGAAATCGCTGAAAGATCGGGCAAACGGCCAGCGCGGCTGGCGGCGAGCGCTTCCCAGAACCCCGGATCTTCACTGCCCAGCCGCCACAAGGCAACTCCGGCGATCCCGCGCAGCTGGCTGAGCTGGTTCCAGCTGGCCGCCGCGTCGAGCATCCAGACCGTGTGTTTGACCCCGTTATCCTCGAACGCGTAACCCGAGTTGCCGCTGGCCGGATCGAACTGTACCGCCGCGTCACTGTCATGCGCAGCGAGCCAGGCTTCGTCGAGCGTCATCGATTCGGCTTTGCCGCCCGACCAGTCGTAGCCATAGCTGCCGATCGCAATGACCAGTTTGCCGGCCGGGATTTTGGCCCGCGCATTGGCAAGGCGGGCGGCAAACCAGGCGTTCGAAGCGATCGGCCCGGCTTCGCCGCCTTGCCAGTGCTCGTCATAATCCATCACGAAGACGGTGTCGGTGGCCGCGGCGAAGCGGGTCAGATCCCAGTCGGGATCGGCGGCGGGTGCGGTCAGCCCGACCCCAAGCCCGGCTTCGGCGAAGAGGTGATGATTGCGGGCGAGCATGGCTAGGTATTGCGGGACACTGGCCTGCGGCAGGTTTTCGATATCGAACACCACGCCGTTCCAGCCGCCTTGCCTGGCCTGCGTGATGACCGCATCGACCAGGGCGTCGGCGCGGGCCGGGCTGGCCAGCAGGCTTGCTATCCCGGCGCCGGAAAACGCGTCGTTCTCGATATTCTGGACCATCAGCAGCATCGCGGGATGGTGCAGCGAGCTGGTGAGCTGACTGTGCAGGCGAACGTCGGGATCGATGTTGAGCGAGCTATGCGCAGTGTTGATTGTTGCGTCCGCCGCGACCACCGTGTCCAGATCGTTCCAGTGATCGTGCAACGAGGTCGCGCTTTCCTCGTCCCACGGCACGTAGAACCCGATCCGCTGCGGCAGATTGTTGGCGTGCGCGGGGCCCAGCCGGGGCAGCTTGTGGCGAATGCGGGCGATGTGGGTGATGAACGGCAGCGGTTGTTCGCGCTCGCGGTCAAAGGTCAGCGCGGTCGCCGCAGGAACTTCGACCAGAGTCGCGGCAAAGCTGACTGCCGCGAGCAGGATCAGGACCAGCAGGGCGAGTGCGATCCGCCCGACCAGCCGGCGCCGACGGCCGGTTTCGTCAAAGAAGATCGGTGAAGTCATCTTGCCTGCCCCTCACCAGCATTGAGGTGACAAGTAAAGTTACACTGCCGTCATCCGGCGGCAGCTAATCCCAAACTTGTCGGTAAAGTTCCGCAATTTCATCCTCTTCCGGCACGCGCGGATTATTGGCCGGTGAACCCGAGGCAATCGCCTGCTGGGCCATCAGAGGGATCAGGCTGTCCCACTGCGCGCGCTCGATTCCGTAGTCTGCAGGCGAGGGAACAGCGAGATCGGCGTTGATCCGGTGCAGCGCCTCGACCAGCGCGCCGACCGCCGACTGGTCGCTCTCCTCGTCGCGGGCCAGCGCCATTGTCCGCGCGCATGTCGCATAGCGCGGCAGCGCGGCGGGGGCGGACCACTGGGTGATTGCGGGAAACAGCATCGCGTTGGACAGACCGTGGCTGACATGGAAATGCGCGCCGATTGGCCGGCTCATCCCGTGGACCAGCGCCACCGAGCTGTTCGAAAAGGCGATCCCCGCCTGCAGTGCGCCGAGCATCAGCGCTTCGCGCGCAGCGCGGTCTTGCGGGTCAGCGCAGGCGCGGGGGAGGTTGGGCCAGATGAGGCGCATGGCAGAGAGCGCCATCGAGTCCGCGAACGGATTTGCGCGTTTGGAAACGTAGGCCTCGACCGCGTGAACCAGGCTGTCGATCCCGGTATCGGCGGTGAGCCGCGCCGGTTTGGTGAGGGTCAGTTCGTAATCCACGATCGCGATTTGCGGCAGGTAGGCAAGACCGGCGCAGAGCATCTTCTCGTCGGTTTCCGTATCGGTGATCACAGTGAAGCGCGTCGCCTCGCTGCCGGTCCCGGCGGTGGTGGGAATGGCGATGATCGTCAAGTCGGGCGTGTCCTCCTGATGCGGCGCCTTGAGCTCTGCGATCATGCGATCCCCGCGCACCGCGATCATCTTGGCGCTGTCGATCGGACTGCCGCCGCCGAGCCCGATCACGCAATCGTGGTCGCCGCCCACCAGGAAGGCGCAGCCCGCATCAATCGAGCTAACCGTGGGGTCAGGCACCACCCCGGTGAACGACCGGAACGGCACGTCTGCCTTACCCAGCAGCGCCTCGACCCGGCCCAGCAGCCCCGAACTCTCCATCCACGCATCGGTGACAATCAGCGGGCGCGACAGGCCCGCCGCCGTCAGCACTTCTGGCAGTTCATCCAGCACCCCGCCGCCGATGCGGATCGTGCGCGGCAGGTGGATCGCGGGCATCAGCTGAGCAAGTGCTCGATACCATAGAACCGCGCGGCGTTGCCGGCATAAAGCGCGGCCTTGTCCTCGGGCGATGCGCTGCGGGTGAGATGCTTGAACGCGTTCCACAGCACCGCATAGCTCGCACCCCATTTGTCGACCGGGTAATTGCTTTCGAACATTGCCCGCTTGGGCCCGAACGCCTCGATGCAGGTGTCGATATAGGGCCGCCACATCGCCGCCAGCGTTTCGTAGCCAAGCCCCGCCGCTGGACCGTGATCGGGCATTCCCGCGAACGACATCGCGAGGCCGCCCAGCTTGACCATCACATTGGGGCACTGGCCCAGTTCCTTGATCATGGCGCGCCAGGTGTCGAACCGTTCGGGCAGCTTGCCGTGATAGCTGGCCATGCCGAGCGGCGTACCGCAATGATCGAGCACAATCGGCTGGTCGGGGAACGCTTTGGCGAGCGAGAGGACATCGCCCAGTTGCGGTTCGAGCAGCCAGGCATCGAAAGTCAGTCCACGCTTGCCGAGTTCGGCAAAGCCTTCGCGGAACTTGGCATCGAGATAGAGCCCTTGCGGTGCATGGAACGGAGGACCGAGCACTTCCGCGTCGGCATCCCACGCCGCGGCATGGCGGATGCCCTTGAAGCGCGAGCTCGCCGCGACGAGCGCATCGAGCACCGCGCCCGCCGCGCTGCCGCGGGTCAGGTCGGCATGGCCGATGATCGCCTCGCACAGCCGCGCCGGGCCATAGAGCCCGCTCGCGCTTTGTGCGGCGAGCCCGTTCACGAATTCGATCTCGCCGACGACCTTCAATTCGTCGCTGGCGGCCGAATTGTAGAACGCGCCGCATTCCATGAACACGGTGCCGACCACGTTATGGCCGCAGCCAATCTCGGCCTGGATTTCGTTAAAGGTGTAATATGGCGACAGCGCGATCGAGGCGATGAACGGGTGCAGCGGCTCGGGGAAGGCACCCATCAACGGGCGCAGGTCCCACAAGTGATGATGTGGATCAATGATCGCCAGTTCGGGCTCGAGTATCGCTTCGCTCATGTCGGGTCTCTCCACTCTGTGGCTGCAGCTTATGACCGCCTTGGCGTTTGACAAGCGTTGATCGGCTCCGCATTAACCGTTCGATTAAAAAAGTGGAGAAAGCGATGGTATCCGATACCGATTTCACGGGCAAACGCGTGCTGGTGGTGGGCGGATCGAGCGGGATCGGCAACGGCATCGCGCATGGCTTTCACCTGCGCGAGGCAGAAGTCCACGTCTGGGGCACCCGCGCCGCTGCCACTGATTACGATCCGGCGGACGGCTCGGACCTTTCGGGGTTAGGCTACACCTGCGTCGATGTCGGCGATCCCGATGCCATCAACGCCGCGCCGCTGCCGTTTGACGGGCTGGACGTACTGGTGCTGTGCCAGGGCACGGTGGTTTACCGGCGCGGCGAATTCGCGCGCGAAGGCTGGGACCGGGTCATGGCGGTCAACCTGGACAGCCTGATGCACTGTGCCAACAAGTTCCGCGACCAGCTCGCTGCCGCCAAGGGCAGCGTGATCATGGTCAGTTCGATCTCGGGCTACAAAGCCAATATCGGCAACCCGGCCTATGCAGCTTCCAAGGCCGGGGCGATCAGCCTGACCAAGACGCTGGGGCAGGCCTGGGCGCCGCTCGGCATCCGGGTCAACGGCCTCGCCCCGGGGCTGGTCGATACCAAGCTGACCAAGGTCACCACCGACAATCCCGAGCGGCTCGCCGGCGCGCTCGCCCGCATCCCCGACGGCCGTATGGGCACGCCCGAGGACATGGCCGGCACCGCGATATTCCTGGCGAGCCCGCTCGCTTCCTACGTCACTGGCCACACAATCGTGGTCGATGGCGGGCTTTCGCTCTAACAAGGACGGCGATCATGAACTTCGAACACAGCGAAAAGGTCAAAGGCCTGCTGGCCCAGGTCAGCGCCTTCATGGACGCGCACATCTATCCCAATGAGGAATCGTACCACGACTGGGTCAGCGACCACACCAAGATCTGGCAGGAATGGCCTGGGATGGAAACGCTCAAGGACAAGGCCCGCGCCGAAGGGCTGTGGAACCTGTTCCTGCCGCACGAATACGGTGAATTTTCGCCCGGCCTGACCAACCTTGAATATGCCCCGATCGCCGAGCTGCTCGGCCGGGTGCCGTGGTCGAGCCAGGTTCTGAATTGCTCAGCGCCGGATACAGGCAACATGGAAGTTCTGGCCAAGTTCGGCTCGCCCGCGCAGCAGCAAAAGTGGCTGGGGCCCTTGCTCGATGGGACGATCCGCTCGGCCTATGTGATGACTGAGCCGCAGGTCGCCTCGTCCGATGCGACCAACCTGGAACTGTCGATCACGCCCGACGGTGACGACTATGTGCTGAATGGACGCAAGTGGTGGATTTCCAACGCGATGCATCCGCGCTGCGACATCTGGATCGTGATGGGCAAGACCGATTTCGAAGCACCGCGCCACGCGCAGCATTCGCAGATCCTGGTCGAGCCGAACACGCCCGGCATTACCATCGTACGTCACCTGACGGTGTTTGGATCGCACAACTCGCCCGGCGGCGAGGTTGAGCTGCGGTTCGACAATGTCCGCGTACCCAAGGGCAATCTGATCCTCGGCGAAGGCCGCGGGTTCGAAATTGCGCAGGGCCGGCTCGGGCCGGGCCGCATCCACCACTGCATGCGCTCAATCGGCCAGGCGCAACGCGCGCTTGAGATTATGGCGCGGCGCGCGGAAAGCCGGGTGGCGTTCGGCAAGAAGCTGTCCGACCAGTCGTCGATCCGGCAGGATATCGCCAAGAGCTTCTGCGAGGTCGAGATGACCCGGCTGCTGACGCTCAAGGCCGCCGATGCGATGGACCGCTATGGCAACAAGGTGGCCAAGGACCTGATCGCCGCAATCAAGGTGGTCGCCCCGCAAATGGCGCAGACCGTGTGCGACCGCGCAATTCAGGTCCACGGGGGCATGGGCGTTTCCGACGACACGCCGATCGCGCGGTTCTTTACGCTCAACCGGTTTGTACGGATCGCTGATGGGCCGGACGAGGTTCACATGAGCCAGCTCGGCAAGGCGAAGATCAAGGAATATGTCGCGATGAACGAGCGGTAGGCGTTCCAATCCTGCCTTCTTGGGGGAGGTGGGCCGCCGCAGGCGGGTCGGTGGGGGCATGGACTGGGGTAAGCCCCCACCGTCAGCCCTAAGGGCTGCCACCTCCCCCGGAAAGGGAGGATCTTTGAGAGAGGACAACCAATGAAAGCCCTGGCATACCACGGCGCCCGTGATGTGCGCTTCGAGACGATGGACGATCCCGTCCCGCAGTCGGACCGCGATGCCGTGGTCAAGGTCACCGCCTGCTCGATCTGCGGTTCGGACCTCCACATCTATCACGGCCACGGTTTCAGCGAAGATGTCGGTTTCTGCGTCGGCCATGAGGCAGTGGGCGAGGTGGTTGAGATCGGCCGCGCGGTCAGCCGGATCAAGGTGGGCGACAAGGTGATGCTACCCGCCGCGGTGGGCTGCGGGGCGTGCCGCTCGTGTCTTTCCGGCAATGTCGCCAACTGCGAGTTCGGGGCCGGCGCCTGCTATGGCCTGTCGGCGCGGCTGCAAGGCTCGCAGGCCGAAGCGGTACGGGTTCCGGCGGCGGACATGAACGCGGTGCTGGTCCCCGACGGGGTTTCGATGGACCGGGCGCTGATGATGACCGATGCGATGGCCACTGCGTGGTACGGCGCGCGGCGGGCCGATATCAAACCGGGCAGCGGCGTCGCGATCATCGGGCTGGGGCCGATCGGACTGATGGCGGTCGAGGCCGCCTTCGTGATGGGTGCGCATGTGGTTTACGCGATCGATCCGATTGCCGAACGCCGCGCGCTCGCGGCCGAAACCGGGGCGATTGCGCTGCATCCGCAGGATGCGCTTGAGACGATCCGCGAGGCGACTCACGGCAAGAAGATCGAATGCGTGGTCGAAGTAGTCGGCAGCGATGCCACGGTCGATCTGGCGTTGCGGCTGGTGGCACGGCGCGGCACTGTCTCGGTGATCGGGGTGCAGCAATCGAAACGCTATGCCTTCCCGCTCGAGCGCGCATTTGGCGCGGGCCTCACCTTCCGTGCGGGGACTTGCTCAGTGCCCGAGGAGCTGTCCGCGCTGTTCCCGCTAGTTCAGTCGGGACGGTTGAGGCCAGAAAAATACATCAGCCATCGCTTGCCGCTCAGCCAAGGAGCCGAGGCATATCGGCTGTTTGAAGCGCGCGAGGCAGGCGCGCTGAAGATGGTGCTGGCGCCCGGCTAGCAACCGCTGCTATTTCACCTGCTGCATGGCAAGCGAATCCACCGAAAATCCCGCATCACTCGAACGCGCCGCGCTGTCGCGCGCGCTGGCGGGCGTTGCCCGGCAGGACCGCGCCGCGCTGCAGGAAGTCTATTGCCGGACCTCGCGGAAGCTTTTCGGCATCTGCCTTCGTATCTTCGGTGAACGGGCCGATGCGGAGGACGCGATGCAGGACGTATACATCACGATCTGGAACCGCGCGGGCAGCTTCGATCCGGCGCGCGGCAATCCGATTTCCTGGCTCGCCACGCTGACCCGCAACCGTGCGATCGACATCTTGCGCGCCTCGGGCCGCCGCCCGACCGCGCCGATCGAACTGGCCGCCGAAGTCGCCGACGAAAGCCCCGACGCCGAGGCGCAGCTGGTCGAACAAGGTGAGGACGCGCGGATCAATCACTGCATCGAAGGCCTCGCGAAAAGCGATGCGCAGATGATCCGCACTGCCTTCTTCGAAGGTTCGACTTACGCCGATCTCGCTGCGCGGGTCTCGCTGCCGCTGGGGACAGTGAAGAGCCGGATCCGCCGCGCATTGCTCAAGCTTCGGGAGTGTCTGTCATGAACGATGACGACGACCTGCTCGCCGCCGAACTGGCGCTCGGTTTGATCGGGGATTCGGCGGCGACTTCGCGCCGCGCGCAGGACGGCGCGTTTGCGGCGCGGGTCGCGTGGTGGGAAGATCAGTTTGCGGGTCTCACCACGCCGCTTGCCATGGAGCCTTCGGCGCAGCTGTGGCCGCGCATTGCCGCGCGGATCCCGCAGAATGATAACGCACCGACCAACGTCTTGTGGTGGAAGCTGACCAGCGGCGCACTGGCGGCGGTCGCTGCGATCTCGCTGTTCATGCTCGCCCAGCGTCCGCAGATCGAACTGCCACCCCAACCTGGCGCGCCTGCCGTTGCCAGCCTGGCGGGCGAGACTGGCAGCGCGATGGCGATCAGTTATGATAGCGCGACGCGGCGCATCGCCCTTGCCCCGATCGCGCTCGATCCGGGGAAGGGCGATGCCGAATTGTGGGTGATTCCGGTGGGGGCGGACAAGGCCGTGTCGCTGGGCGTGTTCGATGCGCGCAAGCCCAGCTCGCACCAGCTCAATCCGGCGCAGGCGCGGCTGGTTGCGGCGGGAGCAACCTTTGCGGTCTCGCTCGAACAGCGTGGCGGTTCGCCGACCGGGCAGCATGTCGGTCCGATCGTGGCGAGCGGGAAAATGGTCGAGACATAATTCTTCATCGTGAGTGCATCCGCGCGTGAGACCGCGCCGTACCTTGAATGCTGGAGCGATTGGACGCCCGGCACTCAAGGAGGATTTCCCGATGAAGTTTAAACTTATCCTGGCCGCTACCGCGCTGGCCGCCGTTGTCAGCCCCGCCATTTCGAAGCCGATGATGCATTACCCGATGGTTGGCGGCGCCGCGATGTATCCGACCAAGAATATCGTCGAAAATGCGGTCAATTCGAAGGATCACACGACCCTGGTCGCCGCCGTCAAGGCTGCGGGTCTGGTCGATACGCTGGCGAGCCCGGGACCGTTCACCGTCTTCGCGCCGACCAATGCCGCCTTTGCCAAGCTCCCCGCCGGCACAGTCGACACGCTGCTCAAGCCTGAGAACAAGGGCACGCTGACTGCGGTGCTGACGTACCACGTTGTCGCCGGCCGGGTGACCAGCACCGACCTCGTCAAGATGATCGCCAAGGGTCACGGCAAGGCCGTGGTCACCACCGTCAACGGCGAGAAGTTGACCGCGCGCAAGAAGGGCAGCACCATCACGCTGACCGATGCCAAGGGCGGCGTCGCCAAGGTGACCCAGGCCAATGTCATGCAGTCGAACGGCGTGATCCACGTGATCGACCACGTGCTGCTGCCGTAATTTGCCTTGGCGTGCGCGGCCTTGCCGCCGCGTGCGCCGGGACGGGCCTTGCCGGCGATCGGTTCCCCCCTCGGTCGCCGGCGGGTTCGTCCCTAGATTGCTACCGCATTGGCCGCGCTAAGCACCGCGCGGACGCTGGCGGTCGCGACGTCCTCGTCGATCCCCACGCCCCACACGGTCTTGCCGTCCGGCCCCACGCATTCGACATAAGCTGCGGCGCGCGCATCCGAGCCTGCGGTCATCGCGTGCTCGGTATAGTCCTTCACGTCGAGCTGCACCCCGAAAGTGTCGGCAATCGTCGCGACAACCGAGCTGATCAGTCCGTTGCCGCGGCCCGACACCGACTGTTCCTGGTCATCGACCGCGATCTTGCCAGCGAACACCCGGGTGCCGTCGCTCGCTTTGGTTTCCTCGTAATCGAGCAACTGGAAGTGCTGCGGAGTGCCAACATGGTAGACCCGCTGGAACACCTGCCAGATGTCATCGGCAAACAGTTCACGCCCCGCAGAATCGGCCAGTTCCTGGACATGGCCGGAAAAATGCGCCTGCATCTTCTTGGGCAGTTTAAGCCCCTGGTCCTGTTCGAGCACCCATGCGAACCCGCCCTTGCCACTCTGCGAATTGACCCGGATCACCGCCTCGTAGTCGCGGCCAAGGTCGGCCGGATCGATCGGCAGGTAAGGCATCTCCCAGGATTCGTCATTCTGCTGCTCGCGCGCGGCAAACCCCTTCTTGATCGCGTCCTGATGGCTGCCTGAAAACGAGGTGTAGACCAGCTCGCCCACGTAAGGATGGCGCGGGTGGATCGGCAGCTGGTTGCAATAGGCAACAGTCGCGGCGATCTCATCGATGTTTGAAAAATCAAGTCCCGGATCAACGCCTTGCGTGTACATGTTAAGAGCAACTGTGACCAAATCGCAGTTGCCGGTTCGCTCGCCATTGCCGAACAGACAGCCTTCTACCCGGTCCGCCCCGGCCATCAGGCCCAGTTCGCAGGCCGCAATGCCGGTGCCGCGATCGTTGTGGGTGTGGAGCGAAATCACCACGGCCTCACGGTTGGGGATCATCCGCCCGAACAGCTCGATCTGGTCGGCATAGACGTTGGCGGTGGCGCATTCGACCGTCGCGGGCAGGTTGAAGATGATTGGCTTTTCAGCAGTGGGCCGGAGCACCTCCATCACTGCCGCGCAGACCTCGACCGAGTATTCGACTTCGGCGGTCGAGAAGGTTTCGGGGCTGTATTCGAAGGTCCAGTCGGTGGCGTGGTACTTCGCCGCCTGATCGCGCAGCACCTTGGCGCCCTCGATCGCGATGGCCTTGATTTCGTCCTTGCTCATCCCGAACACAATCCGGCGCCAGGCGGGCGAGACAGCATTGTAGAGGTGGACGATCGCCTTATCCGAGCCTTCGAGGCTGGCAAAGCTGGTTTCAATCAAGTCGCGGCGTGACTGGGTCAGCACCTGAATGATCGTGTCCTCAGGCACCTTGCCGTTCTTGACCAGCCCCGAGATGAAATCGAAATCGGTCGCGCCCGAAGCCGGGAAACCAACCTCGATCTCCTTGCAGCCGACTTTGAGCAGCAGGTCGAAGAAGCGCATCTTCTTTTCCGCGCCCATCGGGTCGACCAACGCCTGATTGCCGTCGCGCAAATCGGTTGAAAGCCAGCGCGGCGCTTTGGTGATGACCTGCGAGGGCCAGGTGCGGTCGGGCAAGTTGATCGGCGGGAAAGCGCGGTACTTGGCCGCGGGGTTTTTCAGCATGGTCATGGTCTGGATCTCTGGATTGGCAGTGCGATTACGGTGCGGAGGTTACTCTCCCTTGGGTGCCGCCAGGTGCCGCCCAAGTGACACACCAGCTCACGCCCAAGGGCGGATAAGTCGCAGGGTAAGGCCAAGCAG